>JAAWOU010000001.1 GCA_022799755.1 Lachnospiraceae bacterium
TCGCACAACTTCTCTTGAAACGGCGCAATGCGCTGTCCAATGTTTCGTTTTCTTTTACGATTACGTTTGACATGTCCACCCGACCCTCCCTTCAGTCCCGCAACATGACTGATTGGGTTATTTTTTATGTATTGCATATAGCCCATACACAACTTTTATTATATCATAAAAGTTGTGTGAGTCAACAGTTTTTTACAGTTTTTAGTAAAAAATTTTCAAAAAGTTATTTGCCGTATTTTCGGCCGTCAGGCACAATGCCGATCGTAAAAATCTCAAAGGGCTTCACTGTCATGTGATAGCGGCCGTCCTCTCCCGGAACGGCGGCCCGAATTCTCTCTTCGATTACGTTGCTGTGGTACATCTCGCCGAACCAGCCCTGGCTTTCTATTGTCAGCTCCGCGGTCTCTTTCGTCTCGTTTACAAAGCGGATGACGATATCCCTGGCGCCGTCCTTTTTCTTGAATCCTGTCAGATTCAGCCCTTTGCCGCTCCAGGTGAAGAAGCCCGCTCTGGGCGGCAATGTCTTTTCCGCGGCACATGCCGACTGGGCTTTCAGGTAGCCGCCCTTTGACGCCGGACTCACCGCCCCCAGCTCTGTCTGGAACAGATGTCCCTCCGTAAACGCCTCCGTGATCGCCTCCTTTTTGTAAGGGACGATCTCGTATGCGACGGTGTGGGTCCCGGGAAGCTGGGCCGCAGGGGTGGGAAAATCCCCCCAGTCTCCCATTTCTCCGGTACAGCGCAGCAGCGTCACGGCAATGGTATTGTCCCTGTCCGGCAGCACCTCATACTCGTACAGGCCGAAATTCGCCACCAGAATGCCGTCCGTCCCGTCGTCCATGGCCACAAAGTTCTGCTGGTGCTCACAGCCGCTGGGGTTCTGCCAGGCTTTGCCGTGACGGTTGGGGCGTTCCACCACCTCAAAGGTGGAATCCGCGAAATGGGTCTGCGCCTGCAGGTTTGTGGGTATCATCACCCTGACTCTGTGGTCTTTAGCGGTATTGTGGATGGTGGTCTCCACCTTGAGCCCCTTTGCGCCGCGCTCCAGCCGCAAAAGCGTCGTGACGGCAAGCTCCGTCAGCCGGGTGCTCCTGCCCGCTTTCCGCTCATACAGGTCCACGCACTGGCGGCGTTCCCTGTCCAGCAATTCATCCGCGCCGTCGGGCACCATGATTTTGTGGTCGATCTGATAGGTACAGCGGTAGGGCTCATCCTCTATGAGCCGGACCCTCGCCTCTGTCCCCAGGGTGGTAATTTCCTCCATACCGGAATCCTGTATAAATATATACTCGTTTCCGATATCTCCGCAATCCTGGTAATAGCCGATCCGGGGATAATGCTTCCCGCTTTCCTTTTCCGTCACGGAATAGCTGCCGTCCCCGTGGATCTCCACCCGGAGGAAAGCATTTTCCATCACCTGCTTCGCGGGAGTCAGGGAAAGGCGCTTTTTATCCGGATTTTTTGTTCCGGAGGCCTCTTCCAGACGGTAGGCACAGTACCCCAGCGCCGGAACGTTCTCGGCCTCAAAGGTCACTTTGAGCTGCCTTGCCATATAGGGCTGGCGGAATCTGTCCTCCGGGAGCTCATAGCCAAAGCTTACGCCCGCGTCCCGGATCGTGGCGGCAATCTCGTTTCCGTCCGCGTCCTTTAACACCAGCTCAGGGATCTGCAGTCTCTCCATCTCCTCATACTGCCCGGTAAGCCTCCCGCCATAGCTTCTCTTATAATCCACCATTACCTCCGCCATGCCGCTGCGGTTCCAGCCTGTGGTGTTGAACACCACAATAGGATATGGCGTTTCGGTGTGGATACGGTCCGCCATCCAGGCACAGCTGTCCGCAAACAGTTCCTTTGCCACCTGGCGGCTCTTGTCGAAGCGGATTTTGATCTCCTCGTTCACGGGATCCACACTGCAGCCGCAGATGCTGTCATGGGGGTGGTTCTGCATCAGCGTTTTCCAGCTGTAGCGCAGAAGCTCCTCGGGATACGCCTTTCCGCACAGGGAAGCCAGCGCGGCCATGGGCTCCGCCTCTTTTTCCAGCGCAGTCTCACAGACCCGGTTCATCTGTTTCAGCGGAATGTGGGAGGAGGTGGTGTTCACCAGCGTAAAGCGGCCGTCCGTCTCCTGGCTGATCAGCTCCCCGCGCACGGTGGAGACATTTTTCAGCTCCCGGCTGACTGCGTCCACATAGGTGTTGAAGTCCGAGTGGATGAACTCTATGTCCGGATAGAGCTTTCTCGCCGTCTCCAGCGCCGCTCCCAAGTCTCTCTGCACCGGCTGATGATCGCAGCCGTTCATAAGCAGCAGATGGCGGGTTCCGGCAAACCGTCTTGCGCCTGCCAGCTTTTCCTCCCAGTAGACCTTTGCCGCTTCCTCCTCCACGGGAATCTCTATGCCGTTACTGTACCAATTGGCAAAGAGAATGCCGGGAAGAGCGCTGCCGTCCGGGGACTCCCACATCATCTCGGAATACATGGATTCGTATTCGCCTCCCTGGACCTCATTGTTGAAGCCCACCGGCTTCACGCCCCGCCCGAACACCACTGCTTTCATGCCTGCCTGCTTTAAGAGCTGGGGCATCTGTCCCGCGTTGCCGAAAGCGTCGGGGAAATAGCCTACAGGGCAGAGTCCTCCGTATTCCAGAGCCTCCGCTCTTCCCACCAGGAGGTTGCGCACATTGGCCTCCCCGCTGGTCAGAAACTCATCCTGCAGGATGTACCAGGGGCCGGCTGAAAATCTTCCCTCCCTGACATGTTTTTTCAGTCTTTCCCTGTTCTGGGGCTTGATCTCCAGATAGTCGTCCATCACGATGGTCTGCCCGTCCAGATGGAAACTGCTGAAAGCAGCGTCTTTTTCAAACAGCTCCATGGACTGGTCGATCAGGTCCACCAGCTTTATTCTGTGCTGTTCAAAGGCCATGTACCACTCTCTGTCCCAGTGAGAATGAGAAATGACATGTACGATTGTCTTCATATTGTCTCTCCTTTTTTCTGTCGGCTCCAGTTCCGTACCCGGCCCGGTGGGATAGACCGACGTCTCCGTGTCCTGACGCCTTAATTGCCGTCCTTTGCAGCCTGGATTTGGTCGAACAGCTCAGAGCAGCCTATGGTCATTTCCCAGGAAGCCGCGCTGCTCTGAAGACGGCCTGCGCGGATGCAAGGCATGACGGATGCCGTGTTTTCCGGCGAACTGCTCTGCCCGCTCTGGGTGCTATATGACTTCCAGGTAATCCCTGTCCGGAAGCGCGGGAAAGGGAGCCGTGGGCAGGGTCTGATACCAGTATGCCACGGATGCCATATCATCCTGCAGAGGCAGGTAACGGCCCTCGCTTCTCCAACCCAGCGCCTGGATGGTCACTTTTAAGCTCCGGTCAAAGTAAATGGGATCCGGAATGTGCCAGCGGTACATGCCGAAGCGGAACTGGCTGCGGTAGAGTTTGTTCGGGGCCAGAACCTGCAGCCCTGTGTACGGCGTGGAGAAAGGCACATACTCGTCATGGGTCACGGGGTTCTCGAAATTGTAGGAGCCGCAGAAATAATCCTCGGTTCCGGTGCCGCAGATGGTAGGATAGTCCCTGTCCTCATCCATATAGAATTTGATCTCGCCCTCTCCCCACCAGTTGCTGTTGTTCACGCCCCAGGCCATATAAGTGCCCACATACTGTCCTTTCCCTTCTATTCCGTCCACAATCGTATATACATCCTTGTAGGGCAGGGGATTCACTCTGCGGAACTGGGCATGGAAATATGCAACGGTCTCCGGCAGGGACTGCAGGGTATAATCAATCTGATAATAGATGACCGTGTCATTGTCCGAGATGTTCTCCAGGGTCATGCGGCATTTGGACAAGAAAGGCATCTGCCAGTAGCAGTTGAAAGCGCTTCCGGGATTCACGCACACAGCCAGAGACTGGATGGGGGCATACTCATTCCAGCCCATGCAGAAGAAATCTCCCACGGGACATTCCACGGAGGGGTTCTCCTGTCCGTCCCAGTAAATGCGCAGAATCACGTCGCGCCAGCGTCCCTGGGGCGTCAGCCAGATATGGCGGATCATACCCGGACCATGGATATCGGCAATTTCATAGGTGCTCTTGGCCCGGATGCGGATATAGGGATTCACTTTCCATCCGATGCCCAGATCCCTGGCGGCCTGGCCCGCAATTCCGTCTTCCAGAGGGCACATGCCTCCCTTGCCGGGTTCTCCGGTAAAGTTTTCTGCGCTGATTGAGCGCGATTTTATGTCCGTGACCTGATACAGAGCAGATAAATCGAACATTATAAATCTCCTTTCGTAAGGCTTTTTTACATTCTGATTTATACAGTATCATTATCCGGTTTTTTCGTCAAGGAGAAGTATGTTATTAATCATTATTATGAAAAATAAAGTGTAATCCGAAGACATCTGCCGTACAGGGCCGCGTCCGCTTCCCCGCCCATTTTCCGCATCAGCTCCCGGACAATATAAAGTCCCAGCCCCGAGGAGCCCTTTCCTCTGGCAGGGTCGCTTTTATAGAATCTGTCGAATATCTGCTCTGTATTGGGCGTATCATTTCCGGGGAGCAGGTTCTCGAACTGCAGCTGCTTTCCTGTCTGGCGGACGGTGATCCCGCCCTCCCCATGCACCAGCGCATTTTGAATCAGATTCAGGAAGACGCGCTGCAAGGCCTCCTTGTGGGCCATGACGTAAAAATCTTCCGACTCAAAACTCACATTGGGTGAGGTACCTGCCTCCTGAAATTTCGTGTAGAGGCTCAGGAGGCATTCGCCGAGCAGAGGCAGTACCTGAAGCCGCTCCGGCGAAAGAATGAAATCCTCGCCGGTCAGCTTCGTATATAAGAACATTTCCTCCAGCATGTCTTCCAGCTCCGACAGTCTTCTCTTTACCGCCGCAAGATAATGCGCCTGTTTCCCGGCATCGCGGCATTCCTCTGCCAGCTGTACATAGCCGAAAGCCCCGGTGAGAGGGGTTCTGATATCGTGGGCCAAGCTGGTGATATTCTGTTTCAGCTGTCTTTCGTCCCTTTCATACCGCAGATGAAGCGCGTCCCGAATGCGCAGGACGCGGTTCAACATCCGGCACAGCTCCAGTACCGGCTTCCGGCGGCTGTTCACTGTCAGCTCTATATGACTTCCCTCCGAGACCTCTTCCAGCTGTCTGCAGAGGGAGTGCAGTTCCTTTCGACTGCGCACACAGATAAAACTCAGATAGATACACAAAGCACTCAAAGCCGCCAGAAGAAGCTCCATATCAATTCCGATCCTTTCCTGTCAATAAGACTTCCCTAATCAATTTTACGGGGAAATCAGACGTCACGCTTCATGACCGTGATCATTGCCGCGGCAGTGTAAACCGCCAGGAATACCAGTCCCACGGCGACTCCTCTCAGATCTCCCGCAGAAGTATAAGCGGAGGGACCATATGTCAGATTAAAGTAGAGCGTATACTCTTCCCAGCCGCTTAGATGGAACTGCTGCGTGATGCCGGAAAGCAGTGTGACGATAATGCCGCTTCCGCCCAATACCGCGCCCAGCACCCCTATGGTAACGTTGCGGCTCAGCACACAGAGCATGATGATCAGAGCCGCGAAGCCCATGGTCACCACCCAGACCCAGCCCAGATAGAACAGCGTCCCTTTCCAGTCAGACAGCGGAACCAGGTTATGGAACAGCAGATTCACCAGGGCGTTGAACGCAAAGCCGGCCGTCAGATACAGGAAATTCAGGATGCCTGACGCGATCAGCTTGCTGCCCACATAGGTCCAGCGCTCCCTGTGCAGAGGCAGGATATTCTTGATAAAGCCGCCCTGATAATCCCCGGATACCAACAGGGTCACCGCAATTCCGAAGATAAGGCTGTACATTCCTCCGTCCATATTGGCTTCCCGGAACATTCCCAGCAGGTCAATGCCTTCCAGATAGGTCTTGCCCATGTCCAGTTCGCTCAGTGTCAGCATGCCCAGCTTCAGCGCTGTCTGCTGGCCGTTTGGCGTGGCCAGCAGATAGGCCATGACATAGCTTAAGAAAATGACGCCCAGCATGCACAGAAAGCATACATAGACGGATTTGCTCTTCTTCATACGATATAGATCCATGCGCAGCTGATTAAACATGCTCCTCACCTCCCTTGGATGCAGCGGATTCTTGACTTGTCAGATTGTCCATGCGGTTCAAAAAGTATTCTTCCAGATCCATGTGGTGGAATCCCGAGGAATGGACCTGTATCCCGTTGACGATCAGAAGCTGATTCAGTCCTGCGCCGTCTTTCAAATCATAGAGGCGTATCAGACGATTGTCCATGACCTCTGCCTGTATGCTGGGCATTTGCTCCGAAATCAGGGGCAGCGCGCGCTTGCTGTCGTTCACTTCTATCTGAAAGTAATCCCTGCAGTTGTTTTCCAGACGCTCTCTGTCGATCTGTTCCACCAGATTCCCTGCCCTGATAATGCCGTAATGTGTGGCGATCTTGCTCAGTTCTCCCAGGATATGGGAGCTGATGATGAGAGTCTTGCCCTCCTGGAACAGGGTGAGCAAAAGCTGGCGTACCTCCCTGGTGCCCTCGGGATCCAATCCGTTGATGGGCTCATCCAAAATCAACAGGTCCGGATTGCCTAAAAGCGCAAGCCCAATCCCCAGCCTCTGCTTCATACCCATGGAGAAATGGCGCACTTTCTTCCTGCCCGCATTCCCCAGGCCTGTGGTGTCCAGGATCCTGTCCACGTCCTTTTCGTCGGGGAGTCCCATGCATCTGGCTTTCAGCACCATATTCTCCCTTGCTGTCATACCGGGATACAGTCCGGCGGTTTCAATCAGGCTTCCGATCCGCCTTGCCACATAGGGATCGTCGGCCGGCTTCCCGAACAGTCTGATCTCTCCCTCCGTAGGCTTTGCAAGCCCGCAGAGCATCTTCAGCGTAGTGGATTTCCCGGCTCCGTTTCTACCGATGAATCCGTAGATCGATCCCTCTCTTACTTTCATATTCAGATGGCTCACCGCCGCTTTGCCCTTGTAGGTTTTGGTCAGCGACAGGGTTTCCACAGCCATCTTTTCCTGTTCTTTCGTCATTCCCTGAAATCTCCTTTCCTGATCTGCTGTCTATTATGAACCGGAATCTTTCAAAAAGCGCTCAGAAAGGTTTAAGAAAAGGTAAAGATTTCAACAGAGCTTAAATCCCAGCCCCCAGACGGTCTGGATATAGCTGTCCGTGCCGCTTTCCCTTAGTTTTCCGCGGATATTGCTGATATGTACATTGATGGTCTTGTCCTCTGCCAGGTATTCCTCCCCCCAGGCATATTCATAGATCATCTGCTTTGAGAACACTCTTTTGGGATTTCGGACAAGCAGCTCCAGAATCAGGAACTCATGGCGCGTGAGCACAACCGGCATTCCCGCGGCAGTCATCTCCTGACTGTCCGGACGCAGCACCCATTCCCGATAAGTATAGGCGCATCCCTGAGGCATTTCATGCTCTGTCCCTGCTCTCCGCTCCTGCCTGCGCAGCTGTACCTGGATCCGAACCAGAAGCTCCTGGAGCTCGAAAGGCTTGCAGATATAATCCTCCGCTCCGTCGGACAGCACCTTTACCTTGCTGTCCAGCCCGCTCTTGGCAGACAGCACGATAACGGGCGCTTTCCCGGCAAACAGTTTCACCAGCTCCTCCCCCGCCACCCCCGGCAGCATCAGATCCAGAAGAACCAAATCAAAGTGTTCCATGGAAAACAAGAGCTTTCCCTCGCTGCCGGAATAGGCCTGGGTACAGGCATAGCCATGGGACTCCAGGTATTCCTTTATCATTTGATTGTTGTCCGCGTCGTCCTCTATGATCAGCAAACGCTCCATAAATATCCCCTCACAAAGCTTTTTTCTTATTTTTCCGGCTCCACCCGGTGATTTTCGGATGCGGAAACGGCAGCACCCGGTTCCCGATGCCGCCGTAATCTTTTGCCGTTATATCTCCGATTATTTTCCTTCCGCCATCTTCAGCTGTGCCGTCACCAGCCCGTAGTAGATCCCTTTCTGCTCCAGCAGCTCATTGTGGGTGCCGATCTCAGCGACGCCGTGCTTGTCAATTACTACAAGCCTGTCAGCATTTCGCAAAGTGGACAGCCTGTGGGCGATGGCAAATGTGGTCCGGCCTTTTACCAGCCTGTCGAGAGCCTGCTGGATCAGGAACTCGCTCTCCGTATCCAAAGCAGAGGTGGCCTCGTCCAGGATCAGGAGCCTGGGATTGTTCAGGATAGCTCTGGCGATGGCGATCCTCTGCCGCTCTCCGCCGGAGAGGTTGTAGCCGTGCTCGCCCACGTAAGTATTGTAGCCGTCAGGCGTCTTGCAGATGAAGTCATGGGCATTGGCTGCCTTGGCCGCCTGAACCACCTCCGCCAAAGTAGCGTCCTGTCTGGCGAAGCGGATGTTGGCCAAAATGCTGCCGGAGAACAGGAAAGTCTCCTGGAGCACCACACCGATCTGGGAGTGCAGGCACTCGGCTTTTACGTCCCGCAGATCCACGCCGTCCAGCAGGATTCTGCCCTGGTCCACGTCGTACAGCCGCATGATCAGGTTGATCAGTGTGGATTTCCCTGTGCCGGAAGCGCCCACCAGACCGATCATCTCCCCGGGCTTCACCTGGAAGCTGATATTCTCCAGCACCGGCTCATAGGTATGGTAGCCAAAGGACACCCGCTGAAAGTCAAAAGCACCGTCAATCAGGAATTCCTTGCTGTCCGCCTTGTCCGCAATCAGGGGCTCCTCGTCCAGCACGTCGTAGATTCGGTTCAGGCTGGTGATCATCTGCATGAGCATCCTGGGCAGATGGGTCATCCAGCTCAGGGGCCCGAACAGATAGCCGCAGTAAGTGACGAACTGTACCAGCTCGCCCAGGCTCATGTCCCCGTTCAGCACGTCTATGCCGCCGAAGTATACGGCAATGTAAGAGCCCGCCCCCAGCAGGAAAGTCAGTATGGGGAAAAAGACTGCCCAGAAAGTCTCGTTGCGTCTGCTGATGTCGGCGTACTCCTCCGTCTTCTTTTGAAAGCGTGCCGCCTCGCGCTCCTCTTTTCCAAAGGATTTCACCACCCGCATACCGGAGATAATGTCCTGCAGGCTGCTGGCCAGATCGTCCGACTTCAGCCACTGTCTGTGGAAGATGCTGTGGATATGGTGCCAGAAAGCCCTGGTCACCCCAAACACAATCACGATAAAGAACGTAGACAACAATGTCATCTTCCAGCTGATCATGAACATCACGATCAGGGACACGGTCATGGTAAGCAGTGTGGAGAACATGTCTCCGAACACCTCTTCCATGAAGCCCCGGATCTGATTGGTATCCCGGGAGACACGGTTCAGCAGTTCTCCCGGCTTCCTGTTGTTGATAAAGGACAGGGAGAGGGACTGTATCTTATAATAGAGCTTGCGCCGCAGGCTCATGCTCAGCGCGCTTCCCAGGGACACGCACTGCCAGTATCGAAACACATCCAGCAGAATGCGGGCGATCAGCATGCTGAAAGTAATTCCGATGAAGATCCACAGCTCCCGCCAGCTGCCGGTTCCGGTAGACAGCGTCCCGTCAATGAATTTACGCTGTACCAAAGGTATGGCCAGATTCATGGCGGAGATCAGCGCCATCAGCAGGGAGATTAACAAAAGCTTCCCCACATACTCCCCGCAGAGAGCCAAAAATTTTTTCAGGATGTCCGCCTTTCCCTCGCAGTAGGGGCATTTGCTGGTTCCGGGGAGCGCCCGTCCGCATTTCTCACAGTACTTCTCGTACTCCAGGCTCACTATCTGCTCCGGCTTCTCCCCTGTTGCAAGGGACTCGATGACGGACTGGGCCCCTCTGGCCAGGTACGCCACACGGACGATATGCCGCATGGAAAAACGAGCCGCGCAGATTACCTGTCCGTCCTTTTTCGTCACGATGACAATGCCGCTGTGCACCTGATGCTCGCACTTGATTTTCTCACATTCCGCCAGAGCAAACTGTACCGCAATTTTTTCTTCCTGCAGCACCAGGAAGCGAGCCCCTGTCACCACCAGGAAGACTTTCCCGGTGTAAGCCTCCCTGGCCTGCATCTTCCGGCTGTCGAATTCCAGGTCCACAGGTACGCAGTACAGCACCTCTTCCCCGGATTCCAGTCTCAGGGCCTCCCGCTGGGGCCCTGCCAATGTATACAAAAGTTTCATAGTTCCATATGCCTTTCCACGGCCCGAAAATCATCGGGCCATCCTCAAACTGACCCACATGCGCAAACCACAATCGATGATTATGATGAATCGGCGCACACTTTACATGAAGAGATCCAGCTTCTTGCGCTCCATGACTCCCAGCTGATAGAAATCGGGAATCTCATAACGGTTTCCGTCGATATCCGTCACCAGCAGCCTGGAATCGCTCAGATGAATCACCGCGTCGCCGCTCATCTGTGTGGTGAAACGGCAGGCGCCGAAAGACGTGACTACATTCCAGTAAGCATATCCGTATTCGTCCTTTACATCCAGCACTTTCGTGATGACGGGCCTGAAATAGCGGAGTTTGATCTGCTCCCGCAGCATTTCCTGCTGATCCTTGTCAAGCTGGGAAAGCTTCTCGACAATGCCGATTTCTCTGGCTTTCTCGTCCGCCTCCCGGATGGAGATGAACTCCTCGGGATTCGTCAGCGGAAATGTGAGGTATACGCCCACCCGGGCATATTCTCCGGAATGTCTCTTCTGTCCGGAGCGCTCCCCCTGGGAATCTTCCTCTGCGGAATCCTGCTCTCCCCCGTCCTTTAGCTTCAGCGCCACGAATCCTCCCTCCGTCCTGGAAAATACCGCGTTCTCCCTGGTGAGAAAATGCATTTCCAGAAGCTCCTCCGATTCTTTTTTCAGGGCCTCTTCGTCAAACTCCTGCAGATCCAGGAGATCCTGTCTGTTATTTTCCTGTCCTTCCATGATATGTCTGTTCCTTTCCGCAAGAAAGCCTCTACGGCCTTTCTCAATCTTTGCTCAATTTACTCGATACCGCGCATAGCCAGCGCTTTCGTCTGCAATTCGCTCAGCTTATAAAAAGTCCCTTTCTTTGCCAGCAGCTCCTCGTGGGTTCCGGACTCCGTGAGCTTCCCGTCGTCCAGCACGATCAAGTGCGTGGCGTTGCGCAGAGTGGAGAGTCTGTGGGCAATGGACAGCACCGTCCTGCCTTTCTCCAGCTTCTCCAGGGATTTCTGGATGGCCAGTTCCGTCTCCGTATCCACCGCGGACGTGGCCTCGTCCAGAATCAGTATCTTCGGATCCGCCAGAATGGCTCTGGCGATGGAAATTCGCTGCTTTTCTCCCCCTGACAGGGAACGGCTGGAGGAACCCAAGAGCGTATCGTACCCCTCGGGCATCTTGCAGATGAAGTCATGGGCATTGGCCTGGACCGCCGCGCGGATGATTTCCTCCCTGGTGGCCTCCGGCCTGGCATAGGCGATGTTCTCCGCCACGGTTCCCATGAAGATATAGGTCTCCTGGGACACCATGGCCACATTTTTGCGAAGCTCCCGAAAGCCGTACTGCTTCACATTGATCCCGTCCACCAGCACCTCGCCCTCCTGGGTATCGTAGAGCCTGGAAATCAGGTTTACCAGCGTGGATTTGCCTGCGCCGGAGCGCCCTACAATGCCGAATACTTCCCCGGCTTCCACATGGAAGCTGATATCCTTTAAGATGGGCTTATTTGCCTCATAGCCGAACGTCACATTCCGCAGCTCTATCTCTCCCTTAAACGCCTCAGGACGCAGGGGATTCGGCACCTCTTTCACCTCCGGCACCGCATCGATGATCTCAAACATACGCTGTGCCGAGTTCATGCACTGGGTGTACCAACGGATGACACGGGAGAAAAAGTCCAGGGGCCACTGAAGCTGTCCCACATACCCCGAAAAGGTGATCAGCAGGCCCAGCTCAATATCGGAGCCGCCGATGATCATTGCGCCGCCCACGGCCCATACCAAGAAGCTGATGGTATCCTCCACGGAACGGTACAGCGCATAGAATTTATTGTCATATCGTGCCAGATCCATCTCTGCCGTGCGCACCTTGCCGTTGTTCTTCTTAAAGCGGGTCATTTCCTGATCCTGCTGGCCAAACGCTTTCACCACACGGGCTCCGGTAAAGTTCTCGTTCATCTGCCCTTTCAGCCGCCGGTTCGCCCGATGCCTCTTTCCATAGTAATGCCACAGATGAGGTATCATACGGTAGCTGATCACTACCAGCACCGGCATCAGGAAGACGGACATCAAGGCCAGCAGAGGGTTTAACAGGAACATGATGATGATGGTAGCCAATATGGTCCCCACATTGATGAAGAAATTGGGAATACCGTCTATCAGGAAGCTGGAAATCTCCTCCGCGTCGTCGGACACCCGGGTCATCAGGCCGCCGGTCTGCCTCTTGGAGTAGAAGCTGATGGACAGCCGTCCCATAGAGGAGAACACCTGGCTCTTTAATGTAGCCACCACTGAGGGCGCGATCCGGGCAGCCAGCACACCCTGAATCATGCTCAGTCCCTGAATGACTATCTTAGTCACAATCATAGAAATGACCAAAACGGTCAATGCTGTCACAAAGCGACCGGCGGGCAGATGCAGCAGCGAAAGGAATTCCTCGTTGCGTGCCAGAACCTGATCATACAGAACGGTACCGCTTAGGTACGGCCACACCAGATTCAGCCCTGCCGTTCCGAAATAGCACAGAATCATGATGACCAGATACTTTCTATAGGGCTTAAAATAGGACAGCACCCGGAACAGTATGGACTTTTTGTCCATACATTTGGGGCAGACCTTTCGCTCCTGATCCGGATAGATCATGCCGCACTTGGGGCAGCACTCCTTTCCTTTCTCTACGCTCAGATCCTCCTCGGTGATCTCCTCCTCTTTCTTCAGCTTCTGGAAGACACTGCAGACCTTGAGGAATGTTCCCATCCTGGTATTGGAAAAATGGCAGAGATTGCGCTCCACGCCGTCTATCTCGGCCATCAGGACGCCTGTGGCCACCTGGCGCAGCACTTCCGTCTTCTCCACCTGACTCAAATCATAGATCTGCAGGGCGGGCTCCTGGGCAAGGGCGGCCTCTTCGTTCAGCTGCCATCCGCCGTATCCGCCGAAATGGTATTCCACTGCATGTCCTTTCTCCGTTTTCTCTCTGAAAGGATAGGCTGCCACCAAGAGCTTCTCTTTTGTGAGAGCTACGATGGTATCCGCAAACCGATATTCCATGTCGAAATCAGCCATAGCCGCAAAGATGATTTTATCTTCCGATATGCCGTATTTTTCGGCTATGCTGACAAAGCTTTTTGGTAACTTCATTACAACTCCTCCCTATCTCCTCCCGTACAGACACAAAAATACCATGGCATCCCAAAAGACTGATAGCCATGGTTTCTTCTACGCTGCTGACATGCAAAAGACTTCCGCTTAACTCAATCTGCATTCACTTCGGGAGGCATTTTCCTGATCTTGTTTCCTGATGTAACGATATGATTCAATCTGGTCTTCATCATGATACTGCCTCCTTTCTTCTATATTTATCAGACCTTTTTCAGTATAAGCACATTTGGCGGGAATGTCAACCTTTTTTCGTAAATTTCAGGAATAATTTGTCATGTCAAAAAAAGAACCGGAGCGGTCAAAAGATTTCCCGCTGTCCGGTTCTTTTTTGTTCTGGAGCGCTCTGTCTAGACAGGAATGATTACTTGGCCGCTTTCACAGAAGTGATATGGGGGTTGACGCCCTCATACCAGTACAGGAAGCCTTCCATGTCAATCTTGTCCCCCACGTTCAGTCCCTGTACGGCCTTATAGACCTCTGTGCTGCTGTCGCACAGATAGGATTCCACGGTGAAAGTATAGGTCTGCCCGTCCAGGGAGACATTGAAGTAAAGATCGTCGCCCTCCTGGCCGGAGCCGTCCCAGTTATAAAGGAATGCCGCTTCATTGCCTGCAGCATCCTTGGAAGCTTCTACGGTCATACCCTTGAAAGCCACGAACTTATTCTGATGCTTGATGAGTTCGGACTCGTTTGCCAGAAGAGAGGTGACGTCCTCAGCGGATGCTATGTAATTGCCCTCCATGATTTCGAAAGCACCCTCTATGATCTCCACCTCGCCGGACCAAGCTGTCTTGTAGCCGGTTACCTTGATCTTGGTTCCGGGGTTCAGCTTTGCATAATCCTCCTCGGAGCAGGCTACATTGTACACGAAATACCCGCCATCCTTATCCTGGGTGTAAAGAGTGGCTTTATCCTCCCACCAGGACTGCTTAGCCTGTACATAGGTCTCGATTACGACTTCGGACTCCAGCGCAGCGGCATCATATTCCGCATAGGTCATAACGCCCTCGGACTTTACATCCGCGCCGTCTCCTCCCTTGGAGCCGCAGCCGGCACAGGCAGCTACCAATACGCCAGCCAATAGTAACGATGTGATTTTTTTCATGATATCCTCCTCTTTTCAATGGGTAAAACTCCCATTCATCATGATGACGGAAAATGGCTTCCACCTTTTTCCATTGTCAATACATCGAAAACTATTATACAAGAATTCTGTCAGAAATCAATAGTCAAATTGAATAGTTATTTTACTTTTTCTTCCGTTTCCGGGAAATAACGTACAAAGCGATCAGAACCCATGCACAGACCAAAGCGGCGATCAGAGCCACGGCGGGGCCGGGAAGCGGCCCTAGTTCGGTTCTCTCTGCGGCTGGGGCGGAACCGCTCTGGCGGCCGAGCTGGTCCAGGCGGTACAGCGAGGCAATATCCTCATAAAGCTTCGCATAGTAGGCGTCGTCCACTGTCTGGGAACGGCGGACGGACTTTACCGTGTTTTCAATCAGCTGACCGGCCGCGTCCCGCAGGGAGGCAGACCCGTTGAACACAGGCGTGACAAAAGTATTCTCCACGTTTTCCAGCAACAGTCTCGTGGCCTTGATCTTTACGTCGTAATGGAGGGCATTGTCCTGGCCGCTTCCGGAGAGATAATCCTGATATTCCGCTGACTGTCTGGCTTTTTCCGTCACGGGCACATATCCTTCCGTCTGGGAGTAGGCGATCTGCACCTCGTTAGTCAGCAGATACTGGGCGAACAGCCAGGAAGCCAGCACTTCCTGGGGATCTCTCTTATTGAAGATACAGACTGAAGGTCCCTGAGATATCATCCGGGGGTTCTCCGGATCGAACTGGGGTACGGCCATCACTTCCGTCTCGAATTCCACCAGCTTGTCGGCGCTGATGTCTATGAGAGGCGCGTCGCTTCCCATCCAGGTGGCGCCGGCTGTGGAGTCAATGGCAAAAATGCACTGTCCCGCATTCAGGAAATTGGCCGGGTAACTGGAAATCTTAAAGGTAGAGAATGCTCCGGTCTCCGCATGGGCCGCAATTGTCTCCAGCAGTTCTTTCGTGGCATCGGAAAAAAGCAGAATCTCTCCCTCCGGGGTGGAATAGCCGATCCCTTTTTGCCGAAGCTGCTGTATCATCATATTGTCGGTGGACTTATAGATAAAGGGAATCAGCACTTTCTGACCGTTCACCAGATAGTTCCCCTCTTCGTCCGCGGCCAGGGCTGCCTCCGACACCTCCCAGACGAAATCCCAAGTCAGAGTATCCGGCAGCTTGTACCCAAGCTTCTCCACATAGGTCTTGTTGATATAGCAGCTTTCCGTGGAACGCATGTAGGGAATGGCATAATAATGGCCGCCGAACGCGCACTCCTCCAGGTATTGGGGAATGATTTCTTCTCTCCCGGGGGAATCATACTTGATTTCGCTGCCGCCCAGGCCGTACTTTTCGCTGTCAAACAGCTCCTCCAGCGGAACCACCTGATTTGCGCCTGTCAGGTAGGTGGCGATGTGGTCCGGATAGGTGATGCATACATTGGGCGTGGTGTTGGTGGCAATATTTGTTATCACGTCGTTATATATTTTCCCGTAGTCCGTATACAGCCGCAGATTCACGGTAATGTTGGGATACAGCTCCTCAAAATCCGCGATGGCCTGCTCGTAGATAGCGGTCTGAGCCTTGTTGGTGTCGTTCTTTGCCCAGAATGTAATCTCGTATTGCGCCGTCGTGTCGAAAGTCTCCGGCATCACAAAAGCCTCCAGGCCCCTGGAACCGTGGCAGCCTGTGAGCAGAAAGATACATATTGCCGCGGCCGCAAGGACACGCCGTCTTTTTCCGCGCTGTCCGGCCTGCATGGAATGTCTCCGCTTCGTGGAATATCCTGAATCCGTCACCCCTTGATCCCTCCTCTCGATACGCCTGCCATGATCTTTTTGTGAAATATCAGAAACAACAGGATCAGCGGAAGTGAAATCACCACCACTGCGGCCATCATGGCAGGGATATTCTCCCGGCCGAAGCCGTTTTCCCGGATTTCCTGAATGCCGTTGGACACCAGGTAATAGGCCTCGTCGTCCGTGATCAGCCTGGGCCACACATAGGAATTCCAGCACTCTATCACCTTCAGGATCGTCACCGTGATCAGCGTAGGCTTTGAGATGGGCACCAGCACCTTAAGCAGGTACTTCATATCCGAAGTGCCGTCCACCTTGGCCGCTCTGTACAGGCTGTCCGGCACCTGCTCGAAGTTCTCTTTCAGCAGATAAATATAGAAGACAGAGGTGATGGAAGGCAGGATAAGGCCCTGGAACGTATTGCGCATTCCCAGATTGGTGATGGTGACGAAATTGGTGATGATCACCAGCTCGTTGGGTATCATCATCAGGGACAGAAACAGGAGGAAAGCCGCGTTTCTTCCCTTAAAATCCAGCCTGGCAAAGGCAAAGGCCGCCAAAGTGATCACCACCATCATGGCGGCGGTGGTCAGCACAGTGAATAGAATCGTATTGACAAAATAGCGTCCAAGCGGCACCGCCGTAAAGGCATCGATGTAGTTTTGCAGTGTGGGGGACAGGGTAAAAAATTTCGGAATGTATTCCGAGTTGTATGCGCCGTAGCTTTTTACGGATGTCAGTATCATCCAGTAAAAGGGAAACAGCACGATAAGGGCCCACAGGGCCAGGAAGAAATAGGTGACTGCGCCGGCTGCGGTCCGGCGGGTCCGGACACTGCGTTCCGCTTTGGAGTAATCAGCTTCCGTGGAACGGGCTGTATGGTGTTTCTTGGTTTCTGTCCGGTTCATTTTCATACCCCCTTGCGCGCTTTGCTCTAATAATGTACGTTCTTTTTACTGATCAGCAGATTGATACATGTAATCGTGAGAACAATTGCAAACAGGATAATGGCTGCCGCCGAAGCATAGGAGGGGTAGCCGCCGCTGTCTCCGTACAGCATATCGTAGACATAGCCTACGATGGTATTCATCCCTGCCGCATTCAGATCCGTGCCGAACAGGGCCACAGCGTCGCTGTAAGCCTTGAAAGCTCCGATGAAGCCCGTGATCACCAGGTAGAAGATCATCGGCGAGATCATCGGCAATGTAATGCGCATAAATGTGCGGAATTTCGAGGTGCCGTCCACTCTGGCTGCCTTGTAATAATCCGGATTGACAGAAGCCAGGGCGCCGGTAAGTATCAGGATTTTGAAAGGCATGACCACCCATATGGTATAAAAACACAGCACGAACAGCTTTGCCCAATAGGGGCCGTCGATAAAGTCCACAGAGTCGCCGCCGAACCACTGAATGAGCAGATTCACCAGCCCGTCGGAGTAGGCGGTTTTCTTGAACAGAATCATGAACACCAGCCCCACCGCCAGGGTGTTGGTCACATAGGGCAGAAAGTAAACGGTCTGCAGGAGATTTTTCAGAGGCTTTATGGAATTCAGGCCCACGGAGATCAGCAGGGCGATGCCTGTGGACAGAGGCACGGTGATAATCACCAGCAGGAACGTGTTCTTCAGAGCCTGCAGGAAATACGGGTCATGGAGAACATAGGAATAATTGTAGGTACCGGTGCCGAAGTATGTCTGGGACGCGGAATTGTAGCCCTCCTCAAAGGAATAGACGAATACGTCTATCAGCGGATATACCATAAAAAACCCAAGAAAAAGGATTGCCGGCAGGAGGTAGAGCCAGCCTTTTAGGCGGTTGAAGCGAGTCATGTCTTTACTCCTATCTGTTTTTATCAACTGGGGCATCAAAGTCCGGACCGGGCAGAAACGTCAAATGCGATACGCTCTTCTGTCTCCCTGTCAAAAAGAAACACCTTATCGGGCTTTAGGGCAAATCTGACCTGGCCGGCATCCGCGGGAATCTCCGCCAGATTTTCCGATCCTATGATGGCGCGGATTGCGGGTGACAGGGAAGCCTTGCTGGAGGCCACCACGCTGATATCGCGCCCCATGACTTCCACGCCGCTTAGCGCACAGCAAAACGCGCCGTCTCTGCGAAGCAAAAAGCCCTCGGGCCTGACGCCTGCATAGACAGGGCCGTCCGCCGGGCCCTTTACCTCCAGGACGGTCTCCTCCCCAAGGATAAGCTGTCCCTGTTCCACTCTGGCCTCAAAGACATTGACAGGCGGTGTCCCCAGGAATTTCGCCACGAACAGATTCGCCGGATTGTCATAGACCTCCTGGGGCCTGCCGATCTGCTGTACCATGCCCTCTCTCATGACTACGATCATGTCAGAGATACTCATGGCTTCCTCCTGGTCGTGGGTCACGAAGATAGTGGTGATTCCGGTCTCTTTCTGAATCCGCTTGATCTCCTCCCTGGTCTGGAGGCGAAGCCTTGCGTCCAAATTGGAGAGAGGCTCGTCCAGAAGCAGTACCCTGGGGCGCTTCACCAGGGCCCTTGCGATTGCCACGCGCTGCTGCTGGCCGCCGGAAAGCTCCCTGGGCTTTCGCTCCATCAGCTCGTGGATCTGCACCAGCTTCGCCGCTTCCATTGCTTTCTCCAGCATCTCTTCTCTGGACAGCTTGTCTTTCCCCTTTAAGTTCTCCAGGGGAAAGAGGATGTTCTGCCTTACGGTGAGATGGGGGTACAGGGCATAGTTCTGGAACACCAGGCCGATGCCTCTGTGCTCCGGCGGCAGATTGGTCACGTCGTCCTCCCCGAAGAAGACCCGGCCCTCTGTAGGCTTTTCCAGACCGCTGATCAGGTTCAGCGTGGTGCTCTTGCCGCATCCGGAGGGGCCCAGCAGACCGATCAGCTTGCCGTCCGGGATTTCAAAGTCGAAATTGTTGACGGCGACCACGTCCGCTTTGTTCTTTTTGTCGCGGCTGGGGAATTTTTTCGTCAGATTCCGCAATACTACTTTCATGGGGTATCTCCTTGTCTCTATGAAGCTTATATGTTTACAACCATAATTCTAACCGATTTCCTCTCTCTTCGTCTACTCTGCCAAATCCTTTACGACTTCTCCTGCGATAATCAGCCCTGCCACGGAGGGAACGAAAGCTACGCTCCCGGGAATGCTCTTTCGCACTGCGTCCCTGTTTGAGCTGTCTTCTTCCGGTGTAGAGCCTGTCAGTTCATCCTCTGTCCCTGCTGCATTGAAGCGAATGGGGATTTCTTCCGAATATACCACTTTCAACCTCTCCACGCCCCGTTTCTTCAGCTCCCTCCGCATGACCTTGGCCAAAGGGCAGACCTTTGTCTCATAGATGTCCGCCACGCGGAACGCAGTGGCATCCAATTTGTTCCCGGCTCCCATGCTGCTGATGACAGGGATATTTTTCTCCTGTGCCCGCATGACCAGCGCGATCTTGGCCGTCACAGTGTCCACTGCGTCTACTACATAGTCATAATCTTCAAAAGGAAACGCATCAGCATTTTCCGGCAGAAAGAAACAATCGTGAATCCTGACATCCGCCTCCGGATTGATTTCCAGGATACGCTCCCGCATCACTTCCACTTTGCTGCGGCCAATGGTCTTTGTGGTTGCTATGAGCTGTCTGTTTAGGTTCGTCAGGCTTACTTTGTCATTGTCCACCAGATCAAAAGCCCCGATGCCGCTGCGGACAAGGGCTTCGCATACATGTCCGCCCACGCCGCCGATTCCGAACACGGCCACTCTGGATTCCCGCAGCCTCTCCATGGCCGCTTCTCCCAGCAGCAGCCGGGTCCTTGTAAACTGTCCTGTCATCTTCTTCCTGCCCCTGATTTCTCCGGATCAACTCTATTCTGCATCTTTTTTGTCCAAAACGCAATGCCCTATATAATAAAATCCGTGACATTCGTCCAAAGATACCGGAACGATCTTCCCGATCAAAGAAGCGTCCCCGGGCACATGGACAATGGTATTGTTGGAAAGTCTGCCGGTGACGAGAGGGACAGCGCTGTCGTCGGACTGCCTTTCCTCCGCCACCTCCTCGATCAGCGCCTCCATGACCTGCCCTTGGTATTTCGCCACCTGCTCTCTGGCCGTATCCTGCACCAGCTTTAAGAGCCTGTCAAAGCCCCGCTTCACCTGCTCTTCCGGCACCTGGTCAGCCATGGCCGCCGCAGGGGTGCCCGTGCGCTTGGAATAAATGAAAGTAAAGGCATTGTCATACTTCACCTTTCGCACCACGTCAAGGGTCTCCTCCAGATCCTCCTCGGTCTCCCCCGGAAAGCCTACGATGATGTCCGTTGTGATGGCCATATCCGGTATCTCCCTGCGGATGCGCTCCGCAAGCTCTATGTACTGCTCCTTGGTATAGCGTCTGTTCATCCGCTCCAGGATCCTAGTGGAGCCGGACTGGAGAGGGAGATGCAAGTGGCGGCAGATTTTTTTTGACTGCTTTATAACCTCTATCAGCTCCTCCGACAAGTCCTTGGGATGGGAAGTCATGAAACGAATGCGCTTCAGGCCCTCGATCTTCTCCACCTCCCGCAGCAGCTCTGCAAAGGTAATGGGCTTGTCCAGATTCTTCCCATAGGAATTCACGTTCTGCCCCAGCAGCATCACTTCCACCACGCCCTCCGCCACCAGGCGCTCTATCTCCCGTATGATTTCCCCGGGTTCCCTGCTGCGCTCCCGCCCTCTCACATAGGGCACGATGCAGTAGCTGCAGAAATTGTTGCAGCCGAACATGATATTGATGCCGGACTTGTACGGGTATTTTCGTTCTACCGGCAGATCTTCTACGATTTTATCCGTATCCTTCCAGATGTCGATCAGCATCCTTTCCGTCTCGAAAGAGGTGCAGAGGAGCTCCGCGAATTTATATATATTGTGGGTGCCGAAAATCAGGTCAATAAAAGAGTAGCTTTTCTTCAGTTTTTCGATCACCGTGGTTTCCTGCATCATACAGCCGCAGAGGGCTACTTTCATCCGGGGATTGGCCTTTTTATACCGTTTCAGCACGCCCAGCCTGCCGTAGACCCGCTGGTTGGCATTGTCACGGACGGTGCAGGTATTGTAGATGACGAAGTCCGCCTGCTCGCTGTCGGTGGGGGAAAAGCCGATTGCTTCCAGGATGCCCAGGAGCTTCTCGGAGTCCCGGGCGTTCATCTGGCAGCCAAAAGTCGTGACACAGGCGGTAGGCGTGCGCCCGTTTTGTTCCTCGAAGTCCTTCACCCATCCCCGGCATTTTGCCATAAAGTAGTATTGCCTGGACGGTTCTTCTGTGGGCGGGTTGGAATTTATATTTATTTTATGTAAATCAATTTCATTATACATTTCTCTTGACTTTTTTCCCTTTCCAACATATACTATACAAAAGAAGCGAGTTTTTTACCGTACAGCTTTATGGCTCAAGCGGGGTGCTCGTTTCTTTTTTCATGTTTATAATATCGTATAAATACAGTTTTCTATTCTCAGAATGCCTTATCACCAGTTCTGCATGAAATATATTATTCCGCAAAACATCATTATTTTCATCATAAACTGGTATTGCAAATCTGGAATCATATCGATACCAGCCATATTTCGCATTTTTATCATGTTTTCTTTCCAGATTTTCCCGAAATCTTTTATTTTGGGCAATTTCTATCATCTCTGGGATTCCTTGTGCAGCATTTGCTTTTGCCAATGCTCCTTTTAATTTTGCAGTATAATTTGAACCAGAATATTCATCAGGCAGATCACTGCCAATATATCTGATTTCTTTACTTTCTGCGATTTCTATATAAATTCTCCAACATATTGTTTTAAATATTGTTCAACCTTATCCCAGTCTATGTTTCTTTCCCCTTTAAATCAAATATCATTCACAATAACAAGCTGGTTCCCGTTCACATCCTTGATAATGCTTATGTTTCTTTCCATAATCCTCCCTTGTACGCTGCACTGCAATAACTTTTCAGAATCTTGTTTACTCACACGAACGGGCAGCCGAATGTGGTGACGCAGGCGGTAGGAGTGCGCCCGTTTTTTTCCTCAAAGTCCTTCACCCATCCCCGGCACTTTACCATAAAAAAGTATTGCCTGGACGGTTCTTCTGTGGGCGGGTTTGAATTTATATTTATTTTATGTAAATCAATTTTTTTAGAAATGTATTCCGTTTTCAGAATGTCTTATCACTCAAATTCCTTCACCAATTCATAGGAATAATGGTAGATGCTTGCAAATAGTTCCTCATCGTAAGCGTCTTCTTCCCAGCGGCTTTCTTCCTCTTCCTCGCTCATATCCTCCGGCCAGAGATATTCCTCCCGAAGCATATCCGAAAACAGCGGCAGGAATCCCTCATCCTCCGTCTCCTCCATCATATCATGAAAACATTGTACAATTAGGTGAAATAAGTCCTCCAGTTCCTCCGCAAGCCAATCGGCATTGCCGCTTTCGTCCCGCTTCGCTGCTGCCCGATAGATACGCACGAGGAAAATCAGCGCAAAGGGCGTGGAATGCCATAATGTCCCCTGGTGCTCAATACAGTTTCCAATCTCATCGAACGCATGTTCCATCTTTTCGCGTTCTGCCATCTCGTCAAGTATAGCGAGATATTCTGGAAAATCCGCCGCGCGACCGTATGCGGTGGTCAATTTGCCCCACGGCACATCCTCAATCTTGATACTGTCGATGAACTTTTTATTTGAATCCGGCACTGTTTTTCCCATCTTTCCCTGTTCCTCCATACCTTGAAAACCGGCCCTTTCCTGCCTTCCGCGGGATGCTCGTTTCTTTTTATGTTCATGAGGTCATTAAACATGAATCTAATTCTTTCAGCTTTTCCAATCCCTCATGAATCCAATCCGCATACCCATTCGGCACCCCGACATACAATACTTTGGGAATTGGGCAAGATAACTTATTCTCCAAAAACCGCAATATCTCAATTTCCTTTTTTATATTGAGGCCAGCCCGTTCATGTTTCGGAAATTTGAATATGATATTGTCGTTGATTTCATATGCATCGCAGTCATTCCCGCTGCCAATCAACTGGACGCTGTCAACTTTTATGTCCTTAAAACTGCTTTCTATCAGGAAGCGGACTGCCTGAATATTCATCCTCAAAAAAATCTTCCTGTATCAGTTCCGGCGTATATCTCTTGTCTCTCCCCTCATAGAACTCCAGTACGCGCATGTCCGTCATCCATTTGAGCAGCACTGCAGCATCATCGGGAACCATGAGTCTTATCCTTATCTTGTCCTGACTGATATTCAACATTTGTCCGCTGGCAGACGTCTGTCCGCTTTTTCACTTCCTTTCCGCTGCATTCCGGAAGCCCCGAAATGCTTTATATTGGCTGGTTTTCCGCAATTCACAGATCTTGATGATCCGGATCTTCGTCCATATGCGGTCCGTCGTACAGACAAGAATTTTCAGCCCTCACCCTTGTCCGGTCTGTCTCCTAGTATAACGGATAATTTAAGCTATGACAATGATAATCTTCCGGCCAGAATATATTTTCAAAATCATTTTCAAAATCAAAAGGATTCCACACAAACAATAGCATCCCTGCTTCGGGAGTGTTCGGTTGTTGAGAAAAAGCCGCCCCGCGGATTTCCACGGAAGCGGCCTCGTTCCTTGAGACATCCGTTATTTCTGATTTCTTCTTCCGTGCTTGATGATCCACTCCTGGGCCTTGCTCCGCCCTGTTTCCCTCCATTGTGAAATAAGGAAATCCGCTTTTTCCGGGGCGTCCTTATATAAGTCGTTCAGGTTGTTCCCAACGCTTTTCTGGACGAATCTCTCCGGATCATCCTTTAAATTCGTAAGAATAATGGCATACCTTTCAAACTCATCCAGCGCAACCAATAGCTTCTGCGACCAGGGAAGCCGTGTTCTGACGCCTTCGCTTGCAAGCCGTCTCACATGGACATTACCGTCTCCGGTCCATTTTATCAGCTCATCCATCACCTCTTTCGGATGTCTTTGCAGCAAAGGACGGATCGCATATTCTCCGGTAAACCGCTTTGTCAGTTCCTTTAAAAAAGAGAGTGATAAAGCCCAATCTTCATTTCCATACCGTTCAACGTATCTGCCAACAGGCCACAGCCACCATCCAAATTGAAACATTCCCTCGGACCGTTCCAGTTCCGGCCCCAACAGATTGAAAAAGGCCCGGATGTTTTTCCGGTAATCGCCGGGCATGCTTGACTGCATGGCATCCACAATGCAGTCAAGTCTTGCAAACAGTTCTTTGTCGTCCAATCTGCCAAGCAGGGCACAGCAAAAGGTGTTCTCATCGAAGTCCGGCATTACGGAAAAAATTTTTTTGGAAAGAATGACGATATAGTCGTCATTGTAATGATCTTTGTGTTTCATGCTTCTGCCTTTCTTTTTTGTCTGTTTCATACACACCTCCCGGCCAGGCAGATGGGAAACAAACAATATCGATTCTTTCCGCGTCTGCCTGCTTGTTCAATTATGAATGGGTTACTTCAGACAAAACGCCCAGATCCATGGCTTCCGCTGGAAGCTGGTTATTACATGCCAGAAAGCTGTAACTGACAGCTTATGCTGTTATGAAAAATAGATTTTTTGAAGTGTTTTTATCATATCATATGAAGATCGGAATTGCAATACATTTTTGGACTTGGCGATGGCTGCTATGTGCCGATGTCTGCCCATAGATCACAGGTTACTGCTCACGGGGAGTTCCGCAAGGTATCGTGCGCACCACCATCCTATTAATCTCCATTCCGCCGCTTTCGGCTGGCGGCACGAATAGGAATGAAAGTTATTCAAGTTACTTTTCCTGGACACGCCGCATGTCGCCCTTAATATAGCCCGGGATGTCTGTCCCGGAATACAGGTATTCTGTCACGAATTTTCTCCGTCAGGTTCATGTGGCATTCAACGGACAGAATTTCTTCCTTTTTTCCCGCCAGTGCCAAAGTTCTGCCCATCGGGTCAATCACTGCGGATGTTCCGCCAAACACAGTACCGTCAGCCGATGAGCAGGAATTACAGTTCACAACGAATATCTGGTTTTCAATGGCTCTTGCCGCCGTCAGGCATCTTAAGTGGTCGATTCTTTCTTCCGGCCACTGAGAAACCACGAACAGCATCTCGATTCCGTCCAGGCTAAGTCTGCGCGTAAGTTCCGGGAAACGCAGATCATAGCAGATAATCACGCCGCATTTGATGCCGTCTAATGCAAAAACACAGATATGGTCGCCGCGGGTATAATATCCGTCCTCGCCCATGGGCGTAAACAAATGGGTTTTGTCATATTCTGCAATACAGGCGCCTTTTCGGTCAAACACCGCCGCCGTGTTGAAAATCTTTCCATCGCGCAGATTGGAGACCGAGCCTGCTACGATATTTACACCGTATTCTGTCGCCAAACCGCCGATATGTTCCTTAACCTCGGCAAGGTTATGGGAAGACATTTCCGCAAGCCGCGTTTTGGGGAAAAATCCCGTATTCCAGGTCTCGGGCAGCACAAGAACGTCCGGATTTTCTTTTACTCCACGGCAGATCATCTGCTTTGCATGAGAAAAATTTTCAGACGGATTTCCAAGTTCCATCTTCATTTGCAGACAGGAAATTTTCATAAGATTACCTCTTTTTCAACAAATTACAAAGGCGCTTTGCCGCCTCTTTGGTTTCTTCCGGATTTCCAAAGGTGGAGAACCGAAAATATCCTTTCCCGCACGCGCCGAACCCCTCCCCCGGGATACCGACTACCTGAATTTCCTTCAGCAGATAGTCGAAAAACCCCCAGCCGCTCATTCCGTCGGGACATTTCATCCAGAGATAGGGCGCATTTTTACCGCCTGTATACCAGATGCCGGCTTCTTCCAATGCTTTCATAAAACAAGCGGCATTTTCTTTATAGATCCGCAGATTGTCGTGAATCTGTCTTTGGCCTTCCGGTGTAAATACCGCCAAAGCTCCTTTTTGCAGGATATAGGAAACGCCGTTTGTCCTGGTCTCACGATTGCGCGCCCACATTTCATTGAGATTCATACCGCCCCGGATCAGATTGCGGGGCACCACTGTATAGCCCACCCGAGTACCCGTAAACCCTGCCGTTTTGGAAAGGGAACAGATTTCGATGGCGCATCTGTCTGCGCCGCTCAGCTCGTAAATGCTGTGAGGGATCTCTTTATCTTCTATAAAGATTTCGTATGCAGCGTCAAACAGGATAACCGCACCGATTTCATTTGCGAAGTCCACCCAGGCCTGCAGCCCGCTGCGGCTGAAAGCGGCGCCGGTGGGATTGTTGGGAGAACAGATATAGAGGATGTCAGCCTTTGCTTTTTCACATGGTTCGGGCAGGAAGCCGTTTTCCTCTCCGGACGACAAGTGAATAATCTCTCTCCCCGCGAGAAGATTGGTATCCACATACTCCGGATATGCAGGCTCTATCACCATAACGCTGTTATCCCGCTCAAACAGTTCAAGAATATCGCCGAGATCGTCGCAGGCGCCGCTGGAAACAAAGATTTCATGCTCCTCCCTCTCAATGCCCCTGTTCCGATAATGCTCCGCAATGGCTTTCCGAAGCGCAGGATCGCCGGCCTCCGGCATATACCCATGGAAAGTGGCCGCGTTCCCCTGCTCCTCAACGGCAGCGTGCAGTGCCTGAATCACCGCCGGACAAAGGGGCAGGGATACATCCCCCACGCCCATTTTAAGCACCTTTTTACCGGCGTTTGAGATGAGATATTCCTCTGTCTTTCTGTAGATGGTGTTAAACAGATAGGCATCTTTTAAGTCCCCGTATCTTGTATTGGGCTTCAGCATTGTTTGTCTTCTCCTTCTCAGTGAATCTCTGTCTCTATGGCTCTTTCTCCGATAACCGCCGTTCGAACCGATCCTTTCGGGTGTCGGCGGGTATCTTAGTGGGATACGCTCCGCTGAAGCAGGCATTACAGTAATGGCAGCTGCCGGTCAGCAGGGAAAGCTGTTCTACCGGAAGATAGCCCAGGGAATCCGCACCGATCCTGCGGGCGATTTCGGCAGTGGTATATTGGCAGGCGATCAGATGTTCTTCCGAGTCAATATCCGTCCCGTAGTAGCAGGGATGGAGAAACGGCGGCGAAGAGACCCTCATATGGATCTCTTTGGCGCCCGCTTCCCGCAGCAATGTCACGATGCGCCCGCTGGTGGTGCCCCGTACAATGGAGTCGTCGATCAGCACCAGGCGTTTGCCCCTCACCGCATCTTCTATGGCGGAAAGCTTGATCCTCACTTTATCAAGACGGTCTCCCGGCGCGATGAAGGTTCTGCCCACATACCTGTTTTTCATCAGTCCCATGCCGTAGGGAATACCTGACGAACGGCTGTACCCCAGTGCCGCGTCCAGCCCGGAATCCGGCACCCCGATCACAAGATCCGCTTCTACCGGATGGGTTTTTGCAAGAATGGATCCGGCCCTTACTCTGGCTGCATGAACCGAAACGCCGTCGATGACCGAATCGGAACGGGCAAAATAGATATACTCGAAAACGCAGAGCTTTTTCTGCTGTTTGCCGCAGTGTTCCTTTCGGGAGACAACGCCGTTTCTGCTGAAGACAAGGATCTCTCCGGGTTCCACATCCCGGATCACCCGGCCGCCCACCGCCTGGATGGCGCAGCTTTCAGAGGCTGCCACATACATTCCGTCGCTTGTCTTTCCGTAGCAGAGAGGCCGGAATCCATACGGGTCTCTGGCGCAGATCAGCTTTTGGGGCGACATCACAATCAGGGAATAGGCGCCGTCCAGTATGTCCATGGCGCTGCTTACGGCATCCTCTATGGAGCTTGTTTTCAGGCGTTCCTTTGTAATGATATAGGCAATGGTTTCGGTATCGCTTGTGGTATGGAAAATAGCGCCGGACAGTTCAAGCCCGCTGCGCAGTTTTGCCGCATTGGAAAGATTTCCGTTGTGCGCCAGTGCCATCCTGCCTTTTTGATGGTTGACCTCAATGGGCTGGCAGTTATTTCGGTTCGTCCCTCCGGTGGTGCCGTAGCGCACATGCGCCACTGCCATCTGCCCTTCCGGCAGACGGGACAAGGCCTCTCCCGAAAAGACTTCGCCCACCAGACCCAAATCCTTATGGGAGGCGAACAGGCCGTCGTCATTGACTACGATCCCGCAGCTTTCCTGCCCCCTGTGCTGAAGCGCATACAGACCATAATAGCATATGCCTGCCACATCGCGGATATCGGGAGCCATCACGCCAAACACGCCGCATTCTTCACGGATACTCATATCCTACCTCCCATGGCTTTCTCAAATGCCGCTCCGATAAATCCCTTGAACAGGGGATGGGGCCTGTTGGGGCGGCTCTTAAACTCCGGGTGGTACTGTACGCCCACATAGAACGGATGTTCGCCAAGCTCCACCGTTTCCACAAGCCTGCCGTCAGGAGAGGTTCCGCTGACGGTGAGCCCCGCCCCTTCAAAAGCTTCCCGGTATGCATTGTTGAACTCATAGCGGTGTCTGTGCCGTTCCCTGATATCCGCGGCGCCGTAGCAGCGCGCCATTGTGGTGCCCGCCTTGATGCTGCAGGGATACGCGCCCAGCCGGAGGGTTCCGCCTTTGTCAATGGCATCGCTCTGTCCCGGCATAAAATCGATCACCTTATGCCTGCACAATTCGTCGAATTCCCCGGAGTTCGCGTCCCTCATGCCGAGAACGTTCCGGGCGTATTCGATGACGGCGATCTGCATGCCGAGACAGATTCCCAGATACGGAATTTCCCTCTCCCTGGCAAACCTCACCGCCAGGATCATGCCTTCCACGCCCCGGCTGCCGAAGCCCCCGGGCACCAGAATCCCGTCCAGTCCCCCCAGTTTTTCTTCCACGGTGTCTGCCGTGATTTCTTCCGAATCCAGCCAATGGATGCGGACATGGGTATTATGGAAATAACCTGCATGGGAAAGCGCTTCCGCAACCGAGAGATAGGCATCGTGCAATCCCACATACTTGCCCACAAGCCCGATGTCCACATAATGGGGCCTGGCCTTGATGCGCTCCACCATCTCCTCCCATTCCGCAAGCTCCGGAGCGGGCGCTTCTATCCCCAGCTCACGGCACACAACGGAAGAGAAGCCCGCCTTTTCAAGCATCAGGGGCGCTTCATACAGATTGGGCAACGTCCTGTTTTCGATGACACAGTCCGGCTTCACATTGCAGAACATGGATATCTTCCTGAAAATCGACTCCTCCAGCGGCTCATCGCAGCGCAGCACCACAATGTCCGGGTTCACGCCCATGCCCTGCAGCTCTTTCACCGAATGCTGTGTGGGTTTCGATTTGTGTTCACCGGAGCCGCCCAGGAAGGGCACCAATGTCACATGAATGAACAGGCTGTTTTCTCTGCCCGCCTCCAGAGAGATCTGCCTTGCCGCCTCGATAAAAGGCTGCGACTCGATATCGCCTATGGTGCCGCCGATTTCGGTTATGACCACATGGGCATTGGTCTTCTTTCCCACACGGTAGACAAATTCCTTGATCTCATTTGTGATATGCGGAATCACCTGCACGGTGGAACCGAGGTATTCGCCCCGCCGTTCCTTGTTCAGCACATTCCAGTAGACCTTGCCGGTGGTGAGATTGGAGTATCTGTTCAAGTCCTCATCGATAAAACGCTCATAATGTCCCAGGTCAAGGTCGGTTTCGGCTCCGTCCTCGGTGACATATACTTCTCCGTGCTGATAGGGGCTCATGGTTCCGGGATCCACATTGATATAAGGATCAAGCTTCTGCGCCGCCACTTTCAGCCCCCGCGCCTTCAGCAGCCTTCCCAGAGAAGCGGCCGTGATCCCCTTGCCCAGACCCGATACCACGCCTCCCGTAACAAATATATATTTGGCCATTTCCTCCGCTCCTTCCCAATCCCTCATCTCTATTGAACGCTGAAAAGCAGATCTCCATAGGAGGGATAAGGCCAATATCTTTTGGCGGTCAGGGTTTCGGCCTCATCGCAGGCCACCCTTAATTCGCCCATCCCGGCCAGTACCTGATCCCGAATCAAGGCGGCCTCCCCACCGATGTCTTCGGCGGCGGCAAGCGACAGAAGCGAATTTTCAACGGCAACCGCACCGTCATAGATCCTGTCTGTCAGGGCGGAAAGCTTCCGGACAAGCTCCGTTTCATAACCGCATGCCAAAGCGGAATCCAGGGCCTTCTTTGCCGCAGATGTCCCTGCAAGCTCTGATGCATAGGCGCTGACGGCAGGCGCGATCTGGGTTTTTGCCATATCCACCATGGTATTGGCTTCAATGATGATGGTTTTGCAATAATTTTCTAATGTTATCTCATACCTCGATCTGATTTCCGCCTCTGTGAAGACACCGTGGGAAGTCAGCATATCCACATTCTTTTTGTCAAGAATATGGGGCACCGCGTCCGCAGTGGTGCGATAGTTGAGAAGCCCTCGTTTTTCCGTGGCCTCCCGAATCCAGTTTTCCTCATAGCCGTTTCCGTTGAAAATGATACGCTTATGGTCTTTGATGGTTTTTCTGATCATTTCATGAAGCGCGGTCTCAAAATCTTTTGCCCCTTCCAGACGGTCGGCATAGATTTTCAGGCTTTCGGCAACCGCGGTATTCAGCATAATGTTGGCACAGGCAATACTGTTGGAAGAGCCCAGCATACGGAACTCGAATTTGTTGCCGGTAAACGCGAAAGGGGATGTCCGGTTGCGGTCGGTGGTGTCGCGGTTGAATTTGGGCAAAACATCCGCGCCCAGCTTCATTTGCGTCTTTTCGGTTCCCTCATAGGGCGTATCGTTCTCGATTGCCTCCAGAACCGCGCTGAGTTCATCGCCCAGGAATATGGAGACAACAGCAGGCGGCGCTTCGTTTGCACCCAGACGGTGGTCGTTTCCGGCCGTGGCAACGGAGATGCGGAGCAGATCCTGATAATCGTCCACCGCTTTTATTACAGCGCAGAGGAACAGCAAAAACTGCGCGTTCTCATAGGGCGTGGCGCCGGGCGAAAGCAGGTTCTGGCCGCTGTCTGTGGCAATGGACCAGTTGTTGTGCTTGCCGCTGCCGTTGACGCCTGCAAAGGGTTTTTCGTGGAGCAGGCAGACCAGGCCATGCTTTGCGGCTGTTTTCTGCATGATTTCCATTGTAAGCTGATTGTGGTCTGTGGCGATATTGGTGGTGGTATGAATCGGCGCCAGCTCGTGCTGGGCAGGAGCCACCTCGTTATGCTCGGTTTTCGCCAGGATTCCCAGTTTCCAGAGTTCATCGTTGAGCTCTTCCATATAAGCGGCCACACGGGGCTTGATGACGCCAAAGTAATGGTCATCCATTTCCTGACCTTTGGGCGGCTTTGCCCCGAATAGGGTACGGCCCGTAAAACGAAGATCAGGACGTCTTTCATACATTTCCTTTGTGATCAAAAAGTATTCCTGCTCAGGACCCACAGAGCTGGTCACTCTCTTTACTCCATCATTGCCAAACAGACGCAGGATACGGAGAGCCTGTTTATTCAGCGCCTCCATAGAGCGAAGAAGCGGTGTCTTTTTATCCAATGCGTGCCCGCCGTAGGAGCAGAATGCAGTAGGAATGCAGAGCGTCCTGCCCTTGATAAACGCATATGAGGTAGGATCCCAGGCCGTATAGCCTCTGGCCTCAAAGGTGGCCCTCAATCCGCCACTGGGGAAAGAAGAGGCATCCGGCTCACCCTTGATCAACTCTTTGCCCGAAAAATCCATGATCACACCGCCGTCAGGGGATGGCGTGATGAAACTGTCATGTTTTTCTGCCGTTATACCGGTCAGCGGCTGAAACCAGTGTGTGAAATGGGTCGCGCCTTTGGACAGCGCCCACTCTTTCATTGCCATGGCCACCCCATGGGCTACGCCTATATCAAGCTCAGTCCCCTGGTCGATGGTCTTTTTCAGGGACGCATAGACCTGATCCGTTAAAGTGGCTTTCATGACTCTGTCATCGAATACCAGGCTTCCAAAATAATCTTTTACCGTTTCCATCCTATCCTCTCCTTTTCCGTTCCGGATTTTTGATTACAAACGCCGCAAATGCGCCGCGTCAGCGACAAACGTCCATTGCATTTGCGTGCGCATCCCCCGGAGGGTTTTGTCATTATAGAACATATAGAGCAAACTTTCCTATATGACAAAAAAACGGTGTCTTCGAGCACTTACACTCAAAGACGCCGTTGCCTTTACGCTATCCGTTATACACCTGTAAGTTTTCTTTGTCAACCCTTTTTTTGTTTTTTAGGTGAATTCAAACTTTAATGTTTCACCTTGACAAAGTACAGGTTTCGGAGTATGATACTCGTAAATGAGCAAAGGCGTTCATTTTGGTGCAGACAGATACTGGGGGATCTGCGCCGAAATGAACGCCTTTGCTCTATTCTATTTTCCCGAAAGGCAGGGTACCCATATGAAACTGGAAGGACAGTACGAATCCCCTCCGGATGTGCCATCGCCGCCGTCATTTCCTGTGAGGGAAACCGAATGTCCGGCGGAACGATCGCCAATGCCATGAAGCCCATGCACGATCGTTCCAACGGACTGGGCGGCGGTTTTGCCGGTTACGGCCTTTATCGCTCCTTGCCCGGCTCTGGGCTGCCATCTCTGCCGCACCTGCCAAAGCGGTAAATGTAACTGGGGCATCGCAACCCAGCGTCCCGAACTTGTAGCACGCCTGGATCCCCATACGGGCAGCAAGCGTCTTATCAACCTGATGAATGCCTGGCGGCATGAGATCAAGGAACTGATGGGCGGTATGGGAATCAATTCCATCGAATCCCTCCGGGGCAATCGCCTGATGCTCCGGGGAATCGGCATGACAGACAAAGAACTTGAGATCCTGGGCATCTCCCAGGCGGGAGAGTGACCGCACATAAAAATCCCATAGAAAAAACGGTAAAGGTGTGGTATCATATGATGTTAGTAAACGCAAAAAATCTCCATTACAGAGCTTTAAACGAAGCCCTCCGCAAAGCCGCCCATGACTGCGCTGTCACCGACTGCTGCGGGCAGTGCTATATTGCAGCCGGGATGTCCGATAAAAGCATTACGATCAGCGGCGTTCCGGGCAATGCCCTGGGCGCTTATCTAAACGGCACCGTCATTACGGTCAATGCAAATGCCCAGGAGGCCGTAGGCGATACCATGAATGCAGGCATAATCGTGGTTCATGGCAATATCAGGGATGCACGGCGGGAAAATGTTCCTGCGTTCTGACTGCAGGAATATAAGGTTCCCAAGTCAGGTGACTGCCCGTGCCGCAGACGAAACCGATAGGGAAGAAGTAAAAGCGTATGTGTCCGAATACTGCGATTTATTCGGTTATGACATTCGTGAAGTGTTGTCTTCGCCCTTTACTGTCATTACCCCTGACAGCAAAAGTCCCTACAGGCAGATGTATGTGGCAAACTAAACTGCAGATCGCCGGACTTTATGGCAGGAAAAGAAGCAAAGGTATCCTGCCGGCAGCCTGCGGTGGGAATTTGAGGCAAGTTTTACTGGTGTGTGGTATCAATCACGGAAAGGAAAAGGGTAGATTGTATGAAATATTCAAGGGAAGAGGTAATGCAGTACGTCAGAGAGGAAGATGTGAAATTTATCCGTCTTGCCTTTTGCGATGTGTTTGGCAGACAGAAGAATATATCTATTATGGCGGAGGAACTTCCCCGTGCCTTTGAATACGGAATTGCCTTTGACGCCTCCGCCATCGCAGGCTTCGGCGATGAAACAAGATGCGATCTGCTGCTCCATCCCGATGCGGAAACCTTAATGCCGCTTCCCTGGCGTCCGGAACACGGACGGGTGGTGCGAATGTTCTGCAGTATCTCCCATCCGGACGGCAGGCCATTTGAATGCGACACCCGCAGTTTACTGAAAAAGGCCATGGACGATGCCGGGAAAGCAGGATTTGCGTTCCTGTTCGGCGCTGAGCAGGAGTTCTATCTCTTTCGGTTAGATGAATGGGGCAGGCCCACTAAAATCCCCTATGACGAAGCAGGATATATGGACATAGCGCCTGAAGACCAGGGGGAAAACATACGCCGTGAAATATGTCTCACCCTGGAGCAGATGGGCATTCACCCCGAAAGCTCCCATCACGAGGAGGGGCCGGGACAGAATGAAATTGACTTTCGCTATTCCGATGCCATCACCGCAGCAGACAATGCTATGACATTTCAGACAGTGGTAAGGACCGTTGCCCACCGGAACGGCCTGTACGCGGATTTTTCTGCCAAGCCTCTTGATCATGCGCCGGGAAACGGATTTCATATCAATATCTCTGTAAGGCCCAATGAAAATGATGGAAATCTTTCTCATGTGATCGCCGGTATTCTTGAGAAAGTGGAAGAAATGACCGCATTCCTAAACCCGACCGAAAATTCCTACAAACGTTTCGGACAGAATAAGGCTCCCGGCTTTCTTTCCTGGTCACATGAAAACCGCTCTCAACTGATCCGTATTCCGGCCTCCGTAGGAGAATATTACAGGGCAGAACTTCGGTCTCCCGATCCTGCCGCAAATCCCTATCTGGCATTTGCGCTGATGATTTATGCCGGTCTCTACGGACTGCAAAACAAACCGGACCTGCCGGAGGCTGCGGACATCAATCTGTATAAAGCCGATGCCGAAACCCTGGCAAAGTTCAGGAAACTGCCCGAAGATCTGCGTTGGGCGCGCAAAATCGCAGCTGAAAGTGAGTTCCTCAAAGCCCATGTGCCAGCGGCAATCCTGGACATCTACTGCAATCAGCCAAATTCCCCGCAGCAAGCCGGCGGGACATCAAGTTTGTAGCGCTGCAGGAGTATTCGTCCCCGGGGGGCATCGCCAATGTGCGCAATCCAGTCTTCGGCTGGATTTAAGCAGAGCACTTGGCTCATTGCCCGCGGGAATAAATGGATCCGGCCGAAAAAGGAGGCGTACAAAATGAGTCTAAAAGAACAGATATACAGTGTTCTGATCGTTTCTGCGGCAGAGAGTCTAAACACCGCTCTCACCGCGCTGCTCCCCGAATCCAAGTACGCGCCTGTTCATGTGGTCTCAAACATCAGTGCCGCGAAAAGAGCCTTTGCCCAACGGGCATACGATTATGTCATCGTCAACTCGCCCTTACCGGACGATACCGGGACAAGATTCGCCATAGACGCATGTCGTTCAAGAGGAACCGTAGTCCTGCTGATGGTTCGCGGGGAACTTCACGCAGAGCTATACGACAAGGTGGCCGAACACGGCGTTTTCACACTCCCGAAGCCAATCTCCCGGCAGACAATCATGACAGCGCTGGGCTGGATGTCAAGCGCAAGAGAACGGCTTCGCAAAGCAGAGAAGAAAACCCTCTCCATCGAGGAGAAAATGGAAGAAATCCGCATTGTAAACCGTGCAAAGTGGCTTTTAATAAGCGAGAGCAAGATGGACGAACCGAATGCGCACCGCTACATAGAAAAACAGGCCATGGACCGCTGTGTCTCCAAACGTGAGATTGCGGCGGAAATCATCAGGACATATTCATCAGAACCATAACAAAAGAGCACGAATACTGCGGGAACCTTTTGTCGTCGTCACATATGGCTAAATGTAGCATATTTCTCTGCCAGCTTCAGGAGCAGCTGCGTCACTTTCTCCATGTACTGCACGCTCGCAAACTCATAGCGGCTGTGGCCGTTGCCTGCGCCGTTGCAGAGGTTGGGGCAGGGAAGTCCCTGGAAAGAGAGCCTTGCGCCGTCCGTGCCGCCCCGGATGGGACTTACCACGGGCTCGCCGCCCAGTTCCCGGATGGCTTCCGAGGCATTGTCGATCAGATGCATATGGGGCTCTAAAACCTCCCACATGTTGTAATAGCTGTCCTTCATCTCCACTTCCACGGTCCCCTCCCCATACTTCCGGTTCAGAAAGTCCGCACACTGTCTGAAGATTTCTTTCCTGTGTTCGAACAGATTCCGGTCATGGTCGCGGATGATGTAGTCCGACACCGTCCTGTCCACGGTTCCGTGGATATTGTCCAGATGGAAGAAGCCCTCCCGCCCCTGGGTGTACATGGGGTTGTCGAACACCGGAAGCAGGTTCTGGAACTCAAAGGCCACCAGCATGGAATTGATCATCCTGCCTTTGGCATCGCCGGGGTGGACGCTGCGCCCATTCACGGTAAGCTTGGCCCCTGCCGCGTTGAAAGTCTCCGCCTGCAGCCCGCCGAACCCGCCGCCGTCCACAGTGTAGGCGAAATCCGCGCCGAACAGCTTTACGTCGAAATACTTGGTCCCCTCTCCGATCTCCTCGTCCGGTGTGAAGCCGATGCGGATCTTCCCGTGCTTTATTTCCGGGTGCTGCAGCAGGTATTCGCCAGCCGCCATGATCTCCGCGATGCCGCACTTGTCGTCCCCGCCCAGGAGCGTGGTGCCGTCCGTGACGATCAGATCATGTCCCACATACTCCTCCATCTCCGGAAAATCCGCTCTCTTGAACACGATGTTCTCCGCTTCGTTCAGCACGATGTCCCCGCCGTCATAATTTTTCACGATCCACGGTTTTGTATTTGCATTGGACACTGCGGGGGACGTATCCATATGGGCGATCAGCCCCAGCACCGGCGCGCCCTCACAGCCCTCTGACGCAGGGACGGTGGCATACACATAGCAGTGCTCCCTGTCGTAGGTAATCTCCGTGGCCCCTATATCCTCCAACTGTTGGACCAGGAGCTGTGCCAAGTCGTGCTGCTTCGCCGTGCTGGGCGATGTTCCGGTGGTCTCGTCGGACTGGGTGTCAATCTTCGTGTACTGCAAAAAGTAATCGATTGTCTTTGACATGTTTGTTGACCTCTCTTTTCTGCGTTTCTGCGGGTGCGTATTGCCGCTGCCCGGGCTTTCTGCATTATTTGACTCCCATCATACCACAAATCATTGTTTATCACAATGGCACATTCCTGTCTGGACATTTTTGGGGGTTATTTTTCGATTAGTTTCTAGCGTGTCTCCCCCGGCACCGGATAGTCCCGGATCTCCCGGCACGCCTTTCCCGAAAGCGCCAGCACGCAGATCAGGTTCGGCACCGCCATCAGGGCATTGCAGATATCCGAGAAATTCCACACGGTCTCCAGCGAGCAGATGCAGCCGAGAAATGCCGCCAGCCCGTAGGCGAACCGATACCACAGATTGTACTTGGTCCGGCCCCCCATGAGGAATTCAAAGGCTTTCTCCCCCTGATAGGCCCAGCCTATCACCGTTGCAAAGGCGAACAGGGCGATGCAGACGCTGATGAAGCTCCCTCCCCAGTCCCCCAGGGCGGTGCGGAAAGCTGCCAGCGTCAGCGCCGTGCCGGTCAGGGGCTGCCCGTCTGCGCCCGTGCTCCCCAGCACACCGGATGCAGCGAAAGCCAGCCCTGTAATCGTGCAGACAACCACCGTGTCCAGAAACACCCCCGTCATGCTGATGCAGCCCTGCTTTATGTAGTCCTCCGTATCCGCCGCCGCGGCCGTGATGCCGGAGGCCCCCAGCCCAGCCTCATTGGAGAAGATACCTCTGGATACGCCCCAGCGCAGCGACTGGAACGCGGTGGCCGTGACGCTGCCAAATATGCCACCGGACACGGCCTGAGGGCAGAAAGCTGCCGTCAGGATTCCGCCTACGGCCACCGGCACATTTCTCCAATGTACCAGTATCACGGCAAAGGCGCCGCACAGATAGAAGACGCCCATAAAAGGCACCAACACCTGGGTCACTTTCCCGATGACGCCGATGCCTCCGATCACCACCAGAACGGTGAGGATCGTCAGGAAAAGCCCTGTCTTCGCCTTTGGCAGGCCGAAAGCCACCCACATGGCGTCCGCGATGGAATTGGACTGGGTCATGTTTCCCATGCCGAAAGAGGCCGTCACTGCGAACAGGGCGAAGAGGAATCCCAACATTCTGCCAAACCTCCGGTTCGGAAACCCGCGCAGACAGGTGTACATGGGACCTCCCGCAATCTCCCCTCTGTCGTTCCTGCCCCTGTACTTAACCGCCAGCATGCTCTCCGTGAGTTTGGTGGCCAGCCCTATGATGCTGGTTGCCACCATCCAGAACAGCGCCCCCGGCCCGCCCAGTACCATGGCCGATGCCACACCCACGATATTTCCGATGCCAAGGGTGGTGGCCAGCTCCGTGGTCAGAGAAGACAGGGAGGATATCTTTCCGCTCTGTCCTCCCCCGGCAGTCCTGCGGCGTCTCCTCCTGCATTTCCCGTCAGCCTCCGCAGCACCCCCTTTCCCCTCTATCCCCAAAGCGCATCTGAATGCGAACCTCAGGTTTTTGACGGGGAAAAAATCCATCCGGATCATCAGATAGCATCCGCTCCCTAAAAGCAGCGCCAGCATCCACGGCCCCCAGACCAGATCGTCCAGCCACGCGATGAGATTGCCGACGACAGTTCCAAAGACGCTTCCCCCACATATCCTATGTTGAAAAAGCAACCTGCAAAAAATATTCTCCCCCATCTTTATGAAAAACCTCACCCGGCCAATTTGACCACGCTGTTTTTCTAAATATATTGGTACAGGGCGCCTTTTATGCAAATTCCGGAATCATTTCGTAAATCTGGCGGATTCCCATGAGAATATCCGGTATGCCGTAAATGTACTCTGAGGCCTCTTCGGAATCATCTATGTGAATGACCATATCCAGTTTGGTATCTCCGAAAGGCAGCAGGAAATATATGGTATCATTCTCCCATACATAGTACCGCACCTTTTCACTGACATCTCTCCACTCCTCATGCATGCTGAACATTTCGTACAAAAGGGCTTCTCTTTCCTTGTTGTAGATATCGTCCTCAATGATTCCGTGATCGACGGCATAGTCTGCATTATTTGCCAATTCGTCTGCAGTCCATCCGTATTCGCCAATCATGATATCCAGGGTCTTTGTCTCCCCGCTGTCTATGGCTTCATACATTGAGGCAAAAAATATCCACACAGCCGTGGCGCTGAGATCTCTCCAGGAAAAATTGTCTATATAATTGTGCGGCGATTCCGCTGCATTCCTTTCCGGGATGCGGTTTCCCTCTGTCTTGACGGCATAGACCGTGCCGTCCTCCGCATCGACCAGGAACTTGAATATCACTTCGTTGTCATCCTGCATTTCTATGTACCAGAGGATAAAGTTTACGCCTTTCGTAAAGTCATTGCTGTAGATGACATACTGCTTCCAATCCGTTATGACATATCCTACGCTCCAGGTATACGTAGGCAGCAGTCCGAGCTCAATCATATTTCCTGTCATTTCTCCATAAATTCCGTTAGAGTAAGCATAATCCTCCATTTCACTTGTCACCGCTACCTCCTGGGAAGTGACATAAAAGGTATTGCCGGCCGACTGCCCCTCCGCATAATTTTGCATTCTCACAGCCAGAGATTCATAGGTTGTACCGAGCGCTTCCACATTTATGCTCTCCTGCCGGGTCAGAACCGTATCTTTACAGAGGATTGCGTCCTGTATCTGAAACAGTATCTGCGGTGCGAAAAAAGCCGCGGCAATAAGCACGGCCAGTATTGATACAATGACCGCATAATAGGATATGTTTTTTCTTCTCCGTTTTCGCCTGGCTGCTGTTCTATCTGCCATGTCCGGCTTTCTCCCCTTTCACATGATTTTCCTCTCTTGGGAAAGTGACCTTGATCACGGTTCCCTCTCCCAGCCTGCTGTCCACTACCAAAGTCCCGCTGTGGAGCTGAATGATCTTCTGGCACAGAGCCATTCCGATTCCCGCTCCGCCCTCCTTTCTGGAACGGGATTTGTCCACCATATAGAACGCCTCCGTGATGCGGCTGATTTCCTCCGCCGGGATGCCTCTGCCGTTGTCCACCACCTTGATCTCGTAAAAACCTTTCAGGCAGCTGCCTTTCATAAGCATAAAGCTTTCCTCCCCCTTGTCCAAAGCCTTGACCGCATTGTCCAGCAGATTATAGAGCAGGGAGAGCAGCAGCTCGGCGTCTCCCTGGATGAATGCTTTTTCCATGTCCACTTTTCCTCTGACACCCCGCTGCTTCCAGATAGGACGCATGGTGATGCGCAGATTCTGCTCCAGGTCCTTGGTGGACACGGTCCGAAAGGTCAGCGGATTTTTGTCCATACTCACCAGGTCCAGCAGCTTATGGGACAGGTTCTCCAGACGCTTTCCCTGATTGTAAATGTAAAAATAGGCATCATGGCATTCTTCCTCCGTAAGCTTTAAGGAATTGAGCATGTCCGCATAGCCTATAATTGAAGTCAGAGGTGTCTTTAATTCATGGGCAAAGGCGGCGGTGAAGTCTTCCTTTTGCTTTGCCTCCCGTATTTTGATCTGCATCTCCTCCACCAGACGGTCTGCCATGCGGTTGAAGTCCCGGGCAAGGGCCCCGATCTCATCGCTGCTTTTATTTTGGGAGCGCAGCGTGTAATCTCCGTCCGCAATCCGGCTTGCGAGCCGCCCCAGGCTGCGGATGGGTCTCGTGATATAGCGGGAGAGAAAATAGATGCAGACGCCGCCTGCAGACAGGAGGCACAGAAGCGCGATGCGATACCGGGAGAGGAGATTCCCTCTGGAATCATAGGTATCCGTCAGCTCCCTGCATATGCCCAGATACACTTTGCTTTGGGACACACCCGACTTCGCAATGGCGAACATATAGTAGCTGCCGTCAATCTTTCGGATCCCGATATTTCGGATGCTGTCTTCTGTGGTGTCCGAGGTATTCAGATCCCTTATCAGACCGTCCACCTCCTCCGCAAAGCCCATATTCTCCAGATAATCACCGCCGTAAAAGTATGTGCCGTCATCCCGTATGGCAAACATATGCCGTTCGTCCCGCTCCACGCTGTCGGCGATGCTGTTTAAGGTCTTGCTGATGGCATAGTCCTCCCCGTATTCCTCCGTGGACTGATAACCCATCTCAAAGAGGAAATGAAAGGTACGGCTGTCGTTATTTCCCTGCTCGATCTCTTTGTTCAGCAGCTGGGAGAAATCCGAGGAAAGCATCCATGTCCCGAACAGGGCGAACATTACGGTCAGCAGCGCTGTGGTGGCAAGGAAGAGTTTATCTGCGAATCTCATCGTCCAAAATCCTCTACTTCGTTATTTTTTCTTCTCCCTCCAGACGGTATCCTACCTTGTAGACAGCGGTGATTTCATTGTCCCAGTTCAGCTTCTTTTTCAGCCGCTGGATATGCAGGTCCACGGTCCTGCTCTGTCCCATATACTCGCCGCCCCAGATATTTTCGTAGATGGTCTCTCTGTAGAGAGCGATGTTGCGGTTCCTTGCAAGCAGCAGCAAAAGCTCAAATTCTTTCATGGTGAGAAGTACCGGTTCCCCGTTCTGGGTCACGGAGCGGGAGGCGGTATCGATCGCCACGTCAAATACGGTCAAAAGGGTTTCTGTCTTGTGATACCTGCGCAGAACGGCCTCCACCCTGGCTAAAAGCTCCACGATCTCGAAAGGCTTGGTCAGATAATCGTCTGCCCCCATCTTCAGGCCCTTTACCTTATTCTCCGTGCTGCCCAGCGCCGTCAGGAAGATCACCGGCAGTTCCAGCGTCCTGGCGTATTCCATCAGCTCATAGCCGTTGATACCCGGCAGCATCACGTCCAGCAGTACCAGATCAAACTTCTCCGTATCCATCAGATCCGCCGCTTTCTCACCGTCAGGCGCCCAGACACAGGAATATCCCGCCCTTCGCAGATTCATCTTGATCAGATTTGCAATGGGCTCTTCATCCTCCGCAATTAATATCTTCAGCATAATACTCCCTCACCTCTTGTGAAACGTTCATAATATAACGATTAGTCTATGAAAACGTATGAATGTATCCTTTTTGTATCACTTTCTTTCATGAAAATGCCTATTCTTTATTCTATCATCTAAAAATCAACTGTCAACGATTTCGGAAAAGAAACATTTGCATAATGGCGCAAACTGTGATATAGTTGCTTTAGCACTTTAAATTGGCAAAGGAGAAAAAATCATGAAACTCATTTTACTAATCCTCTATTTCGCAGTACTGATCGCCATCGGCATCTACTGCCGCAAGCACGCCACGGACGTCAACGGCTTCGTGCTGGGCGGGCGTTCCGTAGGTCCGTGGCTGACGGCTTTCGCCTATGGCACCTCCTATTTCTCGGCGGTGGTCTTCGTGGGCTATGCGGGACAGTTCGGCTGGAAATACGGCATTGCCGCCACATGGGCCGGCATCGGGAACGCCATTATAGGCTCGCTGCTGGCCTGGGCGGTATTGGGACGCAGGACACGTATCATGACCCAGCATCTGGACTCTGCCACCATGCCCCAGTTCTTTGGGGAGCGCTTCGGCAGCGGTTCTTTGAAGATCGGCGCCTCGGTCATCATCTTCATCTTTCTGATTCCTTACACCGCATCCCTGTACAACGGCCTCTCCCGGCTCTTCGGCATGGCGTTCAACATCGATTACTCCGTCTGCATTTTGCTGATGGCGGTGCTGACGGCCATCTATGTCATTGCCGGCGGATATATGGCCACGGCCATCAACGATTTCATCCAGGGAATCATTATGCTGTTCGGTATTACTACCATCATTGCCGCCGTGCTCAAGAGTAAGGGTGGCTTCATGGCGGCTCTGGACGGGCTGGCTGGGATTACGGACGAGACCGTGTCCACCGCCCCCGGCACTTTTGCCTCTTTCTTCGGCCCGGATCCCTTAAATCTCCTGTTCGTGGTGATTCTGACTTCACTCGGCACCTGGGGACTGCCGCAGATGGTACAGAAATTCTACGCCATCAAAAATGAGGAATCCATCAAAAAGGGAACCATTATCTCCACACTTTTCGCGCTGGTGGTGGCCGGAGGCTGCTATTTCCTGGGCGGTTTCGGCAGGCTGTTCTCCGACCGGATCGACGTGGCGGCCAACGGATTCGACTCCATTATCCCTGCCATGCTGTCCGGCCTTTCGCCTCTGTTGATCGCGCTGGTGGTGATTCTGGTGCTGTCCGCCTCCATGTCCACGCTCTCCTCTTTGGTCATGGCCTCCAGTTCTACATTGACAATAGACTTTCTAAAAGAGATCTGCTTTAAAAAGATGGAGGACAAAAAGCAGGTATTCTGCATGCGGATCCTGATCGTGGTGTTCATCGCAATCTCCTCGATTCTGGCCCTGATCCAGTACAAGAGCTCCGTGACTTTCATCGCGCAGCTCATGGGGGTGTCATGGGGAGCGCTGGCGGGTTCTTTTCTGGCCCCTTTCCTGTACTCCCTGTATTCCAGGAAAGTGACAAAAGCCTCCTGCTGGGTATGCTTCCTCTTCAGCTCCTTGCTGATGGTGGCAAATATCTTCTTCCGCCCCTCTTTCCCGGCCATTATGCAGTCTCCTATCAACTGCGGCGCCATCGCCATGCTGGCGGGGCTGGTGATCGTACCGGCGGTAAGCCTGTTCACGCCCAAACCGGACAAAAAGCTGGTAGACAATGCCTTTGCCTGCTATGAGAAGAAGACAGAGGTGGCTCAGAAGACAGCATTGGGAAAATAAAAGACAGGAACCGGAAAGGGCGAACCCGGGCGGCAAAGCTTCCGGGGTTCGCCCTTTTATTTACTTACAACATTAGATTACACATTTGTCTTGCACGCCGAGAATGGGACTGACCAGAATGCCTGTGGGAACCAGCTGATACTCATAAGCCCAGGCCTCGCCTCTGGTACGCCATGCGTTGGGACCGCACCAGCTCACCAGCCCGGAACAGTTGTGCAGCTGGCCAAAGGTATTTCTGCGGTTGCCGTAGGCCCGCAGTTCCAGGACATGACTGCCTTTCTTCACATCTGCGAAGCTGACGCGGTAAGGGCTCTTGAACAGGTCTCTGCTCTCCTGCCCGTCCAGGATCACCTCCACCAGAGGATTGCGGAATCTGGGCACTTGTACGGAAAGCTCGCCGTCCCGGGGCAGCTCCAGGGGAAGCCGGTAAATCAGGTTGCCGCCGTAGAAAGGCAGACCCTGGGCACAGATATCCCCGAAACCGAGTTTCTCCGGAAGCTCTGTGACAACTGCCGTGCTGCCCATTACGCTGACTCCGAACTGCCCAAGCAGGTACATGGCCTCCACGTTCACGTTGATATGGTAAGGCAGGCAGACTTCCAATATGTTATCGCCCTTTTTCAGACCGGGCAGTAGCACTTTGTGTATTTCCCGGTCCGTGAAATATCCGCTGACCTGATGATGGATCTTCACGCCGTTCCAGATCAGCTCGGTGATGGACTCGTTTTCCAGCGCAAGTTCGACCTCATCCATATCGATCTGGGAGGATACGGTAAAGCGCAGTGACACCTTGTGCTCGTAGGAACGTTCGCCGTGGATCCAGGGCTGGGCATAGGCGTCTTCCCGCAGGGGATACCCCACTTCCCGGCGCAGGTTGTTGTCCAGGCGCAGGATCTCCTCTTTCTCTTTCCAGTCTCCCTCATCCAGCCTGTACTCTGCCATATCCAGTACCAGCACATTGGGTTCCTCCAGGGTAAAGTCCGCCAGCGCCGGCGCGGTCACCGGACTGCAGATCCGCTGCCCGTCGGAAACTGTCTCCGGGGTCTCCTCCCCGCGTCCCGGTTTCAGGCAGTAGAGGAAAGAATCCTGGGCATAGGAGGTTATCTCCCACTGCGTCCCGCCTCCCGCGTAGCGCACAGCCACGGGAGATATACTGCCCTCCATGGCGTCATAGAGCTCCACGGTCCAGTCTCCGGGCACGCGGACGGTCCAGTATTCCGCGGTGACGTCGTCCGGATTGCCGGGTCTCTCGGAGTGGGCCAGAAACAGCCAGCGGTTCTCTCCGTCCTGGCGCTGCTGGCTGAGCAGGTTGGTGGATTTCATTCCGTTCCTGTCCCGCACCCCCACGGTCCTGTAAGGCTCCAGCGCCCTGTGGACAGCCTGCTTCGTGAACGGCAGCAATGTTCCCGTCTGCGCCAGTCCGTTGTCTTTTGCCGGCAGGGCGTCGATATACTCCGGCACATGTCCCAGGTAGAAGATTTTTCCGCCTTTCCGGGCAAATTTCCGCAAGCGTTCCGCGGTATTTCCGCGAAGCGTCACACAGCCGGGAACCACTATCACATCATAGCTCATCTCTCCCACGCCGAAGCCCTCGCCTTTCTCAGGCTGGCTTTCCAGCAGCGACTCACAGATAAAGTCAAAGTCAAACAGACCGTAGAGCAGCCAGGAGGTCAGCGCGGAAAAGTCTCTGTCCATCTGTGCCCTTTCCTCTCCCGTGGTCTCCTCGTTGCCCCACTTGAGCCAATAGGACTCAATGGGATGAATCACGCCGATTTTTACGAAAGGTTTGCCTCTCACCAGCGCGGTGTTGAGTCTGGAGAAGTAATCCTCTATTCTCTTGTATTTCCGGTACCAGGGAGACTGATAGCCGATGCATGCCGGGTAATCGCGCTTCGCCTCACCCTCCATGGACACCCAGGTCAGATGATGGACGCGGATGGTGACGCCCAGGGCCGCCTGCCAGTCTCCGCCCAGCTTGTGATTTCGGAAGTCAAAATCCCAGTTGGTGACGCCGTAGAGCTCGCTGAGCATTCCCTCCCTGCCATACTGATGAACCGCGCTCTGGGCCTGCTTAGCGGTGTTCAGCTCTCTGTTGTCGCAGAGCATGTCGATTCCGGGCAGCTGAAAGCTCCGGTAGGAACGCATGGCCTCGCCAAGCGCGGCGGTCTGGCTCCCAAGGCTGGGCTCCTCCATCATATGCCCGGTGAGGGCAAAGCCGCGGCTTTCGCACCAGCTGCCGATCTGATCCGCAAAGGCCTGGGAGAACCGCTCTGCGATATGGTCATGGTAGCGGTATCTGGTGACGGAGACAGGTTTTCCCTCCATCTCCCAGAATACCTCCGGCAGATGCTCTAAAAACGACTCTCCGTAAGCCTCCTTATAGCTTTCCTCAAAGTCATCGGTATAAGGGATAAACTGGGACGCCTTGTCGTCGGCTCTGCCCAGACGGCTCTTGTGCACAAACTGGGGTTCATCCGTAAAGATGGAGGGAATGTCCTTTCCAAAGGAATCCCCCAGTGCTCCGGCATATTTTTCATGAACCACCTGCAGGAAATACGCCATTGCTTTCGGATCCAGAGTATTCACATAGGACTGATTGTTAAACCATGGGCTGTCGCCGGACACTTCCAGATAAGCGTACCAGGGCGCATAGCCCTCCGGGAGCTCCTCACTTTCCGAAAATGCGCGGTAATCCGTCATATTTCCCTTTTCGTTCAGCTGTACCCCATAGCGCATGAGAAATTTCCTGGTATGGCTGCGGACCGCTCTGGCACTGGAGGAAGCTTCCCCCTTGTTCTCCGGATAGCCGTCCTCGATGGGTTCCGGCGAGAATACCAGACACCGCTGCCTGTATTCCTCATGGCAGGTTACAAGTCCTCCCCCGAAGCCGGACGGCCAACGGTCCTCATCGTACAGCCAGGTCAGCATGTCTTTCTCCGCAAACTGGTCGTGGGCATAGGAAACCAGATCCAGAAACGCTTCGCTCATGAAAGGGATATTCATGCCGCTGCGGCTGTGAATGTGGGCGCCGCCCATTCCCATGGCCCGCAAGTCGTCGGTCTGTTCCGCGATCTGCTTCTTGGTCACCTTGCAGTTCCAGGCCCAGAACGGAGTGCCCCGGTACTCGCTGGACGGATTCCGGAACAATTCAGGATCCAATGTCTTTTCGCCTTTTCTTGGATATAACATTTCGTTACCCTCCTGTTTTCCGTCTGCCGACACCCTTTCGGGACGGCAGCGGATACTTTAAAACAACATCCTCTCCATATATTCATCCGCAAAAAACGGATTTGAAGACAGCTCCACAATCTTTGCGCATCCGGCATAGCGTTCGCATACGCTTCTGTAATCAGTGTTCAGCAGCAGCAAAGCCGCGCCGCTCAAAGCCGCATTGCCTATGACGCGGATACAGGGAAGCATTTCCTCCGGGAACAGGCCTATCTTCGCCGCGTTCTCCACGTTCAGATAGCTGCCGAATCCCCCCGCGATCAAGAGCCCCTGGATGTGCTTTGGCCCGGCCGTGTGCAGCAGAGTCCGAATGCCGGCATGAATGGCGCTCTTGGCAAGCTGCACCATTCTCACGTCATTCTGTGTAAAGGTAACCGGCCCGCAGATCACGGCCGTCTCCTCTTCCAGGTATCCCGTCTCGTCCATCCTGCCTGTCTCCAACAGGCAGGCAACCGTGTCCACCACACCGCTTCCGCAGATCCCTGCCGGCGCCCCGCCCCCAATGACATGAGCCGCAAGCTTTCCGTCCTGTACCGTCACACGGTCGACGGCGCCGCGGCTTCCGCCCATTCCCATGGAAATCCCGGCGCCCTCAAAGGCCGGTCCCGCCGCGGTAGAACAGCAGTACAGCTCTCCCTCATGCCACAGGGCCATCTCCCCGTTGGTGCCGATATCCGCCAAAAGCTGTGTTTCGGCCGTCTCACAGAGTCCCCCGGCCAAAAGCGCCGTGATCAGATCCGCCCCCACGAATGCCGCCGCGCAGGGGGCAAGATACACTGCCGTCTGCGGGGATACCAGAGACAGTCCCAGGGATTCGGCCGGCACTGTCTCCCCAAAAAGGCGCTCTGCGGCAAAAGGCGCATGAGAGAGAGGCTCTGTGGAAGTGCCGGTAAGCAGGTGGAGCATCACGGTATTCCCCGTCACTGCCAGACCGTCAATCTCTCCGGGCGCTATTTTGGCCCTTGCGGACAGTTCCCGTATCAGCCCGTCCACGGCTCTGCGGATTGCCCGGGTAAGCTGCGGACCGTCGCCTCTAAGATCCGCCTCTATGCGGGAGATCACATCCGCTCCCCAGCCGGACTGGGGATTGAGACCGCTGCCCTTTGCCAGGAGATTTCCACCGGTATCGTAAAGCCCGGCAGCCAAAGTCGTGGTCCCGATATCCAGCACGAAGCCGTAATTCTGAAAGGTCGGCTTTAACACAATGTCCGGCATGTCTCCGGCAATGCGGATCTGTCCGGCGTCCGGCCCCGTCAGCTCCGCGCTGCAGTCCCCCTCCACGGTGGCGCAGCAGGCCAGCCTGACGCCGGCCGCCACCTCTTCCGGGGACAAAAGCCTGCGCTCCGCCTCGGAGAGCGGTCCCAATATTCCCTCCGCTTTCACCCTGCATTTTCCGCAGCGGCCGTGTCCTCCGCAGGGCATGGCCAATGTATGCGTCCCCGGGCCGCTGTTTTGCTTTACAGACTCCCCGGCCAGCAAATTCCCCAGAGTCGTCCCCGGCTCCGCCTCATAAACAATTCCATTTATCCTGACTTCTGCCATACCTACCTCTTAATCCCCGAATAAGCCAAACACTTCCGCCCTTAGAAAATCTTTGCACACGCCCCATGCCGGTGCAGCCGGCACATAGGATCAATGATCCAAAGCGCAAACATCGCGCCTGGGAGAGTGCCTTACTTAGCAGACTTACATCAGCGAACAAAATATTGCGCCGAAGTAAGTGACGGTATTCTGTCCGTTGATGTACTTCATTCCGCATTCCGCCGCAAGCCTGGACACGTTGATTCCATAGGCTTCCAGCGAGGAGATAGCCAGATTGGGAAAGCGGCAGGGATGGTTTTCCACCCTGGCGCACACGGGACAGATATGGCATCCGCCGGCGCCCAGATGGAGAATGCGCACAAAGGAATCCTCGCTGACCGATTCCACGATCCTTCGGGTCAGAGCGCTGTGCTTTCCGGCGGCTTCCTCCATCCCCTCTATGTCATAGCTGTCTTCCAGCATTCCGATGGTCTGATAGACCACCGCATAGTCAAAGGTGCGGATGGTCTCCATCAGCGTACCGATATCCCCCGCGTCCGGCGGGCAGGTCCAGCACTTTCCGTATTTTCCGCAGGTATTCTGCTCACACAGACTCCGAAAGCCTGCGTCCGTCTCGACTTTGGAGACCGGAATCGCGGCGGCGTTGTCTGCGCCCTGCTCCAGAGCCATCTTTACCAGGTGATCTAACATTTCGACGTCCGTTATCTTTCTCATGGCTCTGTCTCCTTATATTCAGACTTTGATTTTTTTGATTTCTTCGGCGTAATACTGTACCAGTTCGAACTTGGAACCGGGCATGAGCCTGTGGTCCGGACAGGGGATAAAGCCTCCCAGCGCCGCCAGACGCTGCATACGCCTGATCTCCGCGTCCACCGCCGCTTTGTCCTTGCGGAAAGCCGTCTTGTCCATTCCGCCTACACCCAGCATGCCTTTTCCGAATTTATTTCGGGCGGCTTCAAACTGATCGCCCCATACGCCCACCTCAATGGGGAACATGGTGTTCACACCGTTTTCAAACCATGTGGGCAGAAGCTTTTCGGTGACGCCGTCACAGTCCAGCGAAATGATATCGATTCCGTACTGCCGGCACAGGTCATTGCGCTTCTTATAGTGCTTTGCGCAGAGCTCGTCGAACAGATCCGGAGAGATCAGCGGCCCGTTCTTGAAGCAGATGTCCTCCCAGTAATGTCCGAAGTCAAATTTTGCACCGGTCTCCAGTATCCTTTTGACACACTGATACTGCATTTCCGCATAGGTGTCCACAATGTCCGCGAACAGATCCTCGTCTTCGTCGTAGATCAGGTAGCTCATACCGATCACGGACACCATGCTCCGAATCTCCCCCAGGACGCTTCCCAGATGCAGTCCCACGGGGATGTCCTGAGGTCTTGTCTCGTTGAAATGCTCATAGTACTCCACGTCCACGCGCTGGGGCGCATAGAGCATCTTTGGCCTGTACAGAGTCTCAAAGGCCTCCCTGTCCTTGAGAATATAGTCGTCCTCCGAGGGAATGGACGTGATGCCCGGCTTGACGCGCTCAATCAGACCCACGCTGTTTTGGACGCGCCGGGTGCCGTCCGGCAGCGTCTCCAGCACCTTATACTCAAACGCTGGGAACAGGCCGCTTTTGGAGCCCGTAACCTGAGACCAGTTGAAATCCCAGCCGATCAGCTTATCCAGGGCCCGGTCCTTTTCGCTGCCGTCATGGTTATCCACCGCCAGTTCCCGCGGGATCTTGCCCTGTTCGGCCCATTCCTCCAGCAGTTCTTCCCAATAGCCGAAATGAACCGCCGGGAAACGGTCCGCCGGGCGGAAATGCAGAATGTTCATCGCACGTTCTCTGTTTGTCATAAAAATCTCTCACTTTCCGTCATGCCGCCTGCGGCGGCATGAACAATCTCAGGCAGAATTCCGTCAGTCGGCGATTCCCTCATAATATTCTCTGACGGCCGCAAAGAAAGCATCAATATTCTCCCATTTTGACATGGGCGGGATATCACAGCCGGAGGAAATGACGAAATTCGGGTAAGAACAGCACTGCTCCATCACCTGCAAAGTGGCCTTGCGGATGGATTGGGGCGTTCCATGGCAGAACTCGCCAGCAGGGTCCACATTTCCCATAGCCACTGTCCCGGCCGGAATATGGGGAAGCATCTGCGCCATGTGGATGGCATTTCCGAAATGATAGGCTGCCGCCCCTGTCTCAAGGATGGAGTCAATCATCTGGATGGTATTGTTTCCGCAGTTGTGATAGATTACTGCAAAATAGTCATCCTGCACTGCTTCCACCAGGCGCTTTACATAGGGTGTAGAGAACTCTCTGGCCAAAGCGGGGGACAGCAGGCCCGTCACCGGCTCCGCGAGCACAATGCCGTTGGCGCCCGCGTCCCTGTATGCCCTGCAGTATTCCGTCAGGAAAGCAGTGGCTTTCTTCAGTACCAGATGCACCATGTCCGGTTCGTCATAGCATTCCACCATGATCTCCGTCACGTCCAGCAGACGCGCCGCAAGCGAAAAGGGACCGATGGCGCCGGCGAAGACCGGCCGGTCCATGATCAGTTCCGCCGCTTTTTTGATGGCGTCCACATATAAGCCGCTCCTGGCGCTTCCCACCGGTGGGATTTCCAGCGCCTGGGCGTCCTCTTCGCTCTGCACGATTCTGCCCGTGACCGTGGGTACCTCCTGGTCGGATACCCGGATTGTACTGCCGAAGCACTCCGCTTCCACAGAAAGATCCATCAGGCTCACCGCCGCGGCTGCATCGGTTCGCTGAGCCACCAGCTGCATTCCCTCAGCCTGCCTGTCACTGTCGGAAATCAGTTCTTTTACACTGATGCCTAACAGCTGCACGGCCGGAAAGGAAAGAATCGGCATGGCCTTTTTCACCGGGGCAGTGCACTGCTCCTCCAGCCATTTACGCATGTCTCTCTTCATACTTTACTCCTTGCGCGATCTGCCGCGCATCCCAATCGATACATGACAACAGTTTAGCAGGCTGCACAGAGGGCTACCGCCGCGTCCGCCGCGCTGGCCGCGTCCGGCGTATACTTGTCCGCGCCGATCTTTCTGCAGTATTCTTCCGTCACAGGCGCGCCGCCGATCATGATCTTCACCTTGTCCCTGATGCCTGCCTCTTGCGCTTTCTTTACCACTTCCTCCATAACGCCCATGGTGGTGGTCAAAAGCGCGGAGCAGCAGATGATCTGGCAGTTCTGTTCAATGGCTGTCTGCACATAAGTCTCCGGAGCCACATCCGTGCCCAGATCCACCACCTCCAGCCCTTTCCCTTCCATCATCATCTTCACCAGGTTCTTGCCGATATCATGCAGATCGCCCTGGACCGTGCCGATGCAGACCTTGCCCGTGGCCTTGACGCCGGCCTCGGCCATCAGGGGCTTTAAAATCTGGGCGCCCATGTTCATAGCCCTTGCGGCTACCAGCACCTCGGGCACATAGACTTCATTGTTCTTGAACTTCTCGCCGACTACACCCATACCGTCCAGCAGGCCCTCGTTCAAAATCTGTTCCACGCTGATGCCCTCGTCCACTGCTTTCTGTACCAGCTCCTTTACGACTTTTGCTTTCCCGCGCTGCAGGTTCTCCGAAATTTCCGTCAAAATACTCATTTTGTTTTCTCCTTTTCTTTTTTCTTTATTAGGCATATTTTCACTCATTTCCGTCCGATATCTGCTGGGCGTCACGGAATATGTGGCCTTGAACAGCTGATAGAAAGAGGGCACATCTTTCAAACCGCATCCGTATACGATCTGCTCATTGGTCAGCTGTGTCTCCCGCAGCAGCCTGCAGGCCTGGCGCAGACGCACGCTTCTGAGATATTCCGAAAAATGCTCTCCCGTAACCCGAAAGAACAGTTTGCTCAGATAAGATTTGCTCAGAAACAGAGTATCCGCAATGCTTTCCAAGGTCAGCTCTTTCTCGCAGTAGCGCTCCATTACCATGCGCATGGCTGTGGACACTATCATCCTGTCCTTGGGCGTCACATCGGGATTCTCTGCGGATGCCGCCAGATGCCGTCTGATGACGATCAAAAGCAGGATCAGCTGCGCTTTTACTGCCTCTTTCCATTCCGGATTCTTCTCCGCTATCTCCTTTTCGATGGCCCCAAAAACCCTTTTCACTTTCTCTATGGAACGGCTTTTCAGGTATACATAGGCCCACAGCACATCCTCGTCAAAAATTCCATAGCAGAAACGGGGGCTGTCCGGAAAAGCCAGCTCCCCGTCAAACCAGTCATTTGCATCAAAAAGAAGATTGTGAATGATGAGCTTATCCGCCTGATCTCTCACAAAATACTCATGAGGCACGCCTGCATTCAAAATATAGACATCTCCCTTTTTGCACGGAAAGACCTTGTTCCAAATGCGGTGGATGCCGCTGCCCTCCTGGATGATGCTCACTTCCAGGAATTCATGGAAATGCAGCTGGGACAGGGAAAAGTCAGGGTTGAATAAATTATCGCATGGAACCACATTCTGAAAGATGGGATTCTCTTTCAGCCACTCTTCTTTCTTCAGCTTTGAGGGCTGTCCGTCCAAATCTGCCATTCACATTCCCTCCGCTCCAAAAAGTATTACTGTCTCGCCAGCCGGTAAATCAGATCATAGGCAAAAGCCAGAACCTCCATGGAACAATGGTTCTGCACGAAATGGGTGGTACAGCAGATCCACCGCTTCCCCCGCAACAACCCAAAGACCCTGCGGATTTCCTCTTCCAGCCTGGCCCTGGGCAGGATGCCGATGGCGGACTGGACGCACACGCCGCCCAGGATGGCAAACCGGTCCGAATATTTCTCCAGCCAGGTCTCATAGGACATGCCGGCGCTCTCCTGCCAGGGGTGTACCACGTCCAGCCCCAGCTGCGCGATGCCGTCCGCCACTTTCATGATGCAGCCGTCGGAATGGAGACTGGCGAACGCACCCCGGGAATGCACATAATCCACCACCCGTTTCATGTTGGGATAGATAATCTCCCGCCAGAGAGAGGGATTGAACATCAGGTCTTTCTGGGCTCCCCAGTCGTCGGAGATATGAATCATGTCAATCCCCAGATCAATACAGTGCCCGGCAAAGCGGATGGTCCAGTCGGCTTGGCGGCGGTACAGCTCTTCCAATTCCTCCGGATACATGGCAAGGTACAGCAGCTGATTCTCAATGCCGAACACGCTGTTGAACTGCTCGAAAAAACCGGGAGTCTGGACATAGCAGAAACGTCCCCTCTCCTTATGAAAACGCAGGTCTTCTTCCAGTCCTCTGTAATCCGCTGTCCGGTCCGGAGAATCAAAGAAATCCTCATCCACCAGCAGATCCGGCGTCATCTCCTCGTTTTCGGCCCGTACCCTGTCCAGGATATCCCCTTTAAAAGCATCCGGGCCGCCGAAAAGATGGGCCATATCAAATTCATACTTGTCTTCAAACGCGGCCACGGATCCCCATACACTCTTGATCTCTTCCTCCAGATTGGCCGAAACCCAGCCATAAATCGGCTGTCGGTCTGCAGGCTTTCCCTGTATGACGTTGCGGACTCTTTCGGTGCTATTCATAGGTTTTCCTCCATCGGCAGGATTTCTATTGGAATACATTTCTTCCATGGAATGCTTTTCTTCCATGGAATGCTTTTCTTCCATTAACATAGCACAAAAACAGCGGAAACAAAATAGGGCTTAAATGCCTTTTAAGCCAAAGTCAGGAAACAAAACCACATACTTCACTAGCCCATCCGGATCTCCGGCGCTTCCAGCAGGCCCTGGGGATAAAGCAGATAGGCATCGCGCCATCGCTCTCCTTTGGTCATAAAATTCCCCGGGCCATAGTCCGGCCATTCTTTCGGATATTGATGAAGAGGGCCAAAGGTATTCCGTCTTGTCAGCACCACCTCAATGCTGCGAAGCTTTGTCACAACGGCCTGATAGGGAGGGAATGCAATGACGGCGTCGTCTTTTGCGTGAAGCTTTACAAGGGAGCCTCCGAAGCCGCAGATCTTTACGCCCACAGGGCTGTCCTTTCGGCTGTCTGCATCCTCCATCTCATAGACTACGCTTCCCGAATAAAAGGGCAGTCCCTGGGCTGTAATGTCTCCGATCTTAAGCGTTTCCGGAAGCGCATTGATGGTTCTTTTGTCTTCCTCTGCTTTTACGCCGAAGTCTCCCAGCAGATAAGCGGCCTCTATACCGGATGTGGCATAGTAATCCAGGAAAATTGTAATCGTATTGCGGCCTGTTGTCAGAACCCCTGCAGGAATCTTCAGTTCGTCAAAGCAAATATCCACCCACTTGCCGCTGCTGGTCAGGGAAATTTCTTCCCCGTTTACCAGGATCCGGCGGATATGCGCCAAATCCTCCACTGCCAGCCGGATGTCTCCCGGTGTCTTTTCTATTTCCACGTCATATTCCAGGGAAATCGAAGATAAGAGCGTCGTATTTCCGCCCTTGTATTTTATTTGATACCAGGGCTGCAGCATATCACCGCTCCGATAGGGAATGCCTAAAATATCCCGCAGGGCTCTGTCCGCTTTCAGCACTTCTGTCCGGGGGATTGCATTTCCTTTGTCATCGGCAACGGACACCATATCCAGCACGCAGATATTGGGCTCTGTCAGACGATACCGGAAAGCATCCGGCAGCTTTACGGGATCCCCGCCTGGAAAGCATTCCGTATCCGGCAGTTCCCGCTGTCTGTCTGCCAGGAGGAAAATGCGTTCCCCGCCCTTTTCCAGATCCATGGTTAGAAGAATCCTTCCGTCCAGTTCCCGGAAAACAGGTCTGGTTACCTTGCCGCTTCTGGCATCCCACAGCTCCGGATATGCTCCGGCGCCCAGGTCTATAGAGACATTATGATAGTCTTTTTCCCGATTCACATTCAAGAGCATTACCATACGGCCGCCCTCCACCCGGAAAGACTGTACAAAAAGATTCTTTTTCAGATCTTCTTTTTCAGAGCCGTCTACTATCCGGACTTCCGTTCCGCTTTTTGCAGCCTGTGCTACCGCTTCCTCTTCAAATGCCACGCGGGTGCATTTTTCAGCCAGTTTTCGGGCCTGGTCTGAGGGCAGCGCGTCCACATAAGCAGGAACGTCCCCTGCAAAGATGACTACCCCGCCCCGGGCCGCAAAGGATTCCAAAAGCGCAAGCGTGCCTGCGCGCAGGGTGTCCATGCCGGCCACGAGAACCTTGCGGTAGGCGCATCCGCCCACATATAACACGCCGTTCTCCACTTTTCCGTGGCGTGCCATGATATCCTCTTCCCCGTAATCGAAATCGATCTGATTGCCGGAAAGGATGTGGAACAGAGCGGTATATTGCTGCTCTAAGCGCCGGATTTCGCTGTCCGTGGTGGAGAGGCCGCGAAAAGCCCCGCTGTAGCTCCTGGCCCAAACGCTCTCAATGGGATTGAGAACCAACAGGTCGCACACAGGCTTTCCGCCGTGCACCGCGACATGTATTCTGGAAAAGTAGTCTTCCACATAATGATACTCCCGGTACCAGGAGGACTGATGCAGAATGCTGGCCGGAAAATCCCTTTTGGCCTCGCCTTTCATGGTATACCAGGACAGATGGGGGCATCTTAGGTTCACGCCGAACAATGCCTGCCAATCGCCTATATTCTTGTAGGATTCAAAATTTATCTGCCATCCCGTACAGCCATAGAGTTCGGACAATACCCATTCCTTGTTTAATTGTCTGGCCACGGAGACCACCTGCTTTACCACCCAGTAGCATCTGTTCCCCTCAGTGAGCACGTCCACTCCGGGATAATCCATGTACTCATAGAACCGCATGAGGGAGCCCTGCATGAGAGACTGACAGCAGAGGGAGTCTTCATGGAGCACATGTCCCGTGAAGAGCAGGCCGTTTTCCCGGCACCAATTCTGAATGGGAATGGCAAACCGTTCGAGGAAAAGCTCCTGGCACAGTTCAAAATAATCTCTTGTGACCCTGGACAGTTCGTTTTCTTTCCTGCGGAGGAATAGCTCAGGCAAACGGTCTTTCAGACTGTAGCCAAAGCGCTTCTCAAATTCCGGGAACAGATCCGGCGTATAGGGCACCGCATTTACTTCCCCCTCCGCGAAATTGGTAAATACGCCGCCTCTGTGGGGTTCGTCCGTGAAAATGCCGTAGATCTCCTTTCCGAATCTGTCACCGCATTTTTCTTTGTATTTCTCATGAGTGACCCTTATGTATTCCTCCGTGGCCTCCCTGTACATGGTGTTCAAATAGCTGTAGCCGTTATAATTGTCCCTGCACACACTGTAGCGAGTACGAAATTCTATGGCCGTCTCCCCTTTTGCCAGGGCATCTCCTGCCTGCAGCAGCCTCTTTTGGGAAAAAATTTTGTCAGGGCATCCCGCCTCGTCCGTTCCCATGGTGCAGGCATAGACGGCGACCACATTCCCGTCCGGCTGCCATGTGTTCCAGGCATCTTCTGTCAGAAAGTTCATCTCCAGGAACATGGCGCGGTATTTCTCTTCTTTTGTCGCCATGCCTCCGGCGCTTCCGGAGGGCCAGCGGTCCTCATCGTAGAGCCAGGATTCCATTCCGGCTTTCCGGCCGTAATCCGCGCAACTGTTGGTCAGATCAAACCATTCCTCGCCGAGGTATTCTGTCTCCAGCCCGGTGCGGGAGTGCATAAAATATCCCCCGAAGCCCATCTCCTTGAAGACGTCTACCTGACGGCATAATTCCGCTTCCTCCAATTTGCCGTTCCAGGACCAGAACGGCTTCCCGCGATATTCTCTTGTGGGATTCTCGAATAATTCCTGTCTCTTTGCCAACTCCATACCGTTTTCCTCCATATTGTGTTTTCCTCGCTTAGCGGCAGCTTTTTCCGTACAGAATATCCAGATCTTTGTGCTGTCTGCAATTCGGTCAGAATTTATATGCGCATCCGATCCAGATAAAGTATACGGAATTTACTATCTGCTTTTGGGGTTATTATATCCAAGGTCCACACAAAAAGCAATCTATCCATATTTTTGATTTGGTATGAAAATTGTGTATAAAGCCTGTTTTCTCAGCCGCGTCCCATATCCCGCTTCAGCCCCTGGAAATCAAGATAATCCTCAATGAACTGCTTGCGCAAAAGCTCCAGAGGAATGAACTCATTGTACTTTCCGTTGATCTGGATTTTATCCGGCAGGGGCAGGCTATAGAGATCCAGATCGGAATGCAGGATATCCATGACAATATCTGCCAGCTCTTCCTTGCTTCCGTCAAAGACCACCTCCAGATAAAGGCTGGTGCTCCAGGGAATCTTTGTCTTGATCTTACGCTGCAACAGCGCATAATACAGCGTCACAAGCTGCCTGGTTCCAATCCATGGAAAGATGGCAAATTTCTGTTTGGAAAGCTCTGTCACCAGATTGTCCAAAATGCCGCTGTTGCGGGCAATGTACTGAATTTCGGTAAGGCGCTCCTGACACCTGTCGCTTAAGTAGGGATAAGGGTCATCCCGCTCCATGACGCTGCGCACTTTCCGAACCAGCACCGTGTGAAATTCCGCCTCAAAATCCCGATCCCAGTCCACCACAGAGATACCTGGCACTTTCTTTACGAAAATCACTTTAGACTTTACATTGATGTCCACGGTCTCCCAGGACATGCCTGCCAGCGCAAAGCGTGTCCCCACAGGATAAGTTTTGTCCACGGTGCCTATGGTGCGGTTTTCCTCTTTCACAAGGAAATACTCAGGCGCCAGGAATACCGTCAGAAATTTATGACTGTTTACTTCTCTCTCCCCGGCCCGGCCAATCAACAGCCCCCCGTGTTCCGAGCGCTCCAGCTGCTCGATATAAATCAGATGCTGCAAGAGCCTCTTGTAGTCCTCCTGGGGAATTTTTTGAAAGGCGCCTAAACTGAGCACAGCCTGGGCCAGCCCTGCAGGAGACATCTCCCCATTGCTTTTCAGACAGCTCATGGTCTGGTGATAGAGCAGATTGTAAGCATGATGCCTGGGCGGAATGGGCTCTATCCAGTGCTCTCTCAGATAGAGCTCTATGATGGCGATGGTCCGGATAAATTCCCAGTTAATGGGGCCCAGAATATCCGAGGAATTAATTTTAATACTTTCCACAAAAGTAAACAGAAGCTGGGGCACCTGGCCTCTGCGCCCACAGCGGCCCAGCCTTTGGGCAAAGCTGGACACATTCAGGGGCGCGCCTATCTGCACTGCCTGGTCCAGGGAACCGATATCGATCCCAAGCTCTAAGGTCACGGTAGCTCCGGTGACGATTTTTTCATCGGCGGATTTCATCTCATCTTCCGTAGTCTCCCGCAGCAGCGCGGACACATTGCCATGATGGACCCGGTACACATCCGGCGCCTTGTTCTTCAGGGCGATTGCCCGCAAATTGGCCATGATAAACTCTATCTCTTCCCTGCTATTGGCAAAAATAATAGTCTTCTTGTCCAGAGTCTGGCGGAACAGATATTCATAGTGTTCCCTGTCTCCGATGTCCCCGCCGGTGTCCACATCCACCACATTCAGGCTGCCGTCCCGCTCCACGAAGTCACGTTTGTCGGCATAGTTGACAAAGCGCTCGATATGCAGGCGCACCCTCTTTTTCCCCTCGTTCACCAGGGGCGCGGCGCACTCCCTGCCGGTACCGGTATTCAGCCAGTTCTTTGCCAGGGAAACGTCTCCTAATGTGGCGGAAAGACCGATTCTGCGGGGGTTGACTTTCGTGAGGGCTTTCAGCCGCTCCAGGACGCACAGAAGCTGCAGGCCCCTTTCATCCCGCATGAAATAATGGACCTCATCGATGATGACAAATCGCAGATCCGAGAACATAGACAAACAGGCTCCGCGCTTGTTGGTTATCAGGCTCTCCAGAGATTCCGGCGTTATCTGCAGGATTCCCTCCGGATGCTTGATCAGCCGGTCCTTTTTGTCCACGGAGGCGTCTCCGTGCCATTTGGTGACCGGAATATTGGAGTCCAAAAGCATCTGTTCCAGCCGCTTAAACTGGTCGTTAATCAGGGCTTTCAGCGGAGAGATGTACATAACGCCCACAGAGCGGGCCGGCCGCTCATACAGCTGTGTCAGCACGGGAAGAAAAGCGGCTTCCGTCTTGCCGGAAGCCGTGCCGGAGGACAGGAGCAGATTGTCGTCGCTGTCAAAGACCACCTCACAGGCTGCCACCTGATTACCCCGCAGCTCCTCCCACTTATTCTCATAGATAAAATCCTGTATAAAAGGCGCAAGCCTGTTGAAAACGTTCATTCCCTGCCTCCCCTAAATGCCAATGCAGTCCCTGTGCCAATCCCTAATGTCAATCCTTTTAGCTGTGTCTTGACAGCCGTCAGTATCTTTTCCGGTGTGGTCTCACATTTCTCCTTTGGCTTCTGCATATCAGCACCTGTACATCCCTTATGCCAGACCTGTCCTAGATTTCAAATTCCCGAAACTCGTCGTGAATCTCTTCTTCGGAAATTCCACCCTTTGCCATCTCAAAGCTGTTGTCCCCCAGAATCTCAGCTACGGTCTTCTGGGGATTCTGATATAAGATATTGATCAGCTCTATAAAATCGCGGATGATCTCCCGGGGGGTGATATGGGTCTCGGCGCCCACTCTGTTGTATTCCACTGTCAGGAAATAGATCAAATCCTCCTGGGTCAATGCCGGGGTATATTTATATAATCCGGCGTGGATATTCTGAAGCTTCTCAATGAGAATGTACATCTCCTCCTGATTCAGCATCTGGAGCCGGATAATGGGCGCCGACAAATCCTTTACGTCCGCTGTGGCGAAATGCCCCTCCGCCAGTCTGGAGCGAAGCGCCTCGTAGCTGAATACCCCCTTATACTTATCCTCAATGCACTGGGGCGTGCCGCCCATGAGGAAGCCGATATGCTGAGCCTTTCCCTGAAGCACATCATTGTACATGGTGAGAATCTTTTCGTAATTGTTGGCCCTGGTGATGGAATTGGGAATCTTAAAGATATTCACCAGTTCGTCAATGATCACCAGCATTCCCTTGTAACCTGCGCCTACCAAAAAAGCGGCAAAAATTTTCAGGAAATCATACCAGGTTTCGTCTGTGACAATGAAATTGATGCCCAAGTCCTCTTTGGCCTCTCTCCGGGTAGGATATTCCCCGCGAAACCATCGCAGCACATTGGACTTCAGGGCGGTATCATCATTTCGATAGGCTTTCCAGTAAAGGACCACAGCTTTTGCGAATTCAAAGCCGTTCACCATTCCCTCCAGGGAACCCGCCACCGCATAAATCTCCCGCTCCACTTCCCTGTCAAATGCCTCCTCGCCGGCATTCTCCTGTGGGCCCGCTCCTGTCTGTGAAAGCTGTGGGTCTGCCGCCATATCTTTTGAGGCTTCCGCCAAGGATTGGTCCCGGCTTCTGTCCATTTCGCTCATAGATGCTTCTTCAGGATGACTTTCTGGTATCTCTTTGTTTTCCCCTGACAGTTCCCCTGAAAGAAGCCGCATCCTGACAGAAGCCTGGATGCCTGAGATCCACTTCTCCAGGATCAGCGGCAGCGCGCCGCCGTCAGGCTTTGATTTTGTGGAAAGGTTTTTAATGAGCTCTTTATAAGTAGCCAGCCCCTGCCCTTTCGTTCCGGCAAACCGGCGCTCCGGGGAGAGATCCGCGTCCACCACCGCAAAGCCTTTGGCCGTGGCGTAATTGCGGATGGTCTGGAGCAGAAAGCTTTTGCCGCTGCCGTATTTTCCCACAATGAAACGGAAAGACGCACCTCCCTCCTCTATCATTTCAATATCATGCAGGATCGCCTGGATTTCCTGGGTGCGTCCCACCGTAATGTATTCCAACCCTGCCCTGGGCACCACGCCGCCTTTCAGGGCATTGATCAATATATTGGCAATTCTTGTAGGTACCTGTTTCGTCATAGGGATTCCACCATTCCTTTTACCTGCTCTCTATAATCCTCATAAATTTCAAAGTCATCGCCCAGGATACTGTCGCCCACGAAGTCCATGCTTTTTTCATTGATACCGTCCATGAGGACTTCCAGCATGACGCTGTGGGCATCCGCAAATTTCTTGATATCCGCGCCTCCGCTTATCGCAAGCGCCAGGGCGCCCTGCTGGATTTCCGTCAAGTTCTCCCACAGGTCAGCCCACTCGTCAGCATGTTCCAGAACCAGGGGACCAATATGCCCGTCAGGTTCTGTTGTCTGCGGAACCGACATCTGAATGGTCTGCAGACTTGTGCGCAAGTCATCCGAACTTACCTGAGAGTTTGTATGCAAGCCGGTTTTATCAGATTCTTCCTGTAAAACGGCATACGCCCCTTTCCCTATGGACTGCGGAGGCATCTGTAAGGCGGTTCCGTTTCCCGGCGTAACTGCCTGTAGCCCATTCTGCCCTGCAGACTTCTCGGGCAAACCTTTATCAGCCTGCTTTTCCGGGTCAGGCATCCTCTCTTTCGCCCCGACCTCGGAAAGCGGCAAATTCTCCTCCTGTACGATCAGTCTCTCCTGGGTTGCCAGAGCCTCCCGGCGAATCTTCTCAAGCATGGCGCCGTCCACTTTCACCACCGTCCTGGTGGCCTCCCTGTAAAAGGCTTCCGCTGCCTGTGTGACCACGGTCTCCAGAGAGATTCCGTCCTTTTGCAGCTCCGCAGCCATCACGGGACTGAGACTGCCTATATTGGCGGAAAGTTTGTGGCTGTACTTCGTCAGCCGCCGCAGAACCGACTCCATCTGCTTCATTGTATACCCGATCAGCTGCTTCCCGGTTTCCGTGGTGATCGTGGTGCTGAATGTCCAGTGATTGTCGCTGCACAGATAGATTTCCTTTTCCGAGAGGACTACCCTCCTGTCCGGCTGGCGCAGTGCGGGATAGAACAGTGCTCCCTGAAAGGGCGTCCAAAGGGACATATTTCTTGTGGGATGAAAAATATACTCCTCCAGATCCACATGGCTTCCCGCAAAAACCTGACCGAGCCTGTCCATGGTGAACCGAAAGCAGTCCTTTATCAAATCTTCTCTATCCGCTGTATAAAAGCGGGATTTACGAATGTCGTATTTGGAAATTACGCAATACAGATCAAAATCATCTTGCGAGTCCGATAACTTCGGATAGTATGCACCCAGATTGTTCCGTTGGACAAAATCGTGAAAAGACCAGGGAAGCTCATAATAGATATGGTAATCTTTCAGCCATTTGGGCACATATTTGTCCATGGCTTCATCATAGACCCGGTAAGCATCCCAAAAAAGCATCAGTTTTTCCATTCCCTCTTCGGGACTCTCCACGCCGATGTTGTTCAGCAGTTCATAGAGATACAGAAATGCGTAAGACAGAGAGGTCTGGAGGATCTCTCCCTGCCGCACCTTTGTTCGCCAGGTGAAATAGGTGCGCAGCTGCCCATACCCCATCATCTGATAAGTGGGAAAATAGGCCGAATAGGGCAGCTTCCTTTCACAGTTGTCCTCGAAATCTTTCATGAACATACCCTGTCTGTACAGGAGCCTTGCGTTCTCCTGCTGAATCCGTTTATCGTAGAATTTTGAATTGCTGAAAGTCAGACAGCGGCTCTCCCTTGCGATATCCCGCATCTGGTTAAATCTCTCCCGCAGGGGGTCCGGCTCTCTGGGCGGCATCCGGATTTCCGCGGACTTTAATACAAACTTTCCGACACCCGGCATAGGGCAGGAATCGTATTCGATCTCGTAATAGGGAGTATCCTCCCCAGCGGCAGGCCCACGGTCCGGCGGCAACGGCCGGCTCTGACCTGAACGGGGCAGAGCCTCCGGCAGCTTCTGTGCGGAATGGCTATCTTCCGCATCAGACACATCCGCCTCGTCAGATGATTGACCCTGCCCTGTCTGCTCCTGAATCTGCTCGAACAGCTGAAACGCCTCATAGTCCCTGTCGTATTTGCCCATTGCTTCCCCCAAGTATAGCCGGAACGACTTCTACTTCCAAACATTTGTTCCATTGTATCAAATATAGACCGGTTCGTCAATCCAAAAATGCGTAAAATAAAGTCCACGCCCCTGCGGGCCTTGAGCGGGCAGATTCATTTGCCGGAACCCATGGAGCCGTCACCTTAGCCGGAATGTCCGCGAGGCAAATCTCCTGCTGACGAAAAAGGCCGCCACAGCACAGACCCCGACGGCACACATCCAGGGCAGGGCAGCCGTCAGATCTCTGCGCACGAACAAAATCAGCAGCTGAAAGATTCCCTCCAGATACCCCAGAACTTTGAAAACCGGACTTTTTGCCGTCATGTCCACGGAGTAGGGCTGTATGAGGTAGTACACAATGCATTCATATGTCTCCCAGAAAACCAGGAATATGATACATACCGCCGCCAGCTTTACCACCGTGCTCACAGGGAGGCTCAGACCGGACAGAAACAGCAGAAACAAAATATGCAGTACAATGACAGCGGAGGAAACCAGATCCCCTTTCAGCAGATACAGATACCTTTGCAGCATACTCCTGCGGATAAATGCCGGGGATGCCATATGGTGGTACAGCATGTGGAGATCAATGTTACGGAAATACATCTGCATCAGTCTGTCGCCAAAGGCCATGGACGTGGCAAAGGAAATCAGCACCGGTGTATAATCCAGCACGGTGTCCGAAGTCACAGGCAGCCATCCCGCGCGGATGCCGAGTCCCATAACGGCGCCGATGAAAAACATGGACAGAATCCTGTCCCGCCTCACTTTGCGGATAGCCCTGCCAAACCGCCTGGTAAACGCCTGCTCTAAGTATCTCTCCGGAGTTTCCTTTTCATGGGCCCTGAAAAATTCCCTGTTTTCCTCCCAGCCCGACTCCAGCAGCCCGTTCTCCTCTTCCCCTGCGGTACTGCTTTTCACCGTAATCCGAAAGGTTATGGCGCTCTGGCTGGCAAATTTTACCGCGATCTTCTTGTAGTCGGAATACCTCATATGGTAGCCCCAGCAGGCTGCGGCCAGAATCCCGCACACCGCCCCGGCGGCAAACTGCCAGACAGGAGAAATTGCAATGCTTCCATACAATCCGAGATAAACTCCCACATAGGCAAGCAAAATCAACGAGTATGCTATGATGCGGCGGATTCTTTTCTCCGGAAGATGACCGTATCTCTTATAGAAGCTTAAGTATACCACATTGCCGCCCAGCATGCACAAAAGCTTAAACAGCACCAGCGCACCCACCATCCCCCAATCGCAGAACAGGAAATACAGTACCGGAAAGAGCATGAAACAGTGGAAGAACGCGTTCTTTGCCGCCTTGTAGCGATAGTATGAAACGGGATCCACCATAAAATGTGTTAAAAATGTGTAATCTTCCGCAGAGGATTTGAACAGCCCGCACTCTATTATTGCTCCGGCCAGGCATTTTACCAGGATAAAGAGCACGAGGAAGACCCCTGTCCCCACCTGCTCCTCTGCCAGAAACAGATGCGGAACCACATAGAGCAAAACGAAAGTACCGATGTTATTGGCCAGAGCCGACTTTACAAAGCCAAAGGCCAGACTGAATAAACTCCATATCTTTTTGAGCCGGTATCGACTGTACCAGGAGGTATGTACTATTTTTCCCAGCACAGGCAGCCTGCTCAGATAATACAGAAACGCGTTGATCTGAATGACCAGATAGATCTCTCCATAGGCCCAAAAACGGCCGGAAAACCGTTCGGCTGTCTGCATGTCTTTCTTCCCATTCACTCTCGCCGCCTCCCCTCCGGAGAACTGTCGCGCCGCTTTTCTTTCGCGCTCTTTCCCCCTTTCTCCTGAGAATTTTCCGCCTCTTTCCCCGGTTTCTCCTGCAGGGCTTGAATGATATAATCCTCAAATTCCTTGTCCCGCAGGCCGGACTCTTTTGCCGCCTCCAGCACACCCTCCCGCAGGAGCACGATCTCGTCGCTCATATCCTGGGCCAGCTGCATGATATGGGTTGCCATGATGATTATGTGTCCCTCTTTCATGCTCAGCAGCAGTTTCTTGATATCGTGGGAGACAATGATATCAAAGGATGACAGCGGCTCATCCAGCAGAATCACTTTCGGGCTGCGGATCAGGCAGCACATAAGCTGCAGTTTATTCTTCATCCCATAGGAATAGTTCTTAATCAGCTTATGGCGATCCTCCTCGTCAATTCGCACCAGCTCAAAATAGGAATCAATGGTTGCCGCCAGCTCCCTTTCCCAGTTCAGCTTCACGAAAAAGTGGATAAATTCGTAGCCTGTAAGAAAGTCCGGCAGTACAGGCGAAGCCGAGACAATGCCCACGTCCTCAAAAGTCAGAGGACGGGGAATACCGTTGTCCTCTAAAACCACTTCCCCACCCTCAAAAAACAGATCTCCGCTGATACAGCGAAACAGTGTGGTCTTCCCCGCCCCGTTTCTTCCCAGGACGCTGTAAATGGAGCCTTCCTGAAACGCAAAGACAGCGTAGTCCAGGACGGTCTTTTTGTCAAAATGTTTGTACAGATTTCTGATACAAAGCCGCATGAATAATCCTCCTATTCCAGTTCCGTCTCTTCACTCCCAAGCCCCCGCGGGGGAGCAATTTTCAGCTGCACAGTACACATCTGAAAATTCTCCCGGGCATGGCCGTTTTGAGACTGTTTTGGTTTTGCTATTGACTTTTTTGCCGGCCTTATTTAAAGTCGTCATGCGCCTGCGCAGACTGAACGGCTATTGAAAGATGTTGGCACCTGCGTTCAAAGCAATCGCTTCGACTGTCTGGTTTTTATTTTACATCAAGCGGCACTTGATTTCAAGCGGCGCATATTCACAGAAAGTTAAGTGAAAGTCCTGTGTTACTGTTCAAGGATAGTTCCGCGAAGTGTTTTCGTGCGCATTTTGCATGACAATCAAGAGACAGCAGGCCTGTGTTTCTCTACCTGATCCGCATACCGGAACCGGATCCTCCTGTTAGATCAAAAAATAATATTAAGTATTGCTTATATTTATGCGACAATATGCCTATTGAATTCAAGTAATTCTTGATATATAATACCAATTAAGCTTAAGGGAGGTGCTCTATGAACTATTCGATTATCGGAGAACAGATCCAGAAATATAGAAAAGAAGCGCAGCTCACCCAAAAGGAACTGGGGGAGGCGCTGGGCGTCAGCAGTTCGGCGGTCTCCCAATGGGAGACCGGAGGTACGCCGGATATCTCTCTCATTCCCTCTATCGCGGACAGGCTGGGCGTAAGTATCAATGTTTTGTTCGGACGGGAAGACATCACACTGGATAATATACAGGAGGTCCTGCCCCACTATATCGCATCCCTGCCGGAGGCAAAGCGGCTGAAAGAGCTCTGTCACCTTATGTGGGCGGCAGTAAAAAAGGAAAACCTGGAGCTGAATGCGATTTCCGAAAGCATTTCATACAATTACAACGTCTACTACGGAACGGATCAGGGCATTCTCTTGGGCATTGATTCGGAAAAGCTGTCCTGTATCTCTCTGTTTCCGGAGCCTGAGGATGGATACGAATCACTCTTTGCCTCAGACGAGGCATACCGCGGGCTGTTCTCGACGCTTTCTAAGCCCAATGCCCTTGAATTGCTGAAGCTCTTGCATCAAAGACCTATCAAGCACTGCACGTCAGATGTCGTCGCAAAACGCCTGGGAATCGGCCTGGAGGAAACCCAGACGCTTCTCGCAGAATTCAGCAAGCTTCAGCTGGTCAGTGAACTGGAGCTGGAGACAGAAAGCGGAGATACCAAAGTGTATATCGTCAACGCCTTGGGCACCATTGTGCCCTTTCTCTACACCGCACACATGATCGTGGAGAAATACGGCGACATTTCTCTGCTTGCAAACAAAAGGGAAGTTCCTCTTCTGCGGAAAGCGGCCAAGACGGGCAAAGGAGTGCAGAATCCATGACCAGATATATAACCTTTCGTCTGCGGTAGTCTATGGGCGTGTAATGATCTCTACGGTCTTTTCCATAGACACCGTAAAAAGCCTTTTGACCGGCCGGATACCGCTTTCCGAATCCGGATAAAAACGACAGGGCTGTCATGCCCTGTCGTCTCCGTTTTCGCAATATCCCTCAGATCCGGTTTAATTCTTGCAGCCGCAGTCCGGCTTGTCATTGCAGTCCTCACATTTGTCGAAAGCCGGGTTGAACGCATAGAAGTTCCTGCTGTCAAGCCTATCCTGTACCATGCGCAGGGCTTCGCCAAATCTCTGGAAATGAACCACCTCCCGCATACGCAGGAACTTGATGGGTTCGCAGACATCAGGGTCTTTTACCAGCCGCAGAATGTTGTCGTAGGTGGCGCGGGCCTTTTGCTCTGCCGCCATATCCTCCATCAGGTCAGTTATCGGGTCGCCCTTTACCTGAAATTCACAGGCATTAAATGGTACTCCGCCCGCCGCCTGAGGCCATACGCCGATGGTATGATCCACATAGTAATTCGCAAAGCCGCTCTTCTCAATCTCCTCCATGGAAAGATTTCTCGTCAATTGATGAACGATAGAGGCAACCATCTCCAGATGGGCCAGCTCCTCGGTACCGATATCCGTAAGCAGTCCCGCCACCTCTTTGTAGGGGATGGAGTAGCGCTGGGACAGGTAGCGCATGCTGGCTCCCATCTCACCGTCCGGTCCGCCGTACTGGGAGATAATAGCCTGGGCCAGCATGGCATTGGGCTCCTTGATGTTCACGGGGAATTCCAGTCTCTTCTCATAACTCCACATTTACACACACGCTCCTTCCCAGGGCAGGGGCGCTGCCCCCCATCTCCATTCCTTGCTGCTCTCGGCATATCTGGTGTTCAGCGGATAGTATTTCTGAGAGAATTCTCTCTCCATCTGGAGTTTGATCCGATTGTAATGATTGAAGTACTCCATGGCTTTCACGTCATGGGGATGGGTGTCCAGGTACAGAACCAGTTCCGTCAGGACAAAATCTGCGATTCCAATGTCTCTCAAAAGCTGCTCCTTGTCTCCCATTATACGCATCTCCTTCCTGTGAAAGGCTTATCCAGCTCAGGAAATACGGTTCCCGCGCAATACGCTTTCTCCAAATCATCATACAAGCGCTCGAAATTCTGCCAGGGCACATAGGCCATTGCAACCGGAAACTCCTCAAAATTCTTGTCTTTGCATTTTTCGTGCATTTTGAGTCCTTTCATAGCTTTTATTTTGCTTGATATTATGATATGAAGAAAGCCGGAAACTGTGAGAAAGAAAGCTTTTCCGAAACCGTTTCCTTTTTATCTGGATTCCCCCATAAAGAAAAGCGCTATGGTTCCGGGACCGGAATGGGCTCCGATGGTAGGGCCGATATGGCTGATCAGGAAATTTTGGATGCCGAATCTCTCCCGAATCAGATCCCTGACATATTCCGCATCCTCCAGCGCATCCCCATGGCTGATGAACACATAGTCCTCTTTGTTCTCCTCGGTCCACGATCCCATCTTCTCTCCCATGTAGTCCACCAGGGCGCTCAGGGACTTCTTACGGCCTCTCACCTTACCGATGAGAATCAGATGGCCCTCGTCATCTACATGGAGCTTTGGTTTAATGGAAATCATAGTTCCCAGCACTGCGGCTGTCTTGCTGACCCGTCCGCCCCGATAAAGATGGAACAAATCGTCCACCGTAAATACATGAGTGAAATTCAGCGCATGCTCTGTCAGCCACTGCGCCGTCTCCTCCATGGATTTCCCGGCATCCCGCATTCTCACGGCCTTGTGCACAAACAGCCCCTCGCCCAATGAGGCGCTCAGACTGTCCACCACCATGATTTTTACGTCCGGGCGCTCTTGTGCCAGCTCTGCGGCGGCCATGCGGATATTGCTGCAGGTACCGCTTAAGCCCGAGGAAAAGGCCAGGTAAAGAAACTCTCTCTCCGGGCAGTCATCGATGTATTCCTCCAGCTGTTCTCTGGCCTCAGAGGGGTTTATCTGGGATGTGGTGGGCATCTTACCCTCCTGCCGCATCATGGCATAGAACTGCTTCCAGTCCAATTGCTTTTCCCTGCCGTAGGTAACTCCGTCCAATATATAACTGATAGGCAGGCAGCCCACATTGTGCTCTTTCAGATATTCCCCCGGCAGATCCGCCGTGCTGTCTGTGATGATTTTGAACATATGATAACCTTGCCTTTCTCTGATTAATCAATTTGTTTGACTTTACCACAAAATCCGTCCCCTGTCAAATCCTGTCACTCGGTGTCATCTGCCGCAGTCTCGGGCCGGATACCGTTCACGAGTAGCTGCGCGAGTTTTTCCTGAGCCGGATACCCAAAATGAGAAAGGGGAAGAACCGCCCTTACTGGGGCGGTTCTTTCTCCGATTTTGTTCCTTTTGCCAGCGCGGCTTTTCCCGCCAGAAATCCGGACAGCACCGCCTGTAAATCCACCCCTGTGGATTCTTTCAGACCGTCAGTCACCTGTACCACAGTTCCCATGATATCTTTCATGAGCTTGGTGGAATTGCCGTCGCCGTACATGGTAATTCTGTCAACGCTTGCAAGAGGCTCCGCGGCGTTTCTGACTACCTCGGGCAATGCCTTAAAGTACATTTCCAGTACGGCAGCCTCTCCCATCTTTGCCATGGCCTCCGCCTTTTTCTCAATACCCTCCGCTTCCGCCACGGCCTTTGCCCGAATTGCCTCCGCCTCGGCCAGACCCTTGGTGCGGATACCGTCGGCTTCCTGCTCCATGGTATAGCGTTTTGCCTCCGCCTGGGCTTTCATGGCCTCGGCTTCCTTTTCGGTCTCGAACTTCTTGGCTTCGGCTTCCCGCTGACGTTCATACAGACCGGCGTCCGCCTGCTGCTGTTTCGCGAATCTTTCTGCCTCCGCTTTTTTCTTGACCTGGGCATCCAGAGCCTGTTCCATTACCTCGGCTTCCCGCTGCTTGAGCTGAATCTCTTTCTCCTGCTTGGCGATGTTGGCATTGGCCGTGGTAATCTCGACGGTTTTGCGCTGTTCCTCCTCCTGAATGCGGTATGCGGCATCCGCCTCGGCCTGCTTGATATCGGCTTCCCGCTTCAGCTCCGCTTTCCGTATGGCCAGGTCGTTCTGCTTCTTTGCGATCTCCGTGGCGGCATTTACCTCCGCCTCGTTGGACTCCCGCTTGGCATTGGCCTGTGCTTTGGCAATCTCTTTCTCGCTCTCCGCCCGGGAGATGGCCGCATTCTTCTGGATCTTGACGATATTGTCCACGCCCAGATTCTCAATGACTCCGTTGCCGTCCACAAAATTCTGAACGTTGAAGCTGATAATGTCAAGTCCCATGGCCGCCAGGTCCGGCTCCGCGTTTTCCTTTACCAGCGTGGCGAACTTCTGTCTATCGGAAACCATCTCCTCCAGAGCCATTTTGCCCACGATCTCACGCACATTGCCCTCCAGCACTTCCCTGGCCACATGTCCGATATATTCCGCGTTTTTATTCAGGAAATTCTGTGCCGCCAGCTTCAGACGCTCTTCATTGTCGCTGATTTTTACATTCACCGTGGCGTCTACATTGATGTTTATGTAGTCTGCCGTGGGGACGGCATTGGAGGTCTTCACATCAATGGGAATCAGCTGTAAGTTCAATTCATCCTTTCTCTCCAGAAAAGGAATCTTGATACCCGCCTTTCCGATGAGTACTTTAGGATTTTTTCGAAGCCCTGAAATGATCATTGCCGTATCCGGGGGCGCCTTCACATACCCCGTCAGGAAGATCAGCAGCAATAGCACCATAGCCCCGCCCAGGATTAGCGCAAAAAATGGAAATCCACCGGAAGCGGCGCCGAGAACCGCAATACCCAACACACCTTTCATCATACTTTACTCTCCTTTCCGGAATCGTATTCCTCAGGGCTGCTCTGCAGCCCTGTCATCATTATATAGTGCAGGCTTTTCAGCCGCAAGCCGCAATCTGGTACATTAACGGTTCATACCGATATGGAAAGTGCACGTTTTCGTCTATTTTATCATATCTTGTGCTTTAAGACAATTACAATTGTTGTTATTACCTGCTTTTTCGTTGCAGTATCGGTACTTTCGTGCAAAATGCGCACGAAAACACCTGACGGACTTGCCGGACTTTAGTGCTGTCCGGCGTCCTCATTCAGGGCTCCCGGCAGACGTGTCCGGAAGAGCTTGCTTTTCAGGGCTTTCCAGTCAAAGGGAATCAGCGGGTAGAGATAGCTCCTGTGGGAGACCGTCCGGTTGCAGCCCATGGCAAACAGGGACAATAGAATGCCGCCCAGATACCCCCACAGACCAAACCACTGGGTCAGCAGCAACGTGATGATACGCAGGAATTTCAGCGCGTAGCCCAGCTCATAATTGGACTGGGTATAGTTGGCAATGGCCACAAAAGCCATATACAGCATGACCTCGCTTGAAAACCAACCGCTGTTCACCGAGAACTCTCCGAGGACCAAAGCCGCCATGACGCTCAGGGGAGTGCTCAGCATGTTGGGCGTATTGATGGCTGCCAGCTTCAGGCCGTCTATGGCCAGCTCCAGCACCAGAAACTGCCATATCAAAGGGAGGTTTGGCTCCTCCTGCAGCATGATGAAAGAAAAGCTCTCCGGAATCCACCCGGGATTGTTCATCATCAGCAGAAAGGTGGGCGTCACCAGATAGGTGAGCAGGGAGATCAGGAACCTGGTCATCCGCAGATAAGTGCCTGTCACCGGCGGGAAATAGTAATCGTCCGCCTCCTCTATGACGTCAAATATGGTGGTAGGCAGTATCATGGCCGAGGGGGAATTGTCCACGAATATGACGATATTCCCCTCCAGTACCTGGGCCGCCGCCGCGTCCGGCCGCTCCGTGTATTTGAATTTCGGAAAGGGATTGTACCACTTCCTCTGGTACAGGCATTCCGCCAGGGACTCCTGGTTCATCGTCAGGGAATCCACCTTGATATCGCTTATTTTCCGCCGGATCTCATCCAGGAAGACGTCATCCACCCTGCCTTTCATATAGCACAGGGCAATGTCTGTCCGGGAAGTTTCTCCGGCGTTCATCATTTCGATGTGCAGATCCGTGCTGCGGATTCTGCGGCGGATCAAAGCGGTATTCGATACAAGCGTCTCCACGAAGCCGTCCTTGGAGCCCCGGAGACTCTTGTCCTTTTCAGGTTCCGTCACGCCTCTGGAGGGATAGGTCCTGGAATCGATCAGGAGGGCCTTGTCGTATCCGTCTATCAGCAGTACGAACACTCCTGAAAGCAGTGACGTAGTCAATGCATCCCACTTGCCCTCAATGTCCACCTCCACATACGGCGTGAACTGCTTCGACATTTCATGCATGTCCTCGGGCATCTTGTCCGGAGTCAGATCCATAAAGTACTGCAGTAGCTTCTGATCCAGATCATCCTTGCAGAAGCCGTCTATCAGGTACATACAGGCCTCTTTTCCGCCGATGTGTACCACACGGTATATGATATCGAAATTCTTTTCCACATCCAATGCCTGATTCAGGTATGTCATATTCTCCTGCAGAGAATCCGTTAAGATTTTGTTTTGTTCCTTGTCTTTTTCTTCCATTTTATGATAAACTCCTTTTTGGGCCATACTGATTCCGGCTTTTTACCGTTAACATGCCCAATCAGGAATTTTTTATAATGGAAATAAAAAACTCCTTTCCCGCCGAGCCCCTTTCACCGGAGCGCACGGTGTACTTCATTTCCGTAGTGCTGGACAGATAGTTCCACCAAAAAGTATTATGAAGACGTATGCGCCGGTCTTCTGCTGCAGTTTCTGTCCGTGGCCGCAAGACTGTCCAAATTCACCAAAAAGGGAGTTCCCTTAAGCGTGGAAAAGAGCATGGACTCCATCTGCAAATACATCCGGCAGAATTACCAGGAGAACAACAGCATCCGCTTTTACGCGGACATGTGCCATCTTATCCCCAATGGAGAAATCCTTTAGCGCCTGCCGCGTACATCTGAATCCCCAGAATCCGGTTCCTGGCGGAGGTGGTTGCGATCAGCCTGTTGGCGTATCCATTCGATGCCTGGCCTCCGGTGTAATAGACCCAGAAACAGCCGCAGTTCTCTATAAATTGCCCCATCTCCTCCGAAGCGTGAACCACAATCGGCGTCTCCACGTATCCCTTTTCATAGAATGCGTAATGGACCAGAGCGTCGCCGCTGCGAAAGTCCCGGATCAGCGGTTTGACTACAGACAGAGCGTTGGCATAGTATTCCAGACAGTCTTCCATGGGCTCATCGGAAAGATGGAAGAAAACAGCCTCCTTATTGATATGATTTTCTTCCAGGAATTTCCGAAAGCTACCGAGATATGCCCTCAGAAATTCACCGTATGCAGGGCTCATGGAGTCCGTGTCCCAGCCGAACAGCTACCTCTCCTCCCCGTCCACCGCTGCCATGATCTTCGGTGCATGCTTAGCGCTATCATTCCTGCGAAACAGCGGATCCGGATAGAGCCCGGGGACGGTGCGGTCATAATAATCGTCCGGGTCCAAAGTGGCCGCATGTATCACAGGCACATAGCCCTCCTTATAGCAGATCACACAATCCGGATTCAGGTCGGTTTCTATCTTCAGGTAAAGCGGCAGCTCCTTTCTGTCTGTACAGCCGCTTCTGTACGCGATCTGGAAAGAAAGCGGTTCATTGCACATGGCAGATGCCTGCATGGGAGATTCCCCGCATATTTCCTCCGGAAACACTTTTGCCAGGGAAGAGAGCAATTTTGTCTCTAACATTGGGTGTCCTCCTTTCTGTGTTGACATGACACACTTGATCGGCCCGTTCCAATACTTGATAAGTTCCGTTCTAAGGTTTTACATCCTGCGATTTCTGTCAGGCGCGCCCGGGCCGGATATCAAAAGTATAACCCGGATATTCTGTCAGACTAATATACAATTATGCCTATTTTATGTATAAAACGGCTGTTTTGGCAGATGTCTGTTCCCCGTTTGCACCAAAAAAGCTGCCGCATCACTGATTGGGTAATCAATGGTGCAGCAGCTCCGGAACATAGGTTCCCGCTTGGGGATGTGCCGTACAATTGTATGCGTGCGTCAGCTTCCGCAGCGTTTCTCCAGCCCGGTCATCTCCGCAGTTCTTCCACCGCATTTTGGTCTGCATGCGCAGCCTTTCGGCAGATAACAGCCAATGTCTGTCCTTATACTGTTTTGTGTATCATAGTCTCCTATCCCATAACTCCCGTCTGCATGAGCACGGATGTGTCACCTAGTCGTACTCCCCAGCCCGCCGTTGCGAACGCCGTCCGCTTTATCGTCCACGGTGATTCCGTACTCTATGAAAATCCCCTGGGCGAAACCGGTTCCCCTGGTTACCTCCACGGTTCTGTCCTCGTTGGTGTCATTGGTCATTTTGATGAAGATATGGCCCTCATTGTCGGAGTTAAAATAATCGCTGTCGATGATTCCCACCGTATTGTTCATCTGCAGGCGGTATTTGAAACCCAACCCGCTTCTGGGGTAAAGCTTCAATACCCAGTCCTCGTCTATCCTTGCACGGATTCCCGTGGGAAGCTTGATGGTCTTACCCGGCCCCAGGGTAAAGGTAAACGGCGCATAGAAATCATATCCTGCGCTTCCCCTGGTAGCCCGCATGGGAAGCTTGATTCCCTCATAGATTTCCGCGATATCAGCCTCCGAGAATTCCGGAAAGTCGCCTTTTACAGCCTCCGCAAAATTCTCGAAGCTCACCTTAAAAAACTGTGCTACTCTTTTCATCCATGCCTCCCCATGTTTTTGACCATGTTCCTGATGGTCCATATTTTCCATCTTTGTCCAGGATCCATCTCATGCCCATGCCCTGACAGCCCTTGTCTCTGTCTGCCAGCCAGCTCTTGTCCCTATCTGGCGATCCTGTCCCTGCATCTGGCCCAATCGCAGACGCCCCAGAGGTGGGGCCGGGAACGCCTCCGGAACAAACGACGATCCTGTCTCCCACTTGGTATGACAGGATTTCTTTTGAGCCGTCTGCGCACTGATCTCGGCATTCAGTCACAGCATCCGCAGACATCTCCCGGCTTCTCAGCTATCATATATTTCTGCGCATAATTTCCGCAATGCAAGATGGGCACGGCAGGGTTCTCCTGGGCCAGGGTTCTCTGTACGTCGATCACTCGCTGATTGGCGCTGCCTTTCCACATAAGCTTCACATCCTTTTCCTCCACATGGAACTCCCCATCCACCAGCACATCTATGTACTTCAATATCGGATAATGTACAATGTCCTCCCAGCTGTCCCCGGTATAAAGCCATATGGTCTTATCCGGATACCGCTCCTTGATTTCAGCCATCAGGCACCTCACGTCCATCCTGTTGGCAGTGTGCAGCGGGTCTCCCCCGGAAAAGGTGATCCCAGAAATATAGCTCTTGTCCAGCTGCTCAAAAATCTCCTGCCTGGCCGCCTCGTCAAAGAGCAGCCCTCCGTCCGGATCCCATGTGAGGGGATTATGGCAGCCCTTGCAGCAGTGGCTGCAGCCGGCCAGCCAAAGTACCACCCGCAGTCCGTCGCCGTTTAACATATCATCGGACGTAATATTGTGATATCTCATATGCTTGTCTCCTACCCATGTAATAACTCTTCGGCCCCACGGGGCATTCTCCGGACGCGCTGTCCGGCTCCATGCGGCGGCTTTCCGCTCCCTGGGATTCCCGTCCCTGTCCCGGCCGCACAGATCCCAAAACATTTCTACATGCCCCGGCTGTGCAGACACCAAGACATTTCTACATGCTCTTGCGCTCTGCGATTTCCGCCATCTTTGCATCATTGAGCCTGGTGTCTCCATGTACCCGGGAATAGGACAGATAGCCGTTCATACGGTCTATTTTAGTCAGATTATGGCTGCCGCACTTGGGGCAGACATCCATCTCCAGCTCCTGATGCCCGCAGTCGTCGCAGTAGGCCAGGGACAGATTTACCCCCTCATAAAAGCCCAACTCCATGGCCCGGCGAATCAGCGTTCTTATGGCCTCGATGTTATAATCTATAGGATATTTCACATACTGAATCTTGCCGCCGTTGCTCAGATCCCAGAACCGGTTCTCCAGATCCTGCTTTCGGATGGGCGTGATATCCTCCGTCACATGACAGTGAAAGCTGTTGCTCACATATTCCCTGTCAGAGACTCCCTCTACGATACCGTATTTATTGCGGAACTGCTTCACCTGCAGGCCACACAGATTCTCCGCAGGCGTGCCGTATATGGCGTACAGATTGCCGTCCGCCTCCTTGAACTCATTGATACGTTTATTGATATACTCCAGCACCTCCACGGCGAATTCCCCGTCCTCCACCAGGGATTTTCCGTTGTACAGCTCCTGGAGCTCATTCAGGGCTGTGATGCCGAAGCTGGCGGTGGCGGATTTCAGCAGCGGCTTTATCTTGTCCGAGAGTTTCAGATGTCCGCCCAGGAAGCCTCCCTCGCAGTAGGCCAGAGGATTCGTGGAGGCACGCATCTCGCCCAGATAGGCATAGGTGCGGATATGCAGCTGCCTGATCAGGTTCAGGTAATAGTCCAGCACCTCATAGAATTCCCGGCTCTCTTTTCTGGACTTGGCCAGAATCATGGGCAGGTGCAGGGATACGGCCCCGATATTGAACCGCCCCACAAATACCGGTTTGTCCGCATCGTCCGCCGGATGCATTCCCCCTCTCTCATACCAGGGAGACAGAAAAGCGCGGCAGCCCATGGGGGACACAATGCGCCCGTACTGCTTGTACATGCTGGCCACATAGCCCCTGCCCGTCAGGCTCAGCCAGTCCGGGTACATGGTCTTGGCAGAGCACTGCACCCCTACCTCGAACACATCCTCCAAAGGTTTGCCGGGCCCGTGTAGGTTCTCGTCGTAAAGGAACACGATCTTTGGAAACAGTACCGGCTTCTTGTGCTCTTTCTTTCCTTGACCGCCCCGGCGCACCTCCAGCATGGTGATGGTGGCAAGTCTGGCAAAACGCCCGGTGCCGGTGCCTGCGGTCACGGTGATGAAAGGATAATCCCCGCGGCTGCTGCCCACTGTATTGAACTTATATTCCCATCCCTGGAAGCCCTGTTCATACTCTCTTACCACATCCTCGTAGGCTTCTTTCTCCGCTCTCTTGGTGTCTATTCCAAGCCTGATATATTTTTCAATATAGCGCTGATAGGACTTCTCCGCATAGGGCTCCAGAATCAGATCCACGCTGGGCACCGTAAATCCTCCGTACTGCTGGCTGGCCGCGCTGAGCACAATGTCTCCTATGACGTCGAACGCCACATCCAGGGACTTAGGCTCATTGTACCATACATTTCCCATCTCAAATCCGCCGTTTAACACATTCTGCACATCGAAAAGGCAGCAGTTCATTGTATCCCGCCTGGCAGACATGTCGTGGACATAGATATAGCCGTCCCGGCAGGCCTGAATCTCCTCCGTGGTCATGAAGAACTTCTGGTATAGCTCTTTGTTCAGCTGGTTGAACACCAGGCTCCTCTTGGTGGCCACCAGAGCGGAGTCTGTGTTGGCATTCTCCTTGTCGCCGATGTACATGATAGATTGGCTTTTCTTGTATACATCGTCCAGCATCCGCACAAAATCCTGCTTGTAGTTGCGATAGTCCCGATAGCTTTTGGCCACCACGGGCTTCACCTGCTCCAGGGCGCTCTCCACGATATTGTGCATGACAGGAATAGGCACTTCATCCATATCCAGCTCGTCCACCTTTTCAATCACATACTGGCAGATCAGACATTCTTCCTTTTCCGTGAACTTAGCCAAAGCCCTATAGGCACTTTGGGCAACGGCATTGATCACTTTCTGTACATTAAAGATTTCTTTGCTGCCGTCCTTTTTGATCACATACACTTCCCTGACCGGTTTATATCTCTCGCCGTAATTGATTTCTTCTTTCGCTGTCTGTTCATGCTCCATGCTCATAGCTCCCATTCCCTTCTCCTCATTCCACTTGCCGATATTTCCATAAGACACCTGCTAAATACAAAATATAGTGTTTTGCTTTTCCAAACTCCAATATATTGTGTCGTGTAAATACTAGTATATGAAAAAAATAAAGGCTTGTCAATGCAAAGTTCGAGAAAGAACAGCAAAAAAGAAGTTGCTGAAGTAAGAGAGAACAGGTAAAATCCGTCCCCCTGCAGAGGGGACGGATTTCAGTGTACTCATATCGTATAACTGCTTTCATACATAAGAATTACCATGCCACCAGTTGGTCGAACATAAGCCGAACTTGTTCTCTTTAAAGGTTATATCTCTTATAAAGTATATTCCGAAACTCCTTATCCTGTATGGCTCTCTTCAGATCGCCGGCTCTCTTTTCTTCCATCAATTTGGAATAAAGCTGGTTCACACGATCTTCTCCCTGTTCTCTTCCCTCTTCTCTTCCCTGTTCTCTTCCCTCTTCTCTTCCTTCTTCTCTTCCTTCTTCTCTTCCCTGTTCTCTACCCTCTTCTCTTCCCTCTCTCCTCATTACCTCTGCAAATACTTCTTCATCAAATTCCGTAAGCAGCATAAGCATCACCTCCGACTTCTTCTTCAGAAGATACTCTTTCAACATGTCTTCCGCTATGCATCTGTCAACTGCCTTGTCCATGGCCTCAGCCAGACTGCCTCCCGCTTTCTGATAATCGCGGACATACTCTACCAATTTCACATATCCTTCCAGGGCAGGACACTGCTTCAACAGATTCCTGCTCCTGTCTCCATTGATATTCAGCATATGGGCGGTCCACTCATACCCCTCTTTCGGAACCAGAAAGGCATCCGAAAGCTTCAGTTCCTGCCTGTCCGGCGCTTTTTCGCTGCCATTGTAGAACACATAATAATCCGGGGCCGGAATCTTTATCAGCTTCTTTCCATACAGCTTTATGCCTTTTGACTCCAATATCCCGTCAATATTATGGGCATAATAGATCAGTCCCCTCAATGGCATATTATAGTTCAAAGTGCTCTGGTGCTCCCACAATGCCAACTGGTTCTGAAACAATACAGATACGTCATTTTTTCCATGCATGTAGATTGCATCGGAAAGCGTGACAATCTCCAGGCCCTCGGTATCCTCATAATCCGTGCCGTTCAAGGCATTGTACAAGGATAAGGCATTGCGCTTATCCGAGAACAGATCATGGAATACCGTATCCTTGTGGTTTCGTTGTATAGTATTTCCGTTTGCCATGCAAAACTCTCCCCTGTTTGTTATATTGTTCTTTTGTACGGAATCTATAATCAACTCTTACACACATTGTATCATACAGGACAGACACTGTAAACTTTTTTCTGCACATACGTTAAATCTGCATACAATCAAATACGCCTGCACAATCAGTCTCTCCCTGCCTGGATCGCCTCACAGATCGCCTCGTGGAGTCCCGTATACAGTTCGTCATAGCGGACATGCTTTTGCTCCAATCGGACAGCCGTAGTATGCAAGAACAGCGGCACTTCCCTGTCCCCGCCCAAAAATCTCTCCCCATTCCTGGCCCGGATCGCGGCCGCGATGCTTTCCGCGTAGGATTCCTCTCTGCTGTCCGTCAGGATACAGAATTCATCCCCGCCAATGCGGAATACCAAGTCTCCCTCTCCCGCTGCGGCGCTCATCCGTTCCATGGCCTCTATGATGGCCAGATCCCCTGCCCTGCGGGAAATCTCATTGATGCGCATCATCTCTTTGACGTCGCAGCAGACGAAAAAGCAGTCCTTTCTCTCCCGAAACAGATCGTACAGTTCACTGATATCCACATGTCTGTTGCTCATTATACATTGACCTCCATTCTCTGTCGGTATCCGAAGTCTCGGATACAGTTCATATTTCATCTTCCGAAATTCCGATGGTCTACAGTTCCATATCTGCCTGAACGCGCGCGCAAAGGATTCGTGTGTGCTGTATCCGTATTCCAGGGCAATGTCCAGGATCGTCCTCTCCGGGCTGCCGGTCAGGAGTCTTGCCGCCTGCATCATCCTCCTGCGGATGACATAGTCATGGACGGATATTCCGTTCACACAGCGAAAGGTTTTTTCCAGGGTGGATTTGGAGCAGAAGCATGCGGCTGCCACATCCTCCGTCCGGATGTCATCCCGCAGATGCCCTTCAATGTATTCCAGCGCTGTCAGCAGCAGCTCCACACGACGCATACCAAATCACACCCCTTTCGATATCGTAATTACATTATAGCAGGGATTCCCGCTGAGGACTTGACTTTTTGAGTCGATTCAAGCACGTCAAAAAAGGTGTAAAGCATCGCCTTACACCCTGTCTTCCCCGATAGCTCTCCCGGCATCCTTTCCGTCAGGATCCGACATAGAGCCCAAGATATCCTCAAGCCATTCCCGATACTGCTCCCTGACGGCATCCGGACTCACGACCCTCACATCCCTCCCGATTCCCGCCAGCCACCCGAAGAACTGGCCGCTGACCATGACTTTCGCCCTGACGCGAAACATTCCCTCCGGCATCTGCCGGATATCCGCCTCTCTCCCGAAGCGGTCCAACACCACGCCTGTGAGCCTGTCGGGCAGCTGCAGGGTCACCACCGCCTCTTCCCCTCCGTACATGCCGAATATCCGATTGGTATAGGCTGCCAAGTCCACTTGTGCAAACTGCTCAATGCCCTCCCTGGCCTCTCTGCACACCTCCACCTTTCCCATCTTGTCCACCCGGTAATGTTTCATACAGGCGTCCCTGCTGTCGTATGCCGCCAGATAATAGTTCTCATCCTGCCAGATCAGAGCCCAGGGACTCACTGTCCTTATACTGTTGGCCCTGGGGACCAGCTCTTTTTTCAGGTTCCAGTCCAGGTACTGGAACGAAATCTGTCTGTTCTCCTGAATGGCCCGATGGATATTGTCAATGCTGTAGTAAATGCTCTCGTTCTCCGTCTTAATGCGCCCGGCCACGTACACCTGGCGCTGCAGCTTTCCGGCATCGTGCTTTCCCGCCATCTGCTCCAGCTTCTTGATCAGACTGCGGGACTTCTTCGTGGTGAGAAACCGGGAGGACTGTACCGCGTCCACCAGGAGCTTCAGCTCCGCCAGCTCGAATTCCCGTCCCGCCATATAGTAGCCGCCCCCAAGTCGGCTGTGGACCTGGACGATGTCGTAGCCGAAATCGCACAGCTTTTCGATATCGTCGTAGACGCTCTTTCGCTCAGAGTGGATCCCGTTGGCGTCCAGATGGGCGATGATGTCCGCCGTACTGGCCGGATGGTGCTCATCCGTGTTTTCTGATAAAAATTTCACAATATGCAGCAGCTTCAGCTTCTGTCCCGATGCTCTCGCCATATTCTGATTTTACCATGCCTTTCCGTCATCCGCAGATGGCAAAGGTCTGCCCTGTGCTTTTCGCAAGTCACCCCGGCAGACCTAAAATATCGTATACCATATGTAAATCACTGATTTTGTAATCCGGCTTGCATCCCGCTCCAAGGATTTCATCCATGGCACCTGATTCTCTCCGGTACCAGCAGGTGGGGATTCCTGCCTGTATCCCGCCCTTGATGTCGCTGGTCAGGCTGTCTCCCACAATCAGAATTCTGGACTTGTCCTTTTCTTCGATACGCTCCAGGCAGTAATCAAAAAACTGTTTCTGCGGCTTTGGACTGCCGACTGCCTCAGAGATGAAGATATCGTCCATCACATCTGCAAGCCCTGACAGTTCCAGCTTGGTTTTCTGGCTGGATGTAACGCCGTTGGTGATGACGTACTGTTTTACTCTCCCCTGCAGGCTCCGGCACACCGTCAGGGAATCGTCCAGAAAAGCGAAGTAAGTGCCAAGCCCCTCCTGATACCTTGCCTGGAATTGCGCTACATCCACATCCTCGATTTCCAGCTTTTGGAACAGCGAAACAAAACGTCCCATAAGCAGCTGTTTTTTCGTCACTTCGCCCAGTTCGAGACGCCTCCAGTAATCATCATTAATCTGCTCATACAGCGCAAGAGTCTCCTCCGTCATATCCCTGCCGACAGAACGAAAGCATGCTGCAAGGGCACGTCTCTGGGAATAGGCGAAATCCAGGAGCGTATTGTCCACATCCCAAAGGACTGTGGTGAACCTACTCATGATTGCCCTGATAGGAAGCCACCGCGGCATCCTTTGCGCTCTTTTTCTTCGCCATGGTAATGCCAACAGCCGTAGCCACACCCGCTACCACCACAATGACAAGCATTACCATCAGATAAGACATAAATGAATTCAAAAAACTGACCAACATAATCCAATACTTCCTTTCCAAAATATTCTCTTTCATAGAATGCGCTTCTTATACATAAAATGCTCTTTTGTTTTATATAGAGCTTTCATGAGTACAGTATACCAGATATAGTGTCCGTTCGTCAAGACAGATTCGCATCCTGCCACACGCCTGACTTCGCAAAATGCTCCGCCTGTGCGGAAGCCTTTTCGATCACCTCTCTGTCATATCCCAACAGCTCCAGCAGCTTGATGGCATTGCGGGTGGTGGCTTTTCCGGCTTTTAATTTGTAGTTGAAGACCACGTCGCCCCGGGCCACATCCTCCTCAAAATGATAATTCACAAAATCGTTCCGCAGCAAGTCCGTAAGCTCAATGTCATGGGTGGCAGCAAAGCAGAGAATGCCCGTGCGGCCCAGAGACTTCAAAATCTGTGTGGAGGCCGCAATGCGCTCTACGGTATTGGTGCCCCGAAGCACCTCATCCACAAAGCACAGAATGGGCTTTTGACCCATATCAGCCGCATCCAAGATACGTTTCAGCGCTTTGATTTCCACGATATAATAGCTTTCTCCCGCTCCTATATCATCCCGAAGCGCCATGGAGGAATACACATGGAAAAAGGGCGCCCGGTATCTGTCCGCACAGCAGGTACGGATTGTCTGCGCCAGGATCGCATTGACAGCTACCATCTTTAAAAAGGTTGACTTTCCGGAGGCATTGGACCCGGTGAGCAGCACGCCTCTGTCCGTGGCGATTCCGTTCTTCACGGGTCTGGCAATCAAAGGATGGTATCCCGCTTCCAGTTCCAGCCCTTTCCCCGCTGAAAATTCCGGCGTGCACCACCCTTTTCCCCACAGGCTCTCTGCCGCCGTCCGGTTACTCACCGCAGGCTTCTCCTCTGTTTTTTGTACACTGGTCTGCGCCGGATTCTGTTCCCACGCCCGGGCATTTCTATACTCCTCTGCCGCATGCTCTCCGTCACGCTGCTCCCGCTCCAGGGACTCTCTGAATATCCAGATGGCAATGGCTGTCTCCACATAGCCCACCACCTCAATCATGGCATCCACATCCTCCATATGGCCTCTTAAAGTCCTCAGCATGCTGTCGAACTTGATCAGATCCGCATGAAATACCATACGGGCATAGTCAAGAACCAGGGCCAGCACATCCCCTGAAGCATTGCCCCGATAGGGAGACATGACCCAGAAAGAATTGCGCCTCATTCCCTGAAGCTTTTTGCCCGCCTCCTTTATCTGCTCCCACTCCCTGCCGCATACAGGCACCGAAAGCTTTTCCAGCTCCTCGCAGCAGCGCATCAGCCGCATAATATAAGAAAAACTGGTGATATAGGGATCTATCTCGCCTTTCTCCTTAAAGTAAGTCAGGATATTGTAGACGATCAAAACCACGATTCCCAGTATCGCCAGAGAGAAATTCACCCACAGAAGCCCGATCAAAGGGAGAAAGAGCAGATCCGTCAAAAAGTGCTTTCTGCTGGAGCGCTCTCCCAGCAGCTCCAGATTATCCAGATAATCATAGAGGGAGTACTTCCCGGTGTGGCCCAGACGCTTCATGGCCAGATGGACCCGGACTCTTGTCTCCGGATTCTGCCCGAAGAAGTCTATGACCTCCTCCAAATGCTCCAGCTCTTTCTCATCCTGGCGCAAAGTCCGCAATGTATAGTACAAATACTCTTCCCCAGACGCGGAAAGCGTATAGTTCATCCGCATGAATAAATCGTCCATCCCAAGATCATTCCAGGTAATATCGTCCAGCTGCCCCTGTCTTTGGTGCCTCTCAAAATAGCTTCCGATTCTCGCAAAACGCTCAAGGGCATACTCTTTCCGTGAGAGCTTTTCATAGTCATGATACAGTGATTCCCTAAATCTCTTTTCTTCCTTTTTGACGCGCACGCTCTCCAAACCGAAGATGACCAGCGCGAATATGGCCATGGCGGCAATAAAAACCAAAGTCTCCATATGATTTCCTTTCCCTTGACATTACATATCTTTCCCATATGGGAAAAGCGCCGCGACAGCCCCCGCTGCCCCGGCGCTTTCTTTCAGATAATTTTCAGACAATCGCCAAATTCCGTATTGGTTTTGTAATCAGGCCACCAGGAAGAACTTAATCAGGAAAATTGCCGAAAGCACATATGTCAGCACGGAAACATCCTTAGCCTTGCCTGTGAACACTTTGATGACAGTGTAGGCAATCAGTCCCAGGCCGATGCCATGTCCGATGGAACCGGAGACAGGCATTGCGATCAGCATCAGGGCCACGGGCACGATCTCGCTCATGTCGTCAAAGTTTACTTTCTTCAGTCCGGAAAGCATCAGTACGCCTACATAGATCAAAGCCGATGAGGTAGCTGCCGCAGGGATGATGGCCGCGATGGGAGCGATGAACATACATGCCAGGAATACGATACCTGTGGTCAGAGCCGTAAGACCTGTCCGTCCGCCTGCCTCCACACCGGAAGCGGATTCCACGAAAGTGGTAACCGTGGAAGTACCTGTGGCGGAACCTACTACGGTACCTACGGCATCAGCCAGCAGAGCTTCTTTCATGTTGGGCATCTTGCCGTCCTTGTCCAGCATGCCTGCGCGGCTTGCGGTACCTACCAGCGTTCCGATGGTATCGAACATATCAATGATACAGAAAGTAACGATCAAAGTCACCACCGTGAACCAGCCAATCTGTGCAAGACCGCTGAAATTGAACTTAAACAGCGTCGTGGCTACCATATCCTTGACAGGGGGCAGGAACGAAGCCGAGGCCAGAGAGGCGAACGGATTGCTGCTTAAGAAAAGAGCCTGTCCGATCCAGTAGATGATGCTGGCAGCCAGCATTCCCAGGATAACAGCCGCTTTTATGCCTTTTTTAGCCAGGATGACGATGACAAACAGACCGATGAACATGGTAACCACGCTCAGCACCATCTGCGCATAGCCGGATCCCATATTGTCCCTGGCTAGGCCGGCGGTCAAGGCACCGAAGAAATCCCTCATCACAAAGAACGGGCCGCCTGTCTCGGAGTATACGCCGGCGTTGGAGCCGATGCCGATGTTCATCAGCATCATACCGATGGCAGGGGCGATTCCCAGACGCACGCCAAGAGGAATGGCGTCCACAATCTGCTCGCGCACATTCAGCACGGACAGAATGATGAAGACAACGCCCTCCACCAGGATAAGGCACAGCGCTGTCTGGAAAGACTCCACATAGCTCAGTCCCGTGATGGTGACGATATTTGCCACAACAATCGCGAAGAAGCTGTTGAGGCCCATGCCGGGCGCCATGGCGAAAGGCTTGTTCGCCAGAAACGCCATCACGAACATACCGACTGCGGAAGCGATGCAGGTGGCCATGAATACACCGTTCCACAAGTCCGCCCCTTCCGCGCCGAAGCCGGTCAACAGGTTGGGGTTCAGGGCGATGATGTAAGCCATCGTCATGAACGTGGTAAGACCGGCTATGATCTCCGTCCTTACTGTGGTTTTGTTTTCTTTGAGTCTAAATAGTTTCTCTAACATTTTTTACTCCCTCCTATGTAGATTAGATTAGAGAATGTAACTCCGGGCTTATCGCCCTGTATGCGAAGCGCTTTTGCTATCCGGGCGGCCAACCCGAATACACAGTTACGCTTTACAACACTTATATCAAAGCCCATTGAAGAAGTCTCCCAGCCATGTGCCGGAATTCGTTTCACTGTATGGACTCGCCTCCGAATCCATGGGGAAGCAGTTCTTCCAATGTATAAACCTTATAATCCCCGGCGCTTTTTGCCACAATGATCCGAAAATCCTCTCCGGCAAATTCCTTGATGACCTGCCTGCAAATACCGCAGGGATAGGCGTAATCCGCAGGTTCCTTTCCCTCCAGGCCCCCGGCAATGGCAATGGCCGAAAACTTTCTCCTGCCCTCGCTGACCGCCTTGAAAATCGCTGTCCGTTCCGCACAGTTGGTGGCACCGTAGGAAGCGTTCTCAATATTTCCGCCCTGATAAATCTCCCCCTCAGCCGTCAGAAGCGCCGCGCCTACCGTATAATGGGAATACGGCGTGTACGCCATGCCTCTTGCTTCCAGGGCGGCTGTCACCAGACCGGCTGTGTCAAATTCTGTTTTCATGTTTCCTGTCCCCCATTCCCGACATCCGTCAGTTTCTGACCACTGTCCTCCATGGTCCGGCTCCAGTCCTCTGTCCGCCGTAAAATATGTCTTCGCGTCAGCCCGGACCATACGTGACGGTCAAATCCCGGCCATCCCCTTTACGGTCTCGGTCACCAGTTTCTTGAAATTCGGCGCCGCCATATCCGCAGCTTCCTGCACCTCCCTATGGCTCAGCGGGTTCGCCGACATGCCGGCAGCCAGATTGCTGATACAGGAGACACCGCAGATTCGCATGCCCATATGGCCTGCCGCAATGGCCTCCACCACCGTGCTCATCCCCACCGCGTCGCAGCCGAGACCGCGCAGCATGCGTATCTCCGCGGGGGATTCATAAGACGGCCCTGTCATCTGTGCATATACGCCCTCCTGCAGGAAAATATGGTTTTCTTTTGCCGTCCTCACAAGCAGCTCCTGAAGCTTTTTGTCATACACGGCGCTCATATCCGGGAAGCGGGGCCCCAGTTCCTCTATATTCGGACCGATCAAAGGGTTGGGTGCGAATGCAGAGATATGGTCTTTGATCATCATCAAATCCCCTGCATGGAAAGAAGTGTTCACGCCGCCGGCTGCATTGGTGAGGAATAAAATTTCCGCGCCCATGAGTTTCAGCAGACGGATGGGCAGTACCACGTCGCTGACCGGATAGCCCTCATAGTAATGTACCCTGCCTTTCATACAGGCCACAGGAATATCGTCGATAAATCCGAAGATAAACTTCCCTGCATGCCCGGGCACCGTGGATACGGGAAATTCCTCCAGCTCACTGTATGAAATCTCATGGATCACACGGATATTCTCCGCGTAATCTCCTAGCCCGGAACCCAGCACGATTGCCGTCTTCGGAACGAAATCCGTTTTCTTTCTGACACTTTCATAGCATCTTGTCAGCTTATCGTATACCTCTCCCATTGCCGCCCTCCTTTATCGCTTATTTTGTCGTTGTTCCATTTTTTAGAAAAAATTAATAAAATCATTATACTAAAAAAAATAACAAAAAGCAATTCTTTCTTTCAGAAAAAGAAGCACTGAAAAAGAATCACATAAAAGAGCAGAGCCGAAGCCCTGCTCGAAATATTGCTTTAAATGATAATGCACACCATCCCGCCATTGCTGTCATTGACGATTTTCTGCATGGTATCCTGGAGCTTTAACTGGCTCTCCTCCCCGATGACGGCAACTTTGGCCGTAATTCCGTCGTTGACCAGCTGTTCTACCGTCTTTCCGAAGATATTGGTATTCCAGATGCCGCTCTCCCTGTCCTCCTGGTCAATAAAACTGATTAAATCGTTGGCCTGTTCTTCGGTGCCTACGATGGGGGCGATCTCTGTCTCGATATTGGCGCGGATCATATGTATGGAGGGGCTGGAGGCCTTAATCTTCACGCCGAACTTATTGCCGTGCTTGATCAGCTCCGGCTTCTCCAAGGTGATTTCGTCCCTGTCCGGCGTCACCACGCCGTACCCCTTGATGCGCACCATGTTGACCGCATCCAGAACCTTGATATATTCATGTCTCATAGCCGCAAAATCTTTCAGCTTGCTGATCAGCTGGTACTCATCCGAGATTGTCTCTCCCACCATCTCCGTCAGCATCTCATAGTAATAGGCCTCCTCAGCCTCCAGCGTCACCCGGATGACGCCGTCCGACAGACTTATGGTGTCGGTCTTACAGCGCCTTATGTACTCGCTTGACAGTTCCACCGGCTTCGTCCTCGCATCCCGGATGGTGCTGTAGTCTTTCATCAGGGCTCTGACCTGCATAATGATATCCTGCTTCATGCGATTGTCCCAGGGGAGCATCTCCACCCATTTGGGCATGTAGAATTCGATGGAAGAGATCGGAAATTCATACAGCACATTTTCCAGCAGCATGTGGATGTCTTCTTTCTTCAGCTGCTCACAGTTCACCGTCACGGCTGCCACGCTGTATTTGTCTGTAATCTCTCCGGCCACGCGCCTTGCCTCCTCGGAATAGGGCTTCTGGCTGTTCACCAGCACAAGGAAAGGCTTGCGAAGCTTCTTCAAGGCCATGATCGTCTTCTCCTCCGCCTCCAGATAATTCTCTCTGGGGATTTCTCCGAAGCTGCCGTCCGTGGTGACCACCAGGCCGATGGTGGAATGGTCGTTCATGACCTTATCCGTGCCGATTTCCGCAGCCTGGGTAAAGGGGATCTCATAGTCGAACCACGGTGTTTTCACCATGCGCTCTATATCCTCCTCCATATGTCCGGCCGCACCCTCCACCATGTAGCCCACACAGTCGATGAGCCGCACGGAGACCGGGACCTCACCGCTCAGCACTACATTCGCGGCTTCATTCGGAATGAATTTCGGCTCTGTGGTGGTGATCGTTTTGCCTCCGGCGCTCTGGGGCAATTCATCCTGGGCTCTGACTTTGGCGTGTTCATCCTCCATGTAGGGCAGCACCATCTCCTCCATAAAGCGTTTGATAAATGTGGATTTTCCGGTGCGCACCGGCCCCAGCACTCCTATGTATATCTCTCCCCCCGTGCGGTTCTTAATGTCATTGTACAGGTCATAGGTATTTATCGAGTAATTTTCCATAGAAAAACCTCCTGCATATACTGTTAGATGTATATGTAGGAGGCATAAGAATTATGACCATATTGTACGGCCGACGACACGGCATGCATTTCCCATACAGCAAGGCGGCAGGCCAATGGGACGGCACGGTTGTGTGAAGCCCAAGCGGCAGATGAAAATCCAGACAAGTGGTTTGCGAGACAGTACACTAGGGAGCCTTAGGCGTTTCCACAGTCCCTATGAACAGGGGCAGCCTGTCTCTGCAGTCAATGATCAGGTACAGAAAGGGTCTGTCCAAATTTACCTCTTTTACCAGATCTGCCTCCATGGCGCCCTCAGCGCTCATTTCCACTGCCGTGGCGGCACCGGCCTTTGTGCCGTTTTCATCCACTGCCAGAAAGGTTTTGTGCAGCACTCTGCTGATATAGATATTCCCTACCGTGGAACTGCCCAACCCGGAGAATTCCGCTTTCTCCGGGTTGAAAGCTTCGTTTATCCCCATCTTTTCCAGGAGCTCTTTCATCTCGACACCGTACTCGCAGCCGAATTGGGGAATCGACGCGTTCACATGGGCATCCGCAGGATGGGTCAGAATCTCCCGCAGCCGTTCTCCTGTCAGCGACGCCGCGTACTCCGCCACTGTCATCCCCTCTTCAGGCAGCAGAGCCGCAAAAGCATATTTTTCATCCGCATAATATTTCAGAAAACCTGTCGCATGCTCGTCCTCCAGGTAATGTCTCTCGGAAGAATGCATCATCTGTACCTTTGTGACAATCCCGTCAGCCCCGTTAAACTCCCCCTCATGCACCTGATACTCAAAGTACTGTTCCTGCCATCTGGCATCAAACGCCAGGGCGTTTACCAGATACATAACCGCGTCGTCGGAAATCTCATCCAGAATCTCAGGGATCATACCGTCCGTGTTGTCTTTTACCCAGTCATTGATTTCCTGCAGGGCCGAATCGTCAAAATGCACCGGATAGACATCTGCCTGAAAAAGCTCCCTGTTTCTCTGCAGAAAATCCTCCTCCACAGTGAAGTGTTCGTCTGCGGTAAACCATATGGCATTTGCCATGCTTAGCTTATATTTGTCGCCTGCAGGGAGCGTCTCCCTGTAATCCGCCAAATAGGAGCTCAGCTCAGACACAGGCATCCCGAAGACTTCTTCCATCTGTTCCAGAGTCTCTCCTCTTGCCCCATTGGCTGTCATGGTCAGGGCGAAGAGAATTGACAGAGGCGAAATAAGGACGTTTTCGTCACTTAGGGATGCATAGGCCGGAAATACAACATTCTCATCCTCCATACCAAGCTCCAGGAGCCGCAGGCCGAAATCCGTGATGGCACAAGCCGCAGCTTCCGCATCGGCTGTATAAATATTTTGATCCTCTTTTGGCACTTCACTCGTCTTTGATAATTCGTCTGCATTCGCAACAATCTCTGCATTCAGCGTCTCGGTCTCGTCCTCTTCTCGATTTACATCTACACTTCCGCAGCCAACGATAGAAATGGTCATTGCAGCCGTTAAAAACACGCTCACTACCTGCCTTGTCTTTCTTTTTCTCATAGCCTCTCCTCCGCTCTACTTGATTGGAGACAATTTCACCTGCAGCAGGTTAATCGTCTCTCCTAACGGTATAGACGAAAAAGACGGGAAAAAGTTTCCTTCAATTTTCTATTCATACAGCCATGAATAATCATATTCCAGATAAATGTGCCGGCAGCAGACAACCTTTCCGGATTGGCACCCCCCAATCAGCTGCTTTGCCAAGCGTATCTGCCAGCAGCACTTTCTTCGCCAGTCCTACAGAGAATAAATACAGTCCCTTTGCAAGCCATTTCTGATCAAAGCGTTTCCGCTCCGGATCCAAAAACTGAGGTATCATCTCCTCATGCGTCATAATAGGTCCTGCCAATAGCTGTGGAAAAAAGGTCACAAACAATGCATAATCTGTCAAACCATACCTTTTCGTCTCTCCCCTGTAAGAATCCACTAAATACGAAATCTGCTGAAAAGTAAAAAAACTGATGCCCAAAGGCATCAAGATCTTGTGCAGAACAAAAGAAGTCTGTAGTAGCGCATTTACATTCTCCAGCAGAAAATTAAAATATTTAAAGTAGAATATTGCGCCGAGGTTTCCCATAATTCCCAGCAATAATATCCTCTTAGCCCATGGAGCGTTCTCTGTCTTCAGGAGTGAGTAAAATAATTGCCAGATAGCCAACGTGAAAATAGGCATAAAATCATAGCGACATAGCGATCAACACCACTTTCGCCGCCTTTTCCCGGCGAAAGTGGTTCAATCCAAATCTTCCTTTATCTCATAACAACCTTTTTATAGTTCTTTTTGCCACGTCTGACTACAATTCCATCTCCCATAAACTGCTCGGGACGATAGATCGCTTTGACATCGCTTACCTTTTCGCTGTCCACGGTAACGCCGCCCTGCTCAACCGCTCGTCTTGCCTCGGAGCGGGATGCATTCAGACCGGCCTTTACCAGTATCCCCAGAATGTCAATGGTGCCGTCCTGAAAGTCGCTCTCCTCCAGCCGGCAGGTGGGCATCTCGACAGCGCCGTCCCCTGCTCCGCCGGCGAACAGGCTGCGCGCGATTTCCTGCGCTTTCCCGGCCTCTTCCTCGCCATGCACCAGCTTGGTCAGTTCAAAGCCCAGGATTTCTTTTGCCTGGTTCAGCTGGCTGCCCTCCCACTTATCCATTTCGTCAATCTGTTCGATGGGCAGGAAAGTCAGCATCCGCAGGCATTTCAGCACGTCCGTGTCCGCCACGTTTCTCCAGTACTGGTAGAACTCAAAGGGAGAGGTCTTGTTGGGATCCAGCCATACTGCGCCTTTCTGGGTCTTGCCCATCTTCTTGCCCTCGGAATTCAGTAAAAGCGTAATTGTCATGGCATATGCATCCTTGCCCAGCTTTCTGCGGATCAGCTCCGTACCGCCCAGCATGTTGCTCCACTGATCGTCGCCGCCGAACTGCATGTTGCAGCCGTATTTCTCGTACAGCTTCAGGAAATCGAAACTCTGCATTATCATGTAATTGAACTCCAGGAAGCTTAAGCCTTTCTCCATACGCTGCTTGTAGCACTCAGCCGTGAGCATCCGGTTCACGGAAAAATGCACGCCGATATCCCGGATAAATTCAATGTAATTCAAGTCCCGGAGCCAATCGGCATTGTTCACCATCAAAGCCTTTGAACTTCCCTGGAGCGCCTCTCTTCCGTCTTCCAGGGAATCACCGAACTCAATGAAGCGGCTCATCTGCTTCCGGAAGCATTCGCAGTTATGGTCAATCATCTCTGTGGTCATCATAGTGCGCAGGTCGGATCTGCCGGAGGGGTCCCCGATCATGGCTGTCCCCCCGCCCAGCAGCGCGATAGGTCTGTTGCCTGCCATCTGCAGCCGCTTCATCAGGCACAGAGCCATGAAATGGCCTACATGGAGGCTGTCCGCAGTAGGGTCAAAGCCGATATAAAATGTGGCCTTTCCATTGTTGATCAGTTCCTTGATCTCTTCCTCGTCCGTCAGTTGGGCCAGAAGCCCCCTTGCTTTCAATTCCTCAAATACTGTCATTGTCCTCTCTCCTTTTTCGCTTGTCATTTCGTGGTGTGAATACCATAACCGATACCGCCTTGTAGTTCACTGCACACGGCGGTAAAACCTATGGCCGGACTTGCACCGGCAAGATTAGTCCTATGCCCGGCACACATGCAAAAAGCCCGTCCCTGTGAAAGGACGGGCCTGCGCTCGTGTTACCACCTTACTTCCCGCCGGGCTCACGCCCTGCGGCTCAGTGAGTATCCATCAATACTCCGGCAGATATCGGTGCCTCCGGCAAAGCCTACTTGCTCTCTTTCAGCCATGCTGCTCCGGGATGTATGTTCCCTTTTGTCCTGCTTGCGCCTCTCACCACCCGGCAGCTCTCTGTCAGCCTTTAGACAAAGGTACTTTTTCCCCTCATCGCGTTCTCTGTATTATGGTTACTCATTATACCCACTGCATCCCGGTTTGTCAAGAAGATTTTCGTTTATTGCCGGCCTTATCTCTCCTGCCAGTATGACTCATAGTCATAATTCTCTGCAAAATCATACATTTCATGCAAAGTTTTATTCAAATTCTCTTTGGTGACGCGGTTTTTCCCCTGTTTTACACAGTCAAATATATACCGGTTGAATTCAGGGCGATGATGGCAGACATCTCTGTAATGCTCCAGATCAGTGACGATCCACTCCTCTTTCTGGAAATAGTATAAAGACACATTCTCGTATTCCAGAAAATGTTCTATGGCATATCGGTAGATTTCCAGCATGTCCTCCAGATTATCCCGCAGAAGCATCTGCTCCCAATACAGCATACTGTACGGCGGAAGAAAGACAATAAATTCCGTGTCCGGATTCTGCCGGATAAAGGGAAGTATATTCTCCAGATTCTCCTGGCAGAGAGCCAGCTTCTGTTCCAGCGGCGCTTCACTCCCGCCTCCCTGGAGCAGTCCCTCCCGGGCTTCCCGGGCCACACTCAAAGTGATCTCCCTGCCGAAAAGCGCCTCGTCCTCCCAGGTATAAGCGGTATCCACATTGTCCTCCACTCCCTGCAGCCCGTCCAGGATTCGCTCCCAGCTCCTTACAACGATATCCCGGTTAAAAATATATCGGTAATCATTAAACAGATTGCTGTCATAGAGGTATTCCGGCCGCTCCACATAAGCCGTCCAGCTGGGAGAGGTCAGCTGATAATCGTTTATATCCATAAAAACATGCCCGACCGGCTCCTCCCTGGAAAATATCACGGAGAAAATGGCTTTCAAATCATCACTTCTGGCACCGGAATAGGACAGCTTTATGGTATCCCATCCCATTTCCTCGTCAAACCATTGCGTGTGAAAGTTCTCCGTCATAGAGGTTCCCACAATGACGTCCGTGTATTCCAGGTTCCTGGCCGCTCCCGGCGTCTGGTATACCGCATTGTCCAATATCACCGGCATTCCGAACCATGGCTTATGATACTGGTACAGCGGATCCACGATAATGCACAGCGCCCCTGTCGGCAAGAGCGCCAACAGCATAATAAGCATAAGCTTTTTAAAATTCCCTGCCACAGCTCCTCTTCCTTTTCGCCTAAAAATTAAAGTAAATAAACTTTGACACCTGCGACAAGCATGTAAACGACCAGGAAAACAAAATACCAAGCCAAACATACCAACCGGTTCCGCGGAATTTTCTGGTCACCAGTTCATGGCTGGAGGGAAGCTTTACACACAGAAAAACCCCTGCCAGGCACCAGAGAAGCACGGCTGCCTGACAGATTCCCTCCATCAGGGATGCGGAGACAAATCTCTCCATGGTCACTTTCCAGACAGTGTTATCACAGAAAGCCGCCGCCATATCCTCCTGAAGCCCGCCCTTTCCTCCCGCAATCACCCGGCCAAGCAGCAGCCATGGCTGTCGGAAGTATTCGGCCCGGAAAAACACCCAGGCAATGTTGACGAACGCGAACGTGGCGCACCACAGCAGACACCTTGGCAGTCTGTCTATTGTCCGCCTGCCCAGCCTGTAGACTGCCATGACGATTCCGTGCATCATTCCCCAGAGGACATATGTCCATGCGGCTCCATGCCAGAGCCCGCTCACCGTAAACACGATCATCACATTGATGCAGGTCCGCAGCATCCCTCTCCTGTTTCCGCCCAGGGGGATATAGAGATACGTGGTCAGGAAGCGGGACAATGTCATATGCCAGCGCCTCCAGAACTCGGAAATCGTAGCCGCTTTGTAGGGCGAATCGAAATTCACCGGAATGATAATGTTAAAAAATCTTCCCAGTCCCAGCGCCATATCGCAGTATCCGCTGAAATCAAAATAAATCTGCAGCGTGAATGCCAGGATGGTTACGACGGCCCCCAGTGAGCTCAGCTGCTGCAGATTCTCATACCCGGCATCACAGATTCCGGCAAAGGAATCCGCAATCAGTATCTTCTTTGCGAATCCGATGATAAAATATTCCAGACCGGAAACCATATTTTCGTAATTGACTTTTCGATTTTCCCTATTTTTGAACTGCGGTATCATTTCCTTATACAGGACGATGGGTCCGGCCACCAGCTGGGGAAAAAAAGATACGAAAAGGGCATAGTCCAAAAATCCGACTTTCTCTGTCTCTCTCTGATAGCTGTCTATCACAAAAGACAGCTGCTGAAAGGTATAAAAGCTGATTCCCAGGGGCAGCGCAATGTTTTTCAGCGCAAAATCCGCCCCCAGAAAGCGGTTTAGATTCGCGATCGTAAAGTCCAAATACTTAAAATAGAACAGCAGTCCAAGATTGGCCAGGATACCAACGGACAGACAGACTCTGCGAAACGCCTGCGGGAAGCCGTCTCTCATCAGGAGAAGATGCAGTAAGAAATTTACAAAAATGCTGAAAGCCAGCAAAAAGCACAGCCGATAATCCGCATAGCCATAAAAGAAAAAGGAAGCCATAATAAGGGCGAACTGAGCCATCCTATACCGCCTAAACCGGTTCATCAGAAAATATATTATCCATATGACAGGCAAGAAACCAAAGAAAGCATAGGAATTAAAAAGCATATTTATGACTCCTGTCTATTTATTCGCCATCAGCTTCACCATGGCCTGATTCAGCCCGTCCACCGTGAGCTTGTACATGGGGAAGAGCTCTTTCACCGCAGTCTCCGCCTCCCGCCAGGGGGCCCGGCCAGGGGCCATCTTGGGATTCAGCCATACGATCTTTTTGTATTTCTTCTTCACAAGCTGCAGCCATTCGTACCCGGACAGGCCGCCGTTGGGCCCTCTGTAGTTGCCCGTGTCCGAGTAAAGCTCCTCCGGGGCCATGGCAGCGTCTCCTACGATTATAACTTTGTAGTCGCTGTCCACGTTCCGGAACATCCACTCCGTGTCCACCCAGTCCCCGTTCTCGCACTCCGGAGTCTTATACAGCTTGCTGTAGATGCAGTTGTGAAAGTAATAGGTCTTCACGTCCTTGTAGTGGTTGGACTTGTGGATGGCCTGGAACAGGTCGTTCAAAAGGCTGCTGAATGGAATCATGGTGCCGCCGGAATCCATCAGAAGCAAAAGCTTCACCGCGTTCTTCCTGGGCTTTTGCATGACGATCTGCAGGCAGCCGCCGTTGTTGCAGGTCTTGTCCACGGTGCCGTTTATGTCCAGCTCCGTCTCCGGGATGTCCAGCCTGCTGGAGAACTGGCGGAGCTTGCGGAATGCCATCTGGAACTGTCGGTTGTCCAGGACTCTGTCGTCCCTGAAATCCCGGTACTTCCTGGCTCCCACCACCGCAAAGGCGGACTGGTAGCCTGTCTTGCCGCCTACCCGGACGCCGCCCACGTTGCCGCCGGTATTGCCGAAAGAGGTCTTGCCCATGGTGCCGATCCAGAAGCTCCCGCCGTTGTGCTCGCTGTCCTGGTCTTTCAGGCGCTGGCGGAACTTCTCCTCCACGTCCTCCTTGTCGATCTGGAGATCCTCCATCTTGTTCATGTGATCCCGGGCCTCCTCGTGGGCCAGCTCCATCATGTCGGACTTGTCCAGCCAGCGCAGCATCTCCTTGCCCACTTCCGTCTCCCGCTGGGCAGACTTGAAGCACTCCTCGAAAGCCATGTCGAACTTGTCGAAATCCGTCTCGCTCTTCACCAGAATCATACGGGCCGTGTAATAGAACTGGGTCAGGGAGCTGCCGCAGAGCCCCTTGTCCAGCGCCTCCTGAAAGGTGAGCCACTCTCCCAGAGTCACCCGAAGCCCCTTTTCCCTTAATGTCTCAAAAAATTTTATGAACATATTCCATCCTCTTCAAAACTCTCCGGATCCGTTTGATTCTTGTGCCGCATGATCCTACCAATAAATACGCTTTGCACAAGGAAACGTTATCTCTCCTTTTTCCCGGCTTCTTCCGCCCTTTGCTTCCTGGCTTTCCGGCCTTTTTGCCGCTCTCCTATCTTCCGTGCGCATCTCCTGCACCACTCGATGAACATCTGATTCGCTATCTGCCCCATCGCTCTTTTCTCCCGCCGTCATCGGCTCCCCATTGCCTGCGTCACGAAATGCGGTTCCTCCCGGGCCCCTCTTACAGATTCGGCTCGCTGCGCACCAGCTGCAGATCTTCGTCCTTTTTCACCACAACCCCCACGAAAGGCAGGGCCTTGCGGATGGCATCCGCCGGAATCCCGCCGATCTGCAGGGCATTGATCCAGTCGATCAGCTCTGAGGTGCTGGGCTTCTTGCGGATGTCCCGGATAGCCCGGATATTGTAGAACACCTCCATGGCGTTCTTTAACAGATTCTCCTCCACGTCCGGATAATGCACCCGCACGATCTCCTCCATCAGCTCCCTGTCCGGGAAGTCGATGTAGTGGAAGATGCAGCGGCGCAGGAAAGCGTCCGGCAGCTCTTTCTCCGCGTTGGAGGTAATAATCACGATGGGGCGCTGCTTGGCTTTCACAGTCCTCTTGGTCTCGTTTATATAGAACTCCATCTGGTCCAGCTCCCAGAGCAGATCGTTGGGGAACTCCAGGTCCGCCTTGTCGATCTCGTCGATCAACAGTACCACCTGTTCCTCGCTGTCAAAAGCCTCCCCCAGCTTGCCCAGCTTGATGTAATGGGCAATGTCGTCCACGCCCTCCTCGCCGAACTGCCCGTCATAGAGGCGCTGGATGGTATCGTACACATACAGTCCCTCCTGGGCCTTGGTGGTGGACTTAATGTTCCAGATGATCAGCCGCTTGTCCAGCGCTTTCGCCACGGCCTCCGCCAGCATGGTCTTGCCCGTGCCCGGCTCCCCCTTGATCAAAAGCGGTTTCTTCAGCGCGATCGCTATATTTACGCTGGCCATCAGCTCCTCGCTGGCCACGTACTCCCCGGTTCCCTGAAATCCCTGTCTCTCCATCCTGTTCCCTGTCCTTTCAGCTGTCATCTGCGGCTTTGCCTCCGGCGGTGTACGATATTTGTCCTCGTCCGCTTCGTAAATCACAGCTACCTTTCCCTTGAATTTCATTCTCTTTCATGTTACGATATTCTTGATGCAAAATCAAGACAAAATCATGAAACAAAGGAAAATAAGGTAAAATAATCATGTTGCAGAATATGTTTGAACACAAGCCCACCCTTTCTTTCGAAGTGTTCCCGCCAAAAAAGGACGGGGATTTTGAGTCCGCCTTTCAGGTGATGGACGCGCTGGGGGCTCTGTCCCCGGATTTCATCAGCGTCACCTACGGCGCCGGGGGAAGCCGCGCCGGCAAGACCGTGGAGATCGCTTCCTATATTCAGAATACCCTGGGAATCGACGCGGTGGCCCATATGACCTGTGTGGGCAGCAGAAAGGAAACCCTGCTTCAGGTTGCGCAGGAGCTTAAAAACCACAATATAAGCCATTGTCTCGCCCTGCGGGGAGACCGGCCCAGGGACATGAGCGACGAACGGTTCGCTTGCCGTGATTTCGCCCATGCGAACGATATGATGGAGTTCCTCAGGGAGAATACGGATCTGCATATGGCCGGGGCCTGCTATCCTGAGAGGCATTTCGAGAGCTTCAGCATGGAATCCGACTTAAACCACCTGAAAAAAAAGCAGGATGCGGGAGCCGAGTTCTTCATCAGCCAGCTGTTCTTCGACAATGACTACTTTTATTCTTTCCTGGAAAAGGCGCAGAAGAAAGGCATCACTGTCCCTGTATGCGCCGGCATCATGCCCATCACCTCCGCCGGACAGCTGGGAACCACCGTCACTTTGTCCGGCTCCAGCATTCCAAAGGCCCTGTCCGGTCTGATAGCGACCTATGGAGACAGCAAAGAGGATATGCGCAAGGCCGGCATTGATTACGCCATCCGCCAGATCCGCGACCTCCAGGAAAACGGCGTGAACGACATCCACATCTACGCAATGAACAAGCCGAAGACAACGGCGGAAATCGTTGCATCGATTTATAGATAACGGCAGACCGCGCAAAATCCGGTTGCCACCGGGGACAAAAAATGATATAATAGTGTGTAATTGACTGTAAACAATCGACGGAAAAAAGGAACAATACAAGGAGGAAACGAATATGTACCATTGTCATATTCATTTCTATTTAGCCGGACATCAGGACAGGTTGTTTGACATTGTCAAAAAGACAGTGCCATTTGAGAATTTCACTCATACATTCACGGAAAGCGACAGTCTCCGGAAAGAGCTTGCGGCCGGAGCCGATGTGATTCTGGCCAATCTGCAGGATATGGATGCAAAGGAAGCTCTGGGCACGCTCCTTTCCGGCATGCGTGAAGACACCGAGCTGATTCTGCTGGCGGACAGCAGTCAGATGGGTGTTTTGTCCGTTGATTTCTCCCGTATCCGGGATATCTGGACATTGCCCATGTCAGAGGAGGAATTCTCTTTCCGCTTTCTGAGGTGGCGGCAGCATTTCAAAATGGAAAAGGATTTCTGGGAGACCAGCCATTTCCTGGATGCCACAATCAACCATGTTCCCAACATGGTCTGGTACAAAAACCGGGAGGGGCTTCACCTGAAAGTAAACGACAACTTCTGTCAAATCGTGGGCAAGACCAAAGAGCAGGTGGAGGGTCGGGATCATTTCTACATATGGGACGTAGACCCCAACGACCCGGCCAACAATGCCCAGGACTGCATGGAATCCGATAACGAGGTCATGAACAAAAGGATTACCTGCATATCTGAGGAAACCGTAAAGTCCGGCGACGGGATCAAGCTTCTCACCACCTATAAGTCTCCTCTGTACGATCTGGACGGAAGCGTCATGGGCACGGTGGGCGTTGCCATCGACATAACCCAGGAGCGCAGCTATAAACAACAGCTCATCCAGAAGAACGAGACTCTGGAAACCATTTTCACCACCCTGGAATGCGGTGTCATGTGTCACACCATGGACGGATCCCACATTGTCAGTGTCAACCAGGCCGCCCTTGACATACTGGGCTTTTCCTCCCAGGAAGAGCTCATAGCCAGCGGCTTTGATCTGGTTGCTCCCTCGGTGCTGGATTCGGACAGGGAGTATCTGCGCAGCGCCATCCAGTCGCTGACCAAAGAGGGCGACAGCGTCAGTGTGGAATACCGCGTCCGTCACAAAGACGGAAGCCTCCTGTACATCATGGGCAATATCAAGCTCATTAAGGAAAACGGGAAGCTTGTCTTCAGACGTTTCCTTTTGGACTTCACGGACCAGAAGCAGCGTGAAACCAGGGAGCGGCTTGAAAACGAAAGACGGCAGCTGGCGCTGGTGCAGGCTCTGACAGTCGACTATAACCTTGTCTGCTTCTTTAATCTGGATTCGGACGCAGGGAAACTCCTCCAGATAAAGGATAAGGATGCCTCCCTCTTCGATTCCGTCTTTAGCGGAGAGCTTTCTTTTTCGGAGAGCATGGAGACCTATATCGGAAAATTCGTCCATGAGGAAGATCAGGACATGCTCCGGGATTTCCTGGCGCCGGAGAAAGTGAGAAATGCTCTGGAGGAGCGGCAGCTGTTCTACACCAATTACCGCACTGTCCAAAACGGCGAAGTGAAGTATTATCAGCTGAAAGTGGTGCGGACCGGGGACTGGAGCGAAAGCCACGGTATGGTTCTGGGACTGCGCAGCGTGGACGAAGAGACCCGCAAGGAAATGGAACAGAAAGAGCTGCTGGAGGATGCCCTGCTTCAGGCCAACCGTGCCAGCAAGGCAAAGAGTATTTTCCTCTCCAATATGTCCCATGACATCCGCACGCCGATGAACGCCATCGTAGGATTTACGGCCCTGGCCATAACCCATATAGACAACAAGGAACAGATTGAGGAATATCTGAAGAAAATTATGACTTCCGGCAATCATCTGCTGAGCCTGATCAACGACGTTCTGGACATGAGCCGCATCGAAAGCGGTAAAATGCGTCTGGACGAACAGGAATGCAGCCTGCCCGATATCCTGCACGGCCTCCGCAATATCATACAGGCGGATATCCGGGCCAAACAGCTGGAATTCTATATTGATGCCGTGGATGTGATCCATGAGGAGATCTACTGCGACAAGCTGCGCCTGAATCAGGTTCTGCTGAACCTGTTGGGCAATTCCATCAAGTACACAAGTGCGGGCGGCATTGTCAGCATGCGGATCCGCGAGAAGCCCGGGGCGCCCTCTGACTGTGCCCACTATGAGTTTATTATCAAAGACACAGGCATCGGCATGAGCGAGGAATTCGTGAAGCGCATCTTTGAGCCATTTGAGCGGGAAAGGAATTCCACCATCAGCAAGATCCAGGGCACCGGCTTAGGGATGGCCATCACAAAGAATATCATCAATATGATGAACGGCTCTATCGATGTAAAGAGCGAGCAGGGCGTGGGCACGGAATTCACGGTATCCCTTACTTTCCGGCTCCAGACTGTCAAGAAAGAGGTTCCGGAGATACCGGAACTGAGAAACTGCAGGGCCCTGGTGGTGGATGACGATTACAACACCTGCGACAGCGTATCCTACATGCTCCAGCAGATCGGCATGCGCGCCGAGTGGACCATGTCAGGCCGGGAGGCCGTACTGCGCACCCACCAGGCTGCCACAAGAGGAGACAGATACTCCGTCTATATCATCGACTGGCTGCTTCCGGATTTAAACGGGATCGAGATCACAAGGCGGATCCGAAAAGAGATGGGGGATGATGTACCCATCATCGTTCTGACTGCGTACGACTGGTCGGATATTGAGGATGAGGCCAGGGAGGCCGGCGTCACGGCTTTCTGCAGCAAGCCGTTGTTCCTGTCGGATCTGCGCAGCTGCCTGCACACGGCTCTTCACGCGGAGGAAGAACGTGCCGATGAAAATGTCTGGGACGGCTTCCGGCATCACAAGGGGCGCATCCTCCTGGCTGAGGACAATGAGCTGAACCAGGAAATTGCCACCGCTATCCTGGGCGAGGCCGGCTTTACCATCGATGTGGCGGAAAACGGCCGGATTGCCGTGGATATGCTGAAGAAATCCGGACCGGGCTACTATCAGCTGATACTGATGGACGTGCAGATGCCTGTGATGAACGGATATGAGGCCGCAACCGCTATCCGTAAGCTGGAGAACGCTTCCCTCTCTTCCATCCCGATTCTGGCAATGACTGCCAACGCTTTCGAGGAGGATAAAAAAGAGGCTCTGAAATGCGGCATGAACGGCCACATTGCAAAGCCTATCGATGTGGATACCTTATTTGGGACTTTGGATCAAATCTTATCCTGAGGATTCCTTTGGAAGCCTGCGCACCATATAGAGATAGCTGGGAATCAGAATGACATCCGCACCGATCCACGCAAGGATCTCCGCAAACAGAATACCGTTTTCTCCAAACATCAGGGGCAGCAGCAAAGCTGCCCCTGTTCGCATGACGAACTCGGCTATGCCGGAAGCCATTGGAAGCACCGTATTTCCCAGCCCCTGGATACAGCTTCTCACAACATGCAGAATATACAGCACCGGCAGGAAGACTGACATGATCGTCAGATACCGATAAGCCACATCCAACGCCTCCATGCTCTGCCCGGTGCCTGCCGGCAGAAACATAGCCAAAATCCATCTCCCGCCGCCCAACATGACAGCCGTGATGACTGCAGAGGTAGCTATGGCGATTCCGATGCCCACCCGCATTCCCTCCGAAATTCTGCGCATTTTTCCGGCACCCAAATTTTGGCCGGAATAGGTAGTCATGGCATAGCCATAGGAGGTTGCAGCCACCTCCAGAATCCCGTACAATTTGTTGGTCGCCGTGACTCCCGCGATGAACGTAACTCCGAAGCCGTTTACAATGGTCTGGACGATCATGCCGCCTACGGAAATCACCGTATTCTGAAACGCCATAGGCAGTCCGAATGTCATCAGTCTGCCGCAGAGAGCGCCCTCCAGTCTCCAGTCCTCTCTCTTAATCTGCAGCACCTGGATACGGCAGATATGCCGGATACAGTAAGCGGCCGACAGGCATTGTGCAATCAATGTGGCAATCGCCGCCCCCTGCACGCCCCAGTCAAATTCCATGACAAACAAAAAGTCCAGCGCGATATTGACCAGGGAGGCAATAACCATGGCGATGAGAGGCTGCCTGCCGTTGCCAAGGGCCCGCAGAATGGCCGCCGCCAAGTTGTATGTCATCACCACGGGCAGACCTGCAAACAGAATCCGCAGATAAGCCATGGAAATCGGTCTAATTTCCTCCGGCGTCTTGAGCAGAGACACCACGGCCCCCGCCACGCCTTCGCTGACCAGAGTCAGGAAAACCGCGCACACCGCGGCCAGCACAATGGAATTGGCAACCACCTGACGCAGCTTTTTGTACTCCCCTGCCCCGAACTTCTGGGCCATCAGAATAGAAAAGCCCTGTGCAAAGCCCTGTATGGTTCCGAGTGTCAGCCAATTAAGCCAGTCCACCGCGCCCAAGGCAGCCAGAGCCTCCACACCCAGCACCTTGCCCACCACAGCCGTATCCACCATGGTATACATCTGTTGGAAGATATTCCCCGCCATCAGAGGAAGCGAGAACAGGAGCAAAAGCTTTAAGGGGCTCCCCTCCGTCAATGTATTTGCATCCGTCTTTTTCCGAAATCCCGTCTGTTCCATTTCTTTCAAGACTCCTCTCTTGTATCCCTTGTCACATTATCCCAGCATCACATCCAGGAACATCATCACAGTGAAGCCCAGAATGATTCCCATGGTGGAGGAATAGGGTTCTTTCTCCTGATTTCTCTGGCATTCCGGAATCAGCTCATGGACTGCCACCAGTATCATGGCTCCGGCCGCAAAGGAAAGGGCAAAGGGCAGAACGGCCTCCATATAGACCACAAGGAGCGCGCCGACCACGCCGGCCACAGGTTCCACCATGCCGGAGGCCTGCCCAAGCAAAAAGCTCTTCTTCCGGGAATATCCCTCTCTTCTCAGCGGAATGGACACGGCGGCTCCCTCGGGAAAATTCTGCAGCCCTATGCCCACAGCCACGGTCACCGCCCCCATCAGATTCTCCATGGAGACGTTTTCATTCCCCAGGGTCCCGAAAGCCACTCCCACCGCCAGCCCCTCGGGTATGTTGTGGAGCGTGATGGACAGCACCAGCATAATGATCCGATTGAGGCGTTCACTCTTCTCTCCCAGCGCATTGTCGGCTCTGCTTCTGGCACAGGTGACGATCTTATCGGACATCCACATAAATACGGCGCCCCACAAAAAGCCTCCGGTGGCCACCAGGAAAGCCGGGATTCCCCCCATGGCCTCGGCCCTCTCGATGGCCGGCTGCAACAATGACCAAAAGCTTGCGGCTACCATCACTCCGGCCGCAAATCCCAGCATCAGGTTCAGCATTTTTGCATTGGGCGTCCTGAAAAAAACAACGGTCGCAGCGCCCAGAGCCGTCATCGACCAAGTTCCCAGCGTTGCGACCAGCGCCATTACAAAGATATCGCTCATCTCACACCCCCTCATATACAGCATATGACGCTGTGAAAAGGTTGTGCCTGTATTCATACCGCCCGAAAGTCTCCCTTTACATTTGCCAGGGAAGATCGGACACCTCTATTTTCTTGTCCCTGAGCATCAGCTCTTTCACTGCCTGGTCAGCCCTCTTCCCCCGGAAGAGCACCTCGTTGACCTGCTCAATGATGGGCAGCTGCACATTGTATTTCTCGGCCAGTTCCATGGCAGCCTTGGCAGAGTGCACACCCTCCACCACCATCCTCACCTCCGCCATGGCCTCGTCACAGGTCTTTCCCTGTCCGATCAGAATGCCTGCCCGACGGTTTCTGGAATGCATGCTGGCACAGGTGACAATCAGATCACCGATACCTGTCAGGCCGCAGAACGTCTCGAACCTGCCGCCCATGGTTGTGCCCAGTCTCGCGATTTCCGTGATGCCTCTGGTAATCAGGGCCGCTTTCGTATTATCCCCATAGCCCAGTCCGTCGGCGATGCCCGCGGCCAGAGCCACCACATTCTTCAACGCTCCGCCCAGCTCCATGCCCAGGATATCCGGGCTGACGTAGACCCGAAACACCTCATTCATAAAGAGATTCTGGATATATTCAGCCGTATCCCTGGATTCCGCCCCTACTACTATAGTAGTAGGAACACCGCGTCCCACTTCCTCCGCATGGGACGGACCGGACATCACCGCCACGTCCGCCTGGGGGATCTCCTGCCTGATGATATCCGAAAGGGTCATCAGCGTATGTTCCTCGATTCCCTTTGCCGCGTTCAGGATCTTCTGGCCTTTTTCCACAAAGGGGGACAATCGGCGGGCGGTGGTCCTGGTATAGGAGCTCGCCACCGCCATGACAAGGAGCCCCTTTCCCTCCACAGCCTCTCTTGTCTCTGTGGTAAACACCATCTCTTCCGGCAGCTTTACCCCGGGAAGCATCTTATGTTCATGATGCTCCTGCAGCATCCGGATTTCTGTCTCCAGGGCCGACCACACCGTGACCTCATGCCCGTTTTTATGCAGCAGCACTGCCAGGGCAATGCCCCAGCTTCCGCCGCCGATGATACTGACTTTGCAATGCTTCTCTTTCATGGCCTGTCTTTCTTCCATTGCTGTGATCCCCTTTTTTCAGATATTGTCCTCCGATTCCTACTTACCGCTCTCCTCATGGTCGGCGTGCTTTTCTTCCGCTATGTCCACCTTGTTCTTTTTGGACAGATACGTTCTTCTCTCATTGCCCCGGAGCAGACGTACAATATTCTCCCGATGCTTCCAGTACGCAAGCCCGGCCAGCAGGAATGAAAGAATGTACATCTCGTTCAGATGGGCCTGGGTCATTCCGGCAAACACACCGATCTGCCCGCAGACTACCATCTCTATCACAAAGCCCAGATATACCAGCAGCGAACCCAGCGACACCAGATGGGTGGTAAAGAAAATGCCGAAGAACACCGCCACGCCCATGACTATAAAATACGGATGGAAAGACAGAATCAGCCCCGCCGTGGCGGCAATTCCCTTTCCCCCCTTAAATCCCATATAAAAGGGATAATTATGTCCCAGAATGACTCCTGCGGCCGTGTAGAGGCAAAGCAGGTAAATCATGTCCGGATGGCTCTTCCCAAAGAGCATCCTTGTGATCGCCACGGCGATGATACATTTCAGACAGTCTCCCGCCAGAACGATCAGTCCCGCCTTTGTCCCCAGCACCCGCAGAGTGTTGGTGGTGCCGGCGTTTCCGCTCCCGTGCTGTCTGATATCGATTCCGTGGGCTTTGCCGTAGAAATAAGCGGTCTGGAACAGACCGAACATATGCCCTATCAGTAAACAGATTATCCTCTCCATAAGATCTACTGCTCCCTTTCATTCCGTTCTCTGATGATGAACCGCAGAGGAGTCCCTCTGAATCCGAAAGTCTCCCGGATCTGGTTCTCAATATATCTGGTATAGGAGAAATGCATCAGCTCTTTCTTGTTTACAAATATGACGAAAGTGGGCGGCTTCACGGATACCTGCGTGATATAATAGAGCTTCAGGCGCTTTCCCTTGTCGGAGGGCGGCTGCTGCAGTGCCACCGCCTCGGTCATAATCTCATTCAATACGCCCGTGGCCACTCTCATGGCATGGTTCTCGCTGACCATGTCGATGGTATCGAAAAGCTTGTTCAGCCGCTGTCCGGTCAGCGCAGATATGAACAGGATCTCCGCGTATGGCATATAGGACAGAACATTCCGTACCTTTTCCGTAACCTGGTAGATGGTCTTGTCATCCTTTTCCACCGCATCCCATTTGTTCACCGCTATGACGACCGCCTTGCCTCTGTCGTGGGCAATGCCTGCGATCTTCGCATCCTGTTCACTGACGCCCTCCACCGCGTCGATGAGCAGTACCACGATATCTGACCGCTCTATGGCGCCCACGGCGCGCACGATCATATAGTGCTCCAGCTCTTCCTTTATCTTATTCTTTCTGCGGAGCCCTGCCGTGTCGATGAATACATATTCCTTTCCGTTGTGGACGATCTCTGTGTCCACCGCGTCTCTGGTAGTACCTGCGATGTCCGACACGATCAGCCTCTCCTCCCCCAGGAGCTTATTGATCAGGGAGGATTTCCCCACGTTGGGCTTTCCCACGATAGCCACCCTGGTGCGCTCGTCCTCTTCCTCGTCCGTCCCATGGTTCTCGAAATGGGAGACTACCTCCTCCAGCATATCCCCCAGGCCCATCTTGTTCGCGGCCGAAATCGGATGGGGATCGCCGATTCCCAGGTTGTAAAATTCGAACACATCCGCGGAATACTTGTCCACGCTGTCCACCTTGTTGACCACCAGCACCACGGGCTTATGGGAACGCCTCAGCATGTCCGCCACCTTGTCGTCCGCGTCCACCAGCCCCTGCTTCACATCCACCAAAAAGAGGATCACGTCCGCCGTGTCGATGGCAATCTGGGCCTGTGCCCGCATCTGGGACAATATGATATCCCTGCTGTCCGGCTCTATGCCGCCTGTGTCTATCAATGTAAATGTCTTGTCCAGCCAGGTCACATCCGCGTAGATTCTGTCGCGCGTAATGCCCGGAGTATCCTGCACAATGGAAATCCTCTCTCCCGCCAGGGCATTGAACAGCGTGGATTTCCCCACATTGGGCCTGCCCACCACTGCCACGATCGGTTTTGTACTTCTCTTTGCCATAATTTCACCTTTCTCACTTTCAGACATGCCGCTCTCGGCGTCAGCGGCCTCTTAACGGCAACTGGAATTGCAGGAAGCGAACACGGAATCCACAAAGTCTTTTCCGCTTGATTTTACAATATTAATCGGCACTTGTAAAGCTTTTTCCAATTCCGGAAGCCTCATATCGTCCAAAAAGACAGCCTCGCCGCTTCGAAGAATGTTTTCCGGCAGAAGCAGGCGGCTGCCCAGAGGCTTGTCTTTCAGCTGCGCCAGCAGATCCTGTCCGGTGATCAGGCCGGACACCGTGATCATCTCTCCGAAGAAGAAATTTGTGATAGGATAGACCCGGATATGCAGTCCCGGCCATACCTTTGTCATCCGCTTTGCCATCCTTTGGATATAGGGATATGCCAGCTTTCCTGTGGCAATTGCCAATTCTCCTTCCGGCCCGCGATCCGTGCAGCCGTTCGCAGAGACATTGGACTTTGTCCGCTTCTCCATCTCCTCCTCGAATTCATCCGTCAGCAGCCGCAGCATCCCCACGCCGTTCTCCAGCTGGAGATATCCGTCATAGCGCTCCGCCTCGGGCATATCCCGTCCCGCCAGAATATACCATTCATCGCTGGCGTGGACAAAATGGATGCCGTGTCTGGCAAAGCATTCCCTCTGCACCCTTTCTATAAAATCGATCACCCGGATCGCCTCCTCCCGGCCAAAAGGCTCCAGCGGATAGAGACCCTCCCGATATTTGGTCAGTCCCACAGGCACCACGGACACGCTCTCCAGATTGGGAATATATTTTGTCAGTTCCCTGATGCTGTACTCCAGCTCGTCTCCGTCGTTCAGTCCCTTACAGAGCACGATCTGTCCGTTCATATGGATATCCGCTTCCATAAGCCTGTCCACTTTCCGCAGGGCCTCCCCTGCAAAGCGGTTATTCAGCATTTTGCAGCGAAGCTCCGGATTCATGGTGTGGAAAGAGATGTTGATGGGTGAAAGCCGGTATCTGCAGATTCTGTCGATATCGTGCTCCGACATATTGGTCAGCGTCACATAGTTCCCCTGCAGGAAAGAAAGCCTGGAGTCATCGTCCTTAAAGTACAGAGTCTCCCGCATGCCCGGCGGCATCTGATCAATGAAGCAGAATACGCATTTGTTGCAGCAATGGCGATATTCGTCCATAAGTCCGTTCTCAAACTCCAGCCCCAGGTCCTCCTCGTACTCTTTCTCCACTTCCAGCAGCCATTGCTCCCCATCCGGCTTTTCCAGCAGCAGCTCAACATAGGCATCCTGTATCATGAACTGATAGTCAAAAATATCTTCAATCTCCGTATTGTCAATGGAGAGCAGTCTGTCTCCGGGCGCTATCTCCAGCTCCTCCCCGATGCTTCCCGGTATCACTCTGCTCACAATATGCGCCTTTTTTCTCATTTTTTACCCCTTTCTCTGTATGACGAATCCTACGGGTGTCTTTCGCTTCTCACGGCAGGGCCCACGAAAATCACGAGACAGCAGGCGCCAAAATGAGCGCACTTTGCTCATGTTGTGTGCATCACGTTGCTGTGAGCGGCGAAGCCGTGAACAGTAACTTTCGGACAGCCTCCCTGAGAGTATTGTCCGAGAAATTCCTTGACGTGTCACTGCCATGATGATATAAATATAGATATAACTTGTTTATTTTACATCAGCGGAGGACTTATGCCTAATTTACAAGAAATCGAAAATTCCATGCCTGTAGCGCCTTTAAAGATCATCGCACTTCCGTCCGCGAAGAAAATAGGCGCAAGAGTCAATGATTATCTGGTTGAATTCCGAAAGACCATCCACAATGACAAAGTAAAGACGGATCCGGCCTTTCAGGGCTACAGCGAGAACAATTATCTCCTGGAAGTGGAGACGCCCCGCTTCGGCAGCGGCGAGAGCAAGGCTTCCCTGCAGGAATCCGTCCGCGGAAAAGACCTGTTCCTTTTGACGGATGTCTGCAACCACAGCATCACTTACAGGATGCACGGACTGATCAACCATATGTCGCCGGACGACCATTATCAGGATCTGAAGCGCGTCATCTCCGCCTGCAACGGCAAAGCGCACAGGATCAATGTCATCATGCCTTTTCTCTACGAGAGCAGACAGCACAAGAGAAACGGAAGGGAATCTCTGGACTGCGCTTTCGCCCTGAGAGAACTGCGGGATATGGGCATCAGCAACTTCATCACCTTTGACGCCCACGACCCCAGAGTCCAGAACGCCATCCCCTTAAACGGATTCGATAATTTCACCACGCCATACCAGTTTATCAAGGCTCTGCTGAATTCCGAGGAGGATCTCATCGTGGATAAGGAGCATCTGGTGGTCATCAGCCCCGACGAGGGCGCGCTGGACAGAGCGATCTATTTTGCCACCGTTTTGGGCGTGGATACAGGCATGTTCTATAAGCGCCGGGATTATACCACCATTGTAAACGGCAAAAATCCCATTGTGGCCCATGAGTTTTTGGGGGACAATGTGGACAGCAAGGACGTCATCATCATAGACGATATCATCTCCTCAGGCCAGAGCATGCTGGATACCGCCATGCAGCTGAAGAAAATGAACGCAAGGCGTGTCTTTATCTGCTGCACTTTCGGACTGTTCACAGACGGTCTGGCGTCCTTTGACGAGGCCTATGAGATGGGACATTTCGACAAGGTAGTGACCACCGACCTGACCTATCTGCCGCCTGAGCTTTACAACAGACCCTATTTCATCGAGGCAGATATGAGTAAATTCCTGGCCTCCCTGATCGACTTCATGAACCATGACGCCTCTCTGACCAATGCGCTGACGGCCACTGACAAAATTCACCGAATCGTGGAAGCCTACAACAACCGCCAGTCTTTCGAAATGAATTAATTGCCTTGCTGCGCCCCGCCTACGCCGGCCCCCTGGCCTGCCCGGCGGGGCTTTCATGATATTCCGGAAAGGAAAACAGCACCTTGAACAGATCCCCGTCCAGCAAAATCTCAAAGCTGCCGTCATGGACCTGCACCAGACTCTTTGCGATGGAGAGCCCAAGGCCGCTGCCCTCCGTGGTGCGGGAGGAATCTCCCCGGATAAACCGCTCCGCAAGCTCCTGGGGCCGGACATTCATCTGTTGTCTGGAGATATTCTTGATAGATACCTCTATCCTGTCCTGGGCCTTTGCCATATTAATATAGACTCTGGTGCCCTCCAGGGCATACTTGCAGATATTGTTAAACAGATTTTCCACCACGCGCCACATTCTGCGGCTGTCCGCATAGATGTAGGCCGGTGTATCGTCCTCCTCAAACACCACCTGCAGCCCGCACTCTTCCAGCTTTTCCGAAAATTCCCCGATTCCCTGATTCAGCAGCTCCGTCAGGTTCAGCTTCTCCTTTTCCAGCACAATGGTTCCGGAGGAAATCTTGGAAACCTCCATCAGATCGTCCGTCAGCTGTTTTAAGCGTTGGGCTTTGCTGTCCAGAATGTTGATATATCCTTTCGCCGGTTCCTCCTCAATGTGCAGGCGCTTCAGCAGATCCACATAGCTGATAATAGAAGTCAATGGCGTCTTAATATCATGGGAGACATTGGTGATCAGATCCGTCTTCATGCGCTCGTCTTCCATGCTGGTCTTCACCGCATGGCGGATACCCTCCCCGATATTGTTCACCGCAATGGCCAGCTCCCTGCTGGACCCGTGGAGGCTGTCCGCGTCTACCTTGAACTCTTCCTCTCCGTCCCGTATCCTGCCGATCCCCTCCACAATTTCCGCCAGCTCCGCATTCCGCCGAAACAGCAGCACGCCTACAATTCCGTCTACTGCCACCATTGCCAGGAGAATCAGGAGTGCGTACATCCGCCTGTTCCACAGTCTGTAAACCGCGGCGATTCCGATCAAATTCGAGAAAAGGAATATATTATAGGGCAGCAGCGTGCTGACCACGGAATTTTTGTGGCGGAAGATGAACCGAACCGTATTGCCAACCCCTCTGCAGAAAAAGAAGAGAAAACTTCCCCGCCACAGGCTGCCGGCTTTCACTCTGCGCACCAGACTGAGCCAGACGATGTCAATGCACGCGCTGACGTAAATGCCGTAAAGAGCAAACAGTCCATACTGGTACAGCTTCGTCAGCTCCACGCCCATCAGCCTGGCAGGCATGCCCTCCGCTGTCTGCGCGATACCCAGGATAGCACGGGCCCCCTGGAGCCCTCCGTAAGCGAGACCCGCTCCCAGAAGAAACAGAAGCTCGGTCCACAGCTTGTCAAAACGGTTCAGATAACATATCTGCTCCCCGTTTTCTCCCAGTACCATACCGGCGGCCACGGTCAGATAAATCCCCGTTGCCAGCCATACAAAAGCCAGAATCATGATCAGCACAATAAATCGTCCCACATTGGGCACAATCTTCTGGTAGACGGCGTTGGCTGTCTGAAATGCGTCCCCCTCTATGGCGTACCTGGAATCCACCCCCAGCCAGATGTGAGTGGTGTCCGGATATGCGTAGCTGTAAACGCCGATGTAGTCATCCATCTCTTCTTCGCTGAAAATCGTATTTCCCATGAACACCAGACTGTCCGGATAGTATATCAGATAGCGCCTGTATTCGTTAAAAAATTCGGTCACCTCATTGTCCTGAAGCCCTGCCAGATCCGGCACATTGGTGTAAGTGCGTATTCCCTCATCGGTCATCATACGCACCATATATTTCACATTGCTCTTTGACCCCTTGTATGCCTCATTGCAGATCTGATAACGCTGATAGTTGACGGTGAGGCTGTCAATGGCCGCCACCACATTTTCCTGAAGCTGTATATAGTCGATCCAGTTTTGGGCGTACTCTTTCAGCTGCTTCTTGCCCTCCACTGTGGCGTAGCGGCAGTTGAGCATGGGAATGGATACGGTGAGACTGCCGTCATCCTCTCTGGATATGTTTATGCCGTCCAGATTCCTGGACATGATATGGGAGAAAACCATATCCTCCAGCTGCTCCTGCGTGCTCTCTTCCAGCTTCCCCGCAAGCACGGCTATTTCCTCCGCGCTTTTGCCATAGCGGCCCTCCGGCGCCTCTCCGTCCGCCCCAGGCTCTTCTCCCTCTTCCTCCGGGTCCGTCTCCTCAGATTCGCTTATATGATAAAAGTCGTCAAAGCAAAGCTGACCGTATTCGTCCAGCTTAAAATTCTCCGGGTAAATACAGTATCCGAAATAGTTCACGAATTCCGACATACTCATAAAGCGGTCCGTGTACTCCACGCCGGACTTACCCCATTTGACAATATCGTCCAGCGTATAGACTACCGTGAGACTGCCTCCCGAGTCGGCCCCTATCCCGCTTACATATTCGGTCACATCGATTTGCTTGGCCGGGTCCAGGATTCCGTCCGTCTCAAGCTGTCCTTTAAGGACCACCAGCTGCGTGATATCAGAGACCGCATTCCGGAACAAATCCTGATATATCTCGGATTCCTCGAACTCCAGACCCGCATTTATGGGAAAAACCCGATAGACTTTGGGCCCGTCGATGGAATCCACCGATATATAGGAATTCAGAAGCAGACCAGCTATCGTTATCATAATGCCGGCTGCCAGCAGATGCTGGAGCAGCTCCAGACAAACTTTCTTCAATGTCGTCTTTTTCATCGGAATGCCTCTCTCCCGTGGAATGCTCCCTTTCCGTCGCTTTCCCTACTGCTTGTCGATTTTATATCCCACCCCCCAGACTACTTTCAGATATCTGGGTTCCCTGGGATTAATCTCGATTTTCTCCCGGATATGGCGGATATGTACGGCCACCGTGTTGTCCGCCCCTATGGCATCCTCATTCCATATGCTTTCATAGATTTGGTCAATGGAGAATACTCTGCCCTGGTTCTTCATCAAAAGAAGCAGAATATTGTACTCGATGGGCGTCATTTTTACGGGCTCCCCGTCCACCAGCACCTGTTTGGTGTCATCGTTGATCATCAGGCCGCCCACCTGATAGACAGCCTTGCTCTCCGCGTTGAGACTGCCCAGGGAAGTGTATCGGCGGAGATTGGACTTTACCCTTGCCACCAGCTCCAGGGGATTAAACGGTTTCGTAATGTAATCGTCCGCGCCGATATTCAGCCCCAGGATCTTGTCCGTATCCTCGGACTTTGCCGACAGGATGATGATAGGGATACTGCTGTATTCTCTGATTTTCAGGGTGGCGCGGATGCCGTCCAGCTTCGGCATCATGACATCCATGATCAGCAGATGAATCTCCTCTTTTTTCAGCAGATCGATAGCCTGTTTTCCGTCGTAGGCTTTGTAGATACCGTGCCCGTCCTGGCTTAAATAAATCTCTATCGCATCCACAATTTCCCTGTCATCATCGCACACAAGTATATTGGCCATATCTCTTCACCCCGTCTTCCTGCATTCAGCTGCGGAATCATTAAAACATATCTTACTTAAAGCTTACCTATCAAAAATATGAATCTTTTCTTAATCTTTTTCACGGGCTTTCAGCCCAAGGAACGCAGCCAGGTTCCCCCTTTTCCCGCCGCTTGCCCGGTGAGAGAACAGATAGGCGCTGTTGTGGCAGGTGCAGATATCCGTCACCGCGATATGCCCGGGCAAAAGACCCGACTGTCTTAAGATCAGCTCATTGGCAAGCCATAGATCCAGCTGGTATTTTCCGGGCGCCTTTCCGGGCAGGGCCACCTGCTCTCCAAACATGGCAATGAACGGGACCGCCACATCCTCGCTGACCTCATAGCAGTCCCGGCAGATGGACGGACCGATGGCCGCATACAATTCCTCGGGCCTGCTTGCAAACTGTTCTCTCATGGCCCGCACCATGCATTCCCCCATCCTGCCCACAGTGCCTCTCCAGCCGGAATGAGCCAGGCCCACGGCATGGTGGACAGGGTCCACGAAATAGAGCGGCACGCAGTCCGCATAGAAAGTCACCAGCACAAGGCCCGCCTCATCCGTCACCATGCCGTCTACATCCGCATAGTCCCTTTGGCACAGTATCCCTTTCCCTCTGTCCGCGGCTGTCATGCGGCGTATATTCGTGGTATGCGTCTGGTGGGAGGCGGCCATATCGCTCACCTCCACGCCAAGCACTTTCGCAATCCGTCCGTAGTTCTCCAGCACATTCTCCCGCCGGTCGCCTCTGTCCGCCCCCAGGTTCATGGCGGAGAATTCCCCTCCGCTTACGCCGCCCAGGCGCGTGGTGAACAGATGCTTTACAATCCCCGTCCCCTCCAGCAGGGGAAAGGTCAGGTATTCCAGGGGCTCTCCCTCTATCAGCACACGGTTCTGCCGCAGAGCCGGACAGTCGGAAGCCCGCTCCCGTACCGCAGCAGTATGGGAATCCTCCCTCCGTGCTGTATCTCTGTGTCTCTCTGTCCTCTGTATCCGATACATACTGGAACCTCCCTGTCACCTGCGTGTATATATGTGTGCAAAAGCGTTCTGTACCCATTCCAGTTCCCGGCCCTGAACGCCGACCACGTCGTACCTGACGCTCACATCCTCCCCATATCCGTGGGTGTATCTATAGTAATCGGCCACCCTGCAGATTCTGCACTGCTTGCGATAGTCCACGGCCTCCAGCGCATAGCCTGTCCCGGTACTGCTCCGGTACTTCACCTCCACAAACACCAGGTACCCCTGATGAACGCCGATCAAATCAATTTCGCCCTGCCTGCAGCGGAAATTCGTCTCCAGCATCCGCATGCCTTTCCCGGTCAGGTACTGCGCTGCCAGCCTCTCCCAGTCCGCGCCGGTCCTACGTTTGTTCAAAAACGCTTACCTCTTAATCTTTCCCTTTATCTTGTCCATAGAGTCAACGAACACCAAAATTTCCGCAACCACCTCGTACAGCTCCGGCGGGATCATATCGCCGATGTCCAGCCTAGAGAGCGTGTCCGCCAGCTTGTCGTCCCGGTGGATCGGCACATCGCTCTCCTGGGCCTTTTCAATGATTTTCTCGGCCAGAATCCCACGCCCGCTGGCCACAACCCTGGGCGCCGCGTCCGAGGGGTCGTATTCCAGCGCGACAGCCTGCTTCAATTTCCCGTCTTTTACTCTCTTTCCATCCATACAACCGCCCCCTGCCTTTCGTCCCTAAGTGCGGACGTCAAACGCGTATCTGGAGAGCATGACTCCCCGCTCTTGCTTCAAAAGGGGCTCCAGCCCGCCTTTTGAAGATTTGTCTGTCTTCTTCTCTCTGGTGGTCATGGCATAGCTGCATTCATACCCGCGTCCCCGCAGTCGCTTTGTGAGAATCTCCATATGAGCCGCCATAAAGTCTATCATTTCCTCGTCCTGGAGATAGAATTTCGTATTCACTTTATTGTTCTGCATGGCCACGTACACGTCCACAGGTCCCAGATGCTCCATGTCCAGATGCAGCAGGGCGCTGACGTTTCCGTCTTTCTTCGCCAGATTCTTCTTGTTCGTATAGACATACAGATCTCCGTGGGCCTCCCTCTGCTGCAAATGCAGGGGCAGCTGCACATAGCTGTACATCTGATTGAGCTGCTGCAGGAAATCCACGCTCTGAGACATGGAGGAGGCGGCCTGATAGGCCTCGCTTCCCCGCTGACCCGCATTTTCCAGCGCATTTGCCAGACCTTTCAGCTGTCTGTCCAGCCTGCGGTACAGCTCCTCCACCTTACCCGGAACCGCCAGTTCCTCCGGCCTAAGCGTCCAGTCCGCCTTGAAAACATTGGCGAAGAAAGTCCGGAAATGATCCCCGGAAAACAGCCGCTCCAGAGCCTGCATGGCGCCTTGGGAGGTCCTTGCTCCCCCGGCCAATGTCCCCAGCTTTGCGAAGAGCGCTCCCGGCTCCATCTGTCCTCCGGCAAACTGCAGAATCTGGTTTCTCAGTTCCGCGGCCTCCTCCGGCGGCAGCTGCAGCGCATCCACAAGGTTCATGGCCTCCTCGGCCACAGCCGCCCGCAGGCTGCCCTGCACCGCGTCCGGCATTCCCTGTCCGGCGGTTTCGCCCTGTACGCCCACCGCCGCAGCGCCCGTCCCGTTTTCGACGCCTGCCGCTTCCCCCCGCAGTCTCTCTGTCAGGCCTAAGATTGTCTCTGTGCGGACGTCCGACGCCGCTTCAGCGCCCGATGCCCCCGGCACTGCCTGGCCATTGTCCCCCGTTCCCGTGAGTTGGCTGGCCGGCCCGCCGCCGTCGCCCGCCTCCCCGGCCTGACCCGGATTTTCGGTCAGGGAAAGCACCTCCTGATACAGCCTCACGGCCCCCAGGACATCTCCTTTCGCGACCATGGAGTCGAACACCTCGGGAAGCGCTCCCAGAATATCGTTCATGCCGTCCACCAGCTGATAGGTCAGATTCCTGTAAGACACCATCTGGTTCACATTGGCTTCGTTCACAGGCAGCTGCAGCTTGTGGAGATTGATGATATCGGAGACGGTTGCCTGGGGATAGCTGTTGATCTCCCGGAAAATCTGCTGCAGGCTGCCCTTGTTCACGGGAAGCCCTGCCTCCATAAGCTGTTCTGTCATGTCCACGGTGTCCCGGTTCACGGGAAGCCCTGCCATATCCAGCGCTTTCAGCACATTCACGCCGGTGGCCACATTGGTAAACAGCGGGCTTAAAGTAAGCGAACTTCCATTGTTTTTGACCTCAAAGGTCATATTCTTCCCGATTTCTATGTTCATGCTGCTGTCTATCCGCGCATTCAGCACCATATCCTCGGAAACCTTAATCTGCACCTCATTTCCGTTTCTGCCTACAATCTCACCGCTGATGGTCTGCCCCGGCACAAGGGAGCGAATCTGACGGTTTATCTGCTCCGTCTGGGCAGGGGTAGGCTGAGCGGTATGTCCTGTGTTGTCTGTCTTTATCTCCCCTGAAAACAGCTGTGACAGTTTCATCCGCACTCTCCTTTCTCATAGCAGATTCTTAAGGAAGCTCTTTCTGTGTATGGGCGTGGGGCCGTATCTCTTCAGCGCCTCTATATGCCCCGCGCTCCCATAGCCCTTGTTTCCGGCAAAGTCATACGCCGGATAGAGCTGATCGTACTCCCGCATCAGTCTGTCTCTCGTGACCTTTGCGATAATGCTGGCTGCGCCTATGGAAATGCTCTTTGCATCCCCTTTGACAATGGGCACCTGCATAATGGAAACTTTCGGAATCGTCACCGCATCGTTCAGGAGAATGTCCGGCTTGCAGGCAAGGTTATCGATCGCATGCCGCATGGCCTCATAGGTGGCCTGGAGGATATTGATCTCGTCGATCCTCTGGGGCGTGGCATATCCCACCGCACAGGAGAGCGCCTGCTCTTTGATAATCTCATAGAGCTCCTCTCTCTTTTTTTCGGACAATTGCTTTGAATCATTTATATATAGAATGCGGCAGTCTTTTGGAAGTATCACGGCGCCTGCCACCACGGGCCCTGCCAGGGGCCCTCTTCCGACCTCGTCTATCCCGCAGATATAGCTGTAGTCCTTGTACTGCTCCTCATAGACCCTGAGCGCCTCTATCCGCTTTTTTTCCTTTTCCAGCAAAGCCATGCGCTTCGACGCCGTCTCGACAAGCTTCTTCACGCCCGCTCTTTCGTCCCGGGCATATTCCTTTACAAATTCAGGCAGCTCCTCTATGGTTGCTGCCTGAAGAATCTTCTTTATCTCACTGGTACTTTTCATTCCGGTTCCTTTCGTCCATCTTCCCGCCCGTCTCATGGCCGCAGATCACTGATGCTTCAATATGCCAAACTTTGCCAACGGCCAGATACGAACCCATGCCCTGCCTATAATGTCCTCACCCTTGATATTCCCCACGATTTCCGTGCGGCTGTCGGTGCTGTGGTTGCGGTTATCTCCCATGACAAAGTACTCGTCCTCCCCCAGGACAATGGGATTGATTGCAATGCCCACATACTCCGGCGCGATGATCTCCCTGCCATAGCTCTCCTGGAGCAATTCCCCGTTGATGTATATATTGCCCTGTTGATCGATCTGTACCGTCTCTCCCGGAAGACCGATGATCCTCTTGATATAATATGTATTCTTCTCCTGCTTAAAAGGAAAAACAATGATATCGAACCGCTTCGGTTTACTGAAACGATAGGTAATCTTGTCCACGATCAAATTATCCCCGTCGGACAGCATGGGTTCCATGGAAGAACCGTCCACCTCTGTCCTCTGTCCCACAAAGGTAATCACCAGCCATGTCAGGCACAACACTCCCAGCAGATAAGCAAGGGTGCTTATCACTTCTTTCATCACCTTATTCATTGTTACACCCCTTGCCCGCTTTTGCGGGCGTCAATTCTACTTTGTTCTCCCTGCCTGCCCTCTCAGACATTTGGGGGCGCTCCAGCGTCATTCTTCCCAGACGGCCGCTCCTGAAATCATCCACAAGCAAATCGGCCGCTTTCTTCAGATCAAGGCTCTCTCCTTTCAGAAAGCACTTTCTGCCACGGGCAATCTCCTCCAGTATCCCGGCCATCCCCCTGGAATCCGGATCCTTCTCCCAGGAAATACCGTATCTTTTTGCCACGGCTTCCGGATAGAGTTTGCGCAGAGTTTCCAGCAGATCGCAGGCAAGCTCCTCCATCAGGATGATCTCATCGTTCATGGAGCCGATAAAAGCCAGATGCATCCCTACCAGATTGTCTTCGAATTTCGGCCAGAGAATGCCCGGCGTATCCAGCAGTTCCAGCGTCTTATTCAGGCGAATCCACTGCTTTCCCTTTGTGACTCCCGGCTTGTTCCCGGTTTTGGTACATGCCTTGCCCGCAAAGGCATTGATGAAAGTGGACTTGCCCACATTGGGGATCCCCACCACCATAGCCCTCACAGGCCGGTTCAGGATGCCGCGCTTTCTGTCCCTCTCGATTTTCTCGGCGCAGGCTTTCTGTACAAGGCCGTTTATCGACTTGATGCCGAAACCGGACTTGGAGTTCACCTCCAGGGCATAGATCCCTCTCTCCTCAAAATATCGCATCCAGGCCTGATTGCTCCCCGGGTCTGCCAGATCGGATTTATTCAAGAGTACAATCCTGGCCTTTCCCTTACCCAGCTCGTCGATGTCCGGATTGCGGCTGGCTATGGGCACTCTGGCGTCTACCAGCTCTATGATCAAATCAATCAGTTTCAGATTTTCCTGCATCATACGCTTCGCTTTTGTCATATGACCAGGATACCATTGATAGTTCATTCTATTTTACGAATCCCATGCCCGCGTCCTCACAGGATGCACGGAACCATACCTTTCCTATAATGTCTTCCTCTTTCACCGGTCCGATGTTGGCTGACCGGCTGTCCTCGCTGTTGCCCGGATTGTCGCCGATGCAGAAGTACTCGCCGTTCTCCACCGTGAATTCCTCGCTGGCGATTCCCGCCTCAGCCAGCTTTTCCTCCACCCATGGACTTGCCTCCCCGTTCACGTACAGGATGCCGTCCCGGATCACCACGCGGTCTCCCGGCACTGCCGCCACTCGCTTCACATAAAAATGCGCATTCTCATTCCCATTGGGAAGAAACACGATCACATCCCCCCTTTTCGGGGAAGAGATCAGATAGAGGAAAGAATTGATGAATATCCGCTGTCCATTGTACAGTGCAGGCTCCATGGACACGCCCACCACATTGGTGCTCATCCCCAGAAAGACATTCAGCACCACTGCGATGAAAATCGCGGTGAAGACGCCGAATATCCAGCTGAAGACCTCCCGCACATGGGCCGGGCTTATTTTCTTTTTCCGCCTGTAAAAACTTAGACCCTTGTTTTTTGCCATATGATCATTCCTGATGAAAGAAAAGAGCAACTACCTGAGTAATTGCCCTTTTGTCCGCTTACCTTACGGCTTCCTTTACCTTTGCCTTCTTACCGACGCGGTCTCTCAGGTAGTTCAGCTTAGCGCGTCTGACCTTACCTCTTCTGATTACCTCAACCTTTTCCACATTGGGGGAATGTACGGGCCAGGTCTTCTCAACACCGATACCGTTGGAAGTCTTTCTGACCGTAAACGTCTCACGGCTGCTTCCGCCCTGTCTCTTCAGGACAATACCCTCGAATACCTGGATTCTCTCGCGGTTTCCTTCCTTGATCTTACCGTATACTTTCACGGTATCGCCTACATTGAAGTCATCGACCTCGCTCTTGAGCTGCTCTGCTTCAATCTCTCTGATAATGTCACTCATAGTGAGCCTCCTTTTTTGCCGGATGTTCTTAATACCTTTCTGGTAACAGAGGACCATCTCTTCTAAACAACATGAAAAGTTTAGCATATTCACGTATCTTTTGCAAGCACTTTTTCCAGCCACCAGAAAGATTTTTCGGCCTTGTAAAAGCCCAGCTTCTCCTGAAGCCTCATGGAGGCTGTATTTTGGGCCGCCACATGCCCATATGGCACCCATCCCTTTTCAAGCATACGGTTCACGGCCCAGGCCTCCAGCGAGGCCCCGATTCCTCTCCCCCGGAAAGCATCCTCCACAAACAGCATCCCCAGGCTTCCCTCATCGTGCATGCCCGCGAATCCCACCTGACGGCCCTCTAAGAACGCGCCGTACATGGCCCCGGCCTGAATCCGCTCCCGGACATACTCCTGATCCGTGCCCGGGCCTTCCTGTCCGTATCCGTACCATTTGCATACGTACGCAGAATCGTCCATGGAGAGTTGTCTGATCTCCTTATGCTTTACGGGCAGCGGCTCTCTTTTTGTGTACAGCACCTGGCTGAATTCCCCGAAGAGGACATATTTTTCCCTTGTCAACATATCCCGCAGGAACGGTTCGGACAGGAGGATCATCTGCGTGTCTTCGGGAATCAGCTCCGTCATCCTTTCGCCGGTCTCCCGGTCAAGCGCGGTCATCATACAGATTCTTGCTTTTCTGTCATACAGCAGCACCGCCGTGTCCCGCCCGCGAAAATCCGTATACAATACATCGGCCCGCCCTCTGGAGAGGCTTTCCATCATGTGGATATGATTTCTTTTCTCCTTGGAAAGTCTCTGAATCAGATCCTGCCTTTCCTGATATTTCTCATATAGGTCAGGGCGTCTCTTTGCGGTGCGCTGTCTGGACTGCTCCAGCCGCCATGCCGCCACCTGCCTGTGATTCCCGGAGAGCAGTACTTTTGGCACCCGCATTCCCTGCCATTCCTCCGGCCTGGAATACTGCGGATATTCCAGCAAGTCATTGTAAAAGCTCTCCTCCCCGGCTGAGCTCTCATTGCCCAGCACGCCGGGAATCAGCCTTGCGACGGCATCGATCATCACCATGGCAGCCAGCTCCCCCCCTGTCAGCACATAGTCTCCGATGGATACCTGGTCCGTGACGACTTTCTCCAGCACTCTCTCGTCAATGCCCTCATAGTGGCCGCAGAGGAACACCAGCTCCTCCTCTTTCGCAAATTCTTCCGCCATTCTCTGGGTAAAGGGCACGCCCTGGGGCGTCACATAGATGGTCCTCACCTGCCTGCCCCCTGTCACGGCCCGGTGCGCATCATATACGGGCTGCGCCTGCATGAGCATGCCGGCCCCGCCTCCGTAAGGATAATCGTCCACTTTCCTGTGTTTATCCCGGGTGTATTCCCGGATATCCACCGGGTGCAGAAAGAGAATGCCTTTCTCTGCCGCCCTGCCGATGATGCTGGCAGACAGTCCCTGTTCAACCATGTCCGGAAACAAGGTCAAAATGTGAAATCTGGTCATATCATTCACGCTCCGTCCAACAATCCGTCCAGAATGTGTATTCTGATGAAACCGGCCTCCACATCAACTTCCAGGACACACTGTTTGATGGCGGGCAAGAGAAGCTCCCTGCCGTCCGACATGGTTATGACATACACATCGTTGGCACCTGTCTCCAGCACATCCTTGAGCACGCCGATCTCGGTTCCGTCCTCGTCCCGCACTGACATGCCGATGAGGTCGGCGATGAAATATTCATCCTTTTGCAGGCGGACGGCCTCGCTCCTGGGCACCAGCAGAGAAGCCTTGCGGTATTTTTGCGCATCCTCTATGTGATCGATGCCCTGGAACTTCAATATGGCGAACTGTTTAAAGAATTTCACGCTCTCTATCTCCAGAACGGTTCCCATAGTCTGCGCCTTTCCGGTATCCAGCGTCACTTTCTTCAGCTTTTTAAACCGCTTCACGTCATCCGTGGTAGGATACACTTTCACTTCGCCGTGAAGTCCATGGGTGGCGGTTATAATGCCTATCTTGAAAAAATCCTCCATTTTATACCCCTCAATCAAAAAGCTGTTGCTCTCGAAAGACCATGCAGGACATGATGTCTCATGTTCAAAAACACCCTGTCCTGTCTGCCCCTCTCACACAACAGCCTTTTGCACTCCGGCGCATGTCTCCGCTATACGATTTCAACATCCACGTTCTTCTTCTCACGGAAAGATGCGGCTTTCACCACCGAGCGAATCGCCTTTGCGATCCTGCCCTGCTTGCCGATGACTTTCCCCATGTCCGAGGGCGATACGTGCAGTTCGATGACCGTGCTCCTGCCGTCGGCTTTCTCGTTCACCACCACCTCGTCAGGGTTGTCCACAAGCGCTTTTGCAATCACTTCCACTAACTTTTTGGAATGCATTTCTTCCATCATAAGCCACCTCCAGGCATCAAAATTTACTTCTCGATACCAGCAGCTTTGAACAGTTTTCCTACCGTCTCCGTGGGCTGAGCGCCATTGGCCAGCCATTTCTTAGCAAGCTCCTCATTGATTTTGAAAGTGCTGGGATCCGTGCTGGGATCATAGGTACCGATTTCCTCAATGAATCTGCCATCTCTGGGAGAACGGGAATCAGCCACGATGATTCTATAAAAAGGAGCTTTCTTCTGTCCCATTCTTCTAAGTCTGATCTTTACTGCCATTGTCTACCTCTTTCTGCCGTCCTGCGCGGCCTTGTGTTAATTTATTTGTATTCTGAAATGGGATTCCGGCGGATCTCTCCTGTCGGATCCATGTTCATTCGCCATTTGTCAGAAAGGAAATTTTCCTTTGCCCATGCCCGGAAAACCGCCGAACTTCCCGCGGCCTTTTCTCCCGCCGCCGAACTGCTTCATCATCTTCTGACTCTCCTCAAAGCGCTTGATGAAGCGGTTCACCACCGCAATGTCCACGCCCGCGCCCTTTGCGATGCGGTGTTTCCTCTGAGGATTCAAAAGCTTGGGATTTCTGCGCTCTTCCTTTGTCATGGAAAGAACGATGGCCTCCATATGGCGCATCTGCTTCTCATCGATCATGGATTCCAGATCCGCGCTCTTTACGCCCAGTCCCGGAAGCATGCTCAAAATACTGGACAATCCGCCCATGTTCCGCATCTGCCTCATGCTCTCCAGATAGTCCTCAAAGTCAAACTTGCCTTTCTTCATGCGGCCGGCCATCTCCCGGCTTTTGTCCTCGTCCAGATCGATGCTCTCCTGCGCTTTCTCAATCAGCGAGAGCACATCTCCCATACCCAGGATCCGGTTTGCCATGCGGTCAGGGTAGAACTGCTCCATGTCCGACAGCTTCTCGCCCATGCTCACATACAGAATCGGTTTGCCCGTGACTGCTTTGATGGAAAGGGCCGCGCCGCCTCTGGTATCACCGTCCATCTTGGACAGCACCACCCCGTCTATGCCTACTTTGTCGTCGAACTCCTTTGCCACGTTCACGGCGTCCTGGCCGGTCATGGCATCCACCACCAGCAATGTCTGGTGTACGGCCACCGTGCCTTTGATCTCCCGGAGCTCAGCCATCATGTCCTCGTCTATGTGCAGACGGCCCGCCGTGTCCAGAATGACTACATTATGGCCGTTTTTCTCCGCGTAGCGGACGGCTTCCGCTGCGATCTCGCTTGGGCTGTGATCCGTTCCCATGGAGAATACGTCCACTTCCTGCTTCCTGCCGTTGATCTCCAGCTGCTCGATGGCCGCCGGACGGTAGATGTCGCATGCCGCCAGCAGCGACTTTTTGCCTTTCAGCTTTAATTTCCCTGCGATCTTGGCCGTAGCCGTTGTCTTTCCGGCGCCCTGCAGACCCGCCATCATGATGACGGTAATGGACTTGCCCGGCTGCATGGCGATCTCCGTGGTCTCACTGCCCATGAGGGAGATCATCTCCTCATTGACGATCTTGATGACCATCTGTCCCGGATTCAGGCCGTTCATCACATCCTGTCCGATGGCCCGCTCCTCCACGGCTTTCACGAACTGTTTGACCACCTTGAAATTCACGTCGGCTTCCAAAAGGGCCATCTTCACTTCTTTCAGAGCGGCCTTTACGTCCTCCTCAGTGAGGCGTCCCTTGCTCCTTAAGCTCTTGAATACATTCTGCAGTTTATCTGTTAAGCTCTCAAATGCCACCTGTGACTCCTTGTCATGTTGTTTTTATACATCTGTGTCAGTTTCCGCTCCGCGCGCACCCACCGCCCGGGGCTTTCGTCCGTCAGGCTCTTGCCCCCTGTTCCGCTCCGTTTACAGTGCCTCTAACAGTTCACGGGACAGCCCGCGGATGGTCTGCAGCCGATCGCGCATGTCTTTCGCATCAGCCGTTTCGTCCGAATCTTTCACGCATTCCGCCGGAAATGTCAGCCGCTCGATTTCCGCAACCGTCTTCTTCGCCCTGGTAAATCTCTCCACCAGATGAAGCTTTCCCTCATACTCCTGCAGGATTCTGTCACAGCGCTTGATCAGATCATGTACGCCCTGCCTGCTGATCCCCCGCTCTTCGGCGATTTCTCCCAGAGACATATCACGGTATACCGCGTCCTCATAGACGCTGCGCTGATGCGCGGTCAAAAGCTCTCCGTAGAAATCAAATAGCATTGTCTGTTCATATATCTTATCCATATCACTACCAACCTTGTGTATCTTACTACAGAAACATAGAGGTGTCAAGTGTTTTTTCTTTACAGGTGCAAACTTACAGGTGCAAACAAACTCTTTTTCCGCACCATGTTGACATCCGATTTTCCCTATTATATGATAAGTTCATATATACGGTAGTCGGCGCCTGCGCGCAATTTGGGCTTTGCGCCGAAAATGTCGTAAAATCACCGGATTGAAAGGGACAGACTATGCGCTGGAATAAAAGCATTCTGAAAATAAAGGAATTCGTCCGAAAAAGGCCTCTGGCCTCCTCCGTCATCGCGGCTTTGTTTGGAGGACTTGCCGCCAGTTTTCTGTCTTTTGCGCCTACATTCTTCAGATATACGGGATATGATTTCCTGCAAACGCTGCCGACACTATACCTCTCAATCCTTATGGCAGGACTGGTTTTGGCAGCTTTTCTCCTGTTTCCGCTGGTCCTGACAGGCATCGAATTCTACCTGCTGTTCTGTCTGGCCGTGAACGCCGAAAAAAACTATGCCCGCCATCGGATATTCGATGTCATCGCCATACCTTTGGGAGTCCTGTACAGCTGCATTTACCTGAGTGTGCTGGACGGTGTAATGTTTGACAGCGACTGGACCGAGACCCTGATCAATTCCCAGCGCCATACACCGGTCTACACCCAGGACGCACCCACCGTGTGGGTCATCGCCCTCGTGGGGTTTGTCGGATATCTGCTCGTGAGCTTTCTCCCTCTGCGGAAAACCCCGCCTCTTCTCCTGGTGCTGGGCATGTCCGCCATGTACTTAGGAACCGCGGAGAGCGTCATATGGGCCTGGCAGGTCTGTCAGGACCCTATATCCGGCCTGCTGCTCATGCTGCTTCCGCTTAACTGCATCCTCATCACGGCCAGAACCATCCTGCACAAGATCCGGGAATGGGAGCGCATCCCCCATGAATCTTACAAAATTGACCGGGTCCCTCTCCTGCGCGGCTTAAGACGCATTCTGGAAGATGCGCGGATGTGGCCTTTTGCGGCTTTTTTGCTTGTGCTGCCCCTGCTGGGCATCCTCACAGCCGTCCTCGTCCTGTTCGGCCAGGCGCCCGACTCCGTCATCCGGGCCTGGACGGAGACCAGCGACTGGAATCTCTCCAGACGCACTGCCCCCCAGAATGTGTCTGTGGACGAGCATTATCTCTGCACGGTGGCGGCCGGAGGGCACAGGCGGATCGTGAAGCCGCTTCGCCTGGGGATCCGGCACGGCCATGAGGTCATCGTAAACCGGCAGCTGTGTGTGGCCAATGCATTTGAACAGGTTCTGGAGGAAAGAACGCCCCGGTTCCACAGAATCGTGCGGCATTTTTACGACAGGTACGGCTATCCTGTGGCAAGGCATATCCGCTCCCCCTATACCGCCGACATCATTTACTGTCTCATGAAACCGCTGGAGTGGCTGTTCCTGGCGGTGCTGTACCTGACGGATGTCCATCCGGAAGACAGAATTGCCGTACAATATCTGGACCGCGCAAAATCCGCCTCCCCCGAAAGCGGCTCTCACAGTTTCTGACTGAATATGCTCTTGTATCCCTCCCCGTATATCTCGGAGGCGCTTGTGATGATCGTAAAGGCTATGGGATCCTCCTGCCTGACGATTTCTTCCAGCTTCGGCGAAAGGGGCTTTTTCACCACGCATAAAATCACCTTTTTGTCCGTCCCTGTATAAGCGCCGTAGCCTGAAATGTAGGTGGCGCTGATGTCAAGCTCCTCCAGAAGCCTGCTTACAATGGCCTCGGGTTTGTCGCTGATGATAAAGAACATCTTAGCCCCGTCCCGGCCGTACAGAACCAGATCCAGCATCACGGAATTGATGAACACTACCACGCCCGCGTACAGCGCCGTGTCCAGGTTCTGGAACACGAAAGCGGATGCCGTCACAATGACGGCGTCTGTCAAGAGGAAGAGAAAGCCAGTCTTTAAGTGAGGGAATTTCAGCCGCAGAAGCTTAATGATGATATCCGTCCCTCCGGTGGTGGCTCCCGCCTTAAACACCAGCCCCAGAGACACTGCCATCAGGGAAGCTCCCACCAAGGCAGCCAGCAGCGGGTCCGCGGTAAGGGGGCCTATGGGCGTAAGCAGATTCGTAAAATAGGAGGTGGCCGCCGTGCAGTACATGGTGGAAAGGATAAATTTCCAGCCAAACTTCCACATGCCCAGGGCCAGGATCGGGATATTGACCATGAACATCCATGTACCCGTCTCCAGTCCGGTCAGCCGATTTAAGATAATCGCAATACCCGTTATGCCGCCCGGCGCCAGAGAGTTGGGATCCAAGAAGAGACTGACGGCCACGGCGTAGATCACGGAGGCGGCAGTGATCACCAGATAATCCCACACCCTGCGTTTCGGTGTCTTCTTCTCCTCGTACTGAATTTCGCTTTTCTGTTCTTTGCTGACATTTTCCCTGCCGCTTTTCATAACCTGTGATTCCCTCCCAAAATCCCACAGAAGCGGACCACCTGCTTACAGGCAGCCCGCTCGCTCCGGGTATTTATCTCCCTGCTTTTTTCGCTTCGCACATGACAGCGCTCCCCACGCCCGGCTCCTGCGCAGATACCCCTGTCACTGATCAGCCGCCTACATTTACCAGCTTGGGCTTGTAGCCTCCCTCTTCCAGTGATTTCATAATCTGGTTCTTGTGCTCTGTGCCGAAAGCCTCCATGGTGATGCGCAGTTCCACGGCCGCATTGCGGTTGGTGGTGACGAACTGATTGTGCTCCAGTTCCACCACGTTTCCGTTGACTTTCGCGATGATGCCGGCCACCTTATACAGCTCGCCCGGCTTATCCGGCAGCAGCATGGATACCGTGAACACCCTGTCGCGCATAATCAGTCCCTGCTGTACCACGGAGGACATGGTGGTCACATCCATGTTGCCGCCGCTTAAGATAGCCACCACTTTCTTGCCCTTGACATTCATATGCTTTAAGGCCGCAACCGTCAGCAGGCCGGAATTTTCCACTACAGTCTTGTGGTTTTCCACCATGTCCAGGAAAGCCACTACCAGTTCGTGGTCCTCCACCGTGATGATATCGTCCAGATTCTTTTGGATATAGGGAAAAAGCTTGTTGCCGGGGGTCTTCACCGCAGTACCGTCCGCAATGGTGCTGACCTTGGGCAGAGTGACCACATGCCCCTGAGCAATGGACATCTGCATACAGTTTGCCCCGGCAGGCTCCACTCCAATCACTTTGATCTTAGGATTTAAAAGTTTTGCCAGCGTGGCCACGCCGGTGGCCAGCCCGCCTCCGCCGATGGGTACCAGTATGTAATCTACCAGCGGCAGCTCTTTCACGATTTCCATGGCGATGGTTCCCTGTCCGGTGGCCACGGTCAGATCGTCAAAGGGGTGGATAAACGTGTATCCGTTCTCCTCCGCCAGCTCATAGGCCTTTGCGCAGGCCTCGTCGTACACATCCCCGTACAGCACCACCTCCGCGCCGTAGCCCTTGGTGCGGTTCACTTTCATCAGGGGCGTGGTGGTGGGCATGACGATGACGGCCTTTGCGCCGTAGGCTTTCGCCGCATAGGCCACGCCCTGGGCATGGTTTCCGGCCGAAGCGGTGATCAGCCCCTTTGCTCTTTCCTCGTCTGTCAGCGTGCTTATCTTATAGTATGCGCCGCGGAGCTTATAAGCACCTGTGAGCTGCATGTTCTCGGGCTTCAGATAGACCTTGTTCCCTGTCTGCGCGCTCAAGTACTCACTGAACACCAGCTTTGTCTCCAGCGTCACTTTCTTGACGACTTCTGAGGCCTCCTCAAATTTTTCCAGCGTCAATCCCTCTTCCATCCCTGTCTCGCCCTCCATCACTTCCTCCGTAATTCCCTCCATCACTTCCACCGCCGCTTCCTCTCCGGTTTTCCGCTCAGCACCCATGCTCTTCTCCTCCTCTTTGAAATGTTTCCGCGTCCGGCTCACTCCTCCGGCCTTACATCAAACAGCGCATTCACAAACTCGTCCGAATCGAACTTCTGCAGATCGTCGATGGTCTCGCCTACGCCGATATACTTTACCGGCACCTGCAGCTCCGACTGAATGGCCACCGCAATGCCGCCCTTTGCGGTGCCGTCCATTTTCGTCAGGATAATGCCGGTCAGGTCCGCCACCTCGCCGAATTCCCTGGCCTGAACCAATGCGTTCTGGCCCGTGGTGCCGTCCAGCACAATGAGATTCTCTCTGTGGGCGTCGGGGAACTCTCTGTCCACGATGCGGTTCATCTTCCGCAGCTCCTCCATCAGGTTCTTCTTGTTGTGCAGCCGGCCGGCCGTGTCGATGAGCAGCACATCCACCCCTCTGGCCTTGGCCGCGTTCACGGCATCGAAGACCACGCTGGCCGGATCCGCGCCCTCGTTTCCGCCTACCATAGGCACATCCGCACGCCTGGCCCACTCCGCCAGCTGATCCCCCGCTGCCGCACGGAATGTGTCTGCTGCGGCGATCAGCACCTTTCTGCCGTCCTCCTTAAACTTCCCGGCCAGCTTTCCCACCGAGGTGGTCTTGCCCACGCCGTTGACGCCGATGACCATGATGACGGACTGACATTTCTCGAATTCATAGGCATTCTCGTCCACCCGCATCTGTTCCTTGATGCCCTCTATCAGAAGCTGCTTGCACTCCTGAGGCTCTTTGATATGCCGCTCCTTGATCTGGCCTTTCAGACGGCCTATGATCTCTGTGGTGGCGTTCACGCCGATATCTCCCATGATCAGAATTTCTTCCAGCTCCTCATAAAAGTCATCGTCAATGGCTGAAAAACCATTGAACACGGAGTCTATTCCTCTGACGATATTATTCCTGGTCTTCGTCAGGCCCTCTTTCAATCTGGCAAAAAAGCCCTTTTTTCCCTCTGCCATGCCTCATCCCGCTCCTTCCCGCTTTTTCTCACGCCGTCAGCTCCTTGTCGATCAGGTTCACGCTGACCAGTGTGGACACGCCTTTTTCCTGCATGGTGATACCATAGAGTCTGTCCACCTGCTCCATGGTGCCTCTTCTGTGGGTTATGACAATAAACTGTGTATTTTTAGTCAGTTTATGTAAGTATTTCGCAAATCTTCCCACGTTGGAATCGTCCAGCGCGGCCTCTATTTCATCCAGCAGGCAGAAAGGCGACGGCTTCAGATTCTGAATGGCGAACAAAAGCGAGATGGCCGTAAGCGCTTTCTCCCCACCGGAGAGCTGCATCATATTCTGCAGCTTCTTGCCCGGGGGTTGTGCGATGATGCGGATGCCTGCCTCCAGGATATCCTCGTCCTCAATCAGCTCCAGCGTCCCTCTGCCGCCGCCGAACAGTTCCTTGAACACCTTGTCGAACTCACGGCCGATCTCCGCGAACTTCTCCGCAAACTGTCTGCGCATGGCCGTATCCAGCTCCTCGATGATATTCTCCAAAGTCTTTTCCGCCTCCACCAGGTCGTCCCTCTGGGCAGCCATAAAGGTGTAGCGTTCCATCAGGTTCTTGTAGTCCTCGATGGCGTTCACGTTTACGTCCCCCAGCTTCTTGATCTGTTCCCGCAGGGAGGCGATCTCCTTTTTCATAGCCTGCAGATCCGAGAGGCTTTCGTCCCGAAGCTGTGCGGCATCGCTTAAAGTAATCTCATATTCGTCCCACATATAATTAATCTGGGACTCCAGCGACTCCTCCATGCGCTCCTTTTGGGCATTGAGGCGGTATACTTCCTTGTCCAGAGCGGACTGCCTCTCGGAGAGTTCCTCCCGCCTTGCGAAAAAGCTTTTCTGGGCCGCTGACAGTTCCTGCCTTTGCGCCATGGCTGCCCTCAGCTTTTCCTCGGATTCGTTCTGGGCGTCATATGAGGCCGCGATGGTCTTCTCGATCTCTTCGATGGCGCGCTGCCTGCTTTCCACCGCTTTCCCGTTCTCTGCCAAAGCCTCCAATACCTCTGCCAGCTCTGCGCCCGCCCTCTGTATCTCCCCGTCGATACGGTCCACATTGCTCTGCTGGAATCCCAAGGACTGGCGCATCTTCTCCAGCTTCACATCCCAGTCGGACAGGTCTGCGGCGGCTTCCGTCTCCGCCCCCCGCCATTTCTCCAGTTCCTGCTGGAACTGTTTGATTTCGTCCTGGGTCCGTGCCTCCAACTCCTCGCTGGCGGCCAGCTCCAGCTGGACAGTCTCCTTTTCGTTCCTGATCTCCAGGGTCTTTTCTTCGATCTGGCGCTCTTCTTCCCGCAGGGAAGCGGCGCTCTCCACCTCCTCTTCCATACGCGCCCTCGCCTGGGCAATGCTCAGCCGGGCTGTATTCTGCTCGATGGACTTGCGCTGGATATCGCCTTTTACGGCCTCCAGATCCACACGCATCCTTGTGCGCTTGGCCTTAATCCCCTCGATGTCTCTGTCGATCTCGTCAACGGAAAGCTGAAGTTTTTTCACCTTTTTCTCCAGCTCCTCTATCTCCCGGCGCCTCCCCAGAAGATTGCTGCTGTTCTTATAGGCGCCGCCGCTGATAGCGCCTCCCGGCACCAGCAATTCTCCCTCCAGCGTCACCAGACGCAGGCTCTGATTGTACTTTCTGGCCAGCTTCAGCGCATTGTCCACATTGTCCACCACCAAAATCCGCCCCAGCAGAGAGCCTGCCACATCGCGGTATTTGTCGTCGATCCGAACCAAAGTATCCGCCGTGCCGACAACTCCCTTTTCGGCCAGGGCCTCGGTGTTCTTGAATCTCTGATAGTTCCGGATGCTGGTCAGCGGCAGAAACGTAGCGCGGCCCAGCCGGTTGGTTTTCAAAAAAGAAATCATACGCTTGGCAGTGTCCTCGTCATCCGTTACAATGTTCTGGATGCTGCCGCCCAGAGCGGTCTCGATGGCCACCTCATACTTTTTCTCCACATGGATGATGTCCGCCACAACGCCCACGATGCCGCTGTTTCTCTCTTTCTGCTCCATGACTTTCTTGACGCTGCCGCCGTAGCCCTCATAGCGCTCAGCCAGGTTGGCCAGGGCCTCCAGCCGGGATTTCTCCATGTGATAGGCACTTTTGGTTTCCTGCAGAAGAGCGTCCTTTTTCGTCAAAGCCTCCCTGAAACCTCCCAGTTCCCGTTCCATGGCGGCTTCCCGCTCGTTTAGGAGCCGCATTTCCTCCGTGACGGCTGCGAATTCCTCTTCCAGACCCCGGATGGTCTCCTCCCTGGCCGCCTCGTCGGATTTGGCACGCAGAAGTCTGGACTGGAGTTCCGCTTTCCGGATCTTCACCTGCTCCATCATGGTGTCAAAGCGGCCCAGCTTGGACTTTATCGTGGCCCGTTTATTCAGTTCGCCGATAATCGTGTTCTTCCCGGCCTCTATGCCCTCATTGAGTTCCTCTATCCTGCTCTGGAGCCTTTGCAGCTTCTCCTTTGCCTGGTCGGCAAGCACGGCGATCTCCCGCAGCTTCGCATCCGTCTCGCCTTTTTCGGACAGGAGCTTTTCCCTGTCTTTCTCTCTGGCGGCGATATCTTCCTCCAGAGCGCTTCGCCTGTTGCCGAGATGGGCCTCGCTGCCCTTGGCGGAGTTGATCTGCTCTTTCAGCACATTCATCTCGCCCTCCAGCTTCCCTCTGGTAAGGCCTGCGTCCGTGGCAGTGCTTCTGGCTGCCTCGATGGACTGCTCCAGCTTCTCAAGCTCCTCCTGCACCCGGTCGTACTCTGCCTTAATGCCCTCATAGGCCTCACTGGTTTCGGCCAGTTCCCTGCCTGCCAGGGCATACTTCTCCTCCACGCCTTTCAGCTGCTCTCTGAGACGGGTATTCTCCAGCAAAAATACGTTTACATCAAACTTCTTCAGCTCTTCTCTTTTTTTCAGATACTGTCTGGCAGTCTCGGACTGGCGCTCCAGGGGGCCGATCTGCTTTTCCAGCTCGGACAGGATATCGTTGACACGGACCAGATTCTGCTTCTCGTTCTCAAGCTTGCTCTGGGCCGCAGCTTTCCTGCGCTTGAATTTCACGATTCCCGCCGCCTCATCAAAAAGCTCTCTGCGCTCCTCTGGCTTACCGCTCAGGATCTTGTCGATCTGCCCCTGTCCGATAATGGAATAGCCCTCCTTGCCGATACCCGTGTCATAGAACAGTTCGTTTACATCCTTTAACCTGCAGGGACTTCCATTGATCAGATATTCACTTTCTCCGGAACGGTAGATACGCCTTGCCACCGTCACTTCTTCAAAGCTGGTGGCAAGCTGGTGATCCGTATTGTCCAGCGTAATGGCCACATAGGCATAGCTAAGTGGCTTCCTGTTCTCTGTGCCCGAGAAAATGACATCCTGCATACTGGCGCCGCGCAGCTGTTTTACCCGCTGCTCTCCCAGAACCCAGCGGACAGCATCGGCCACATTGCTCTTTCCGCTGCCGTTGGGTCCCACGATTCCAGTGATTCCATTGTGGAACTGGAAATTTATCTTGTTCGCAAAGGACTTAAAGCCCTGCACCTCAATATTCTTTAAATACATCCTCTATCCCTCAAAAGCAGAAGCGCCTTGTAGGCAGCCTGCTGCTCCGCCGCTTTTTTCGTCTTTCCATCCCCTGTGCCCAGGATTTTTCCCTCCATGTTCACGGACACGCGAAACTTCTTGTCATGCTCCGGCCCGCTCTCCTCCAGCAGTTCGTAGTTGAATTCTTTTTTCAGTTTCCCCTGGATCATCTCCTGCAAAGTGCTCTTGCTGTCATAGAAAAGCTGTTTATCCTCCAAATCCGAGAGCACGAAGCGGTAGATAAAAGATTTTGCCTGTTCCATGCCGCCGTCCAGGTAAATAGCGCCGATCACGGCCTCCATGGCATCCGACACAATGCTGTCGCGGCCTCTTCCCCCCGTGTTCTCCTCGCCCTTTCCAAGCAGCATAAAGCGGCCCAGCTCCAGATCCTTTGCGCAGAAAGCAAGGGACGGTTCGCAGACCATGGAGGCGCGCTTTTTCGTCAGCTCCCCCTCGCTCATCTGAGGATGCTCCCTGAACAGAAATTCACTGGACACCAATTCCAGCACCGCATCCCCGAGAAATTCCAGCCGTTCATAGTTCTGGGTCCTGCGGATCTTCTGTTCATTGGTAAAAGAGCTGTGGGTCATGGCCTGCCTTAACAGAGCCCTGTCCCTGAACCGATAGCCGATGCGCTCCTCCAGTACCTCCTCCGAATATCCTTTGGTATAGTCTTCTAACATATCTCTCCTCTTTTCCACCAGAAAGTCTGCCAAGCACAGACTTCTTCCAGACATAGTTTCTGCCGTATACGCAGTCACAGACCGCATGTCCGGAAGTTTGTATATGGACGCAAATGAGCAGTCACATAACGGACTGCTCTTGTAAAGTCCATATGGCCGGACAGGAATCAGCCCAGCATGCCTTTGATCATATCCACTGCTTCCCTTACGGTATGAATCTTCTCGGCCTCCTCTGCGGGAATCTCAATGTCAAATTCCTCTTCAATGCCCATGACGATCTGGAACACGTCGAGAGAATCCGCTCCCAGATCATCCACAAAAGTAGAGTCCATAGAGATCTCATCGGGATCCACATTCAGCACATCCGCAATTACCTTTTTGAGCTTGTCAAATTCCATACGATTTCCTCCTTTCCCTAGTCCTCAAGAACCAATTGTTCCTTGATTTTCTGATTTATTTTCTGTTCTTTGAATGCAATGCATTGCAGAATAGAATTCTTGATTTCCACGGACTTACTGTTCCCGTGGGTCTTCACCACCAGCCCGTTTAAGCCAAGCAGAGGGGCGCCGCCGTAGGCTTCCGTGTTGAAGTCTTTCAGTGTCTGCTTCAGCGCAGGTTTCACGAGAAGAGCGCCTATCTTGCTGCGCAGATTGGTCATCATACCGGCCTTGATCTTGTCGATCAGAGCACTGCTGACCCCCTCCAGCATCTTCAGGACCACATTGCCGGCAAATGCCTCGCAGACCAATACGTCGGCTCCGCCCATGGGAATATCCCTGGCCTCCACATTGCCGATAAAATGAATGTCCGGGCAGCTTTTTAACAGAGGATAGGCTTCCTTTGTCAGGGCATTGCCTTTCTCCTCCTCAGTGCCGATGTTCACCAGTCCGACTCTGGGATTCTTTACGCCGATCACACTCTCCATATAGATGCTGCCCATCTTCGCAAACTGCAACAGCTGGGAAGGCCTGGCATCCACATTGGCCCCGCAGTCCAAGAGGAGACTTACGCCGTTCATATGGGGTATGACAGGTGCAAGGGGCGGACGCTCCACACCCTTGATGCGCCCCACGATGACCTGTCCGCCCACCAGGACGGCCCCGGTGCTCCCTGCGGACACAAGGGCATCGCACTCTCCGTTTTTCACCAGATACATACACTTTACGATGGAGGAGTCTTTCTTCCTGCGAATGGCCATAACCGGGGGCTCTCCGGTCTCTATGACCTCCTCCGCATGGACGATCTCCAGCTGTTCCGCATGATAGGTGTATTTCTTCAGTTCCTCTTTTAACAATGGCTCCCGGCCTGCCAGAAACACTTTCACTTTTTTTTCGGCATTTATGGCCTCTATCGCACCCTTTACGATTTCAGAGGGCGCATTGTCTCCGCCCATAGCGTCCACTGCTACATTTACCATTTCCGCCATTGGATTCCCTTTCCGTTTTCCATATACTTCTTTTATGATAATGTAATCTTACTCAAAAATCAAGGCTTTTTTACACATAAAAAGGGCATTCCGCAGAATACCCTCTACATGCCGCAAAATACCGGAAATGAATCAGTCAACACTAACGACCTGTTTCTTGTTGTAAGAACCGCAAGCCTTGCAAACCCTGTGGGGCACCATAAGCGCGCCGCATCTGCTGCACTTTACCAAAGTCGCAGCTTTCATTTTCCAGTTTGCTCTTCTCTTATCCCTTCTGCTCTTGGAAGATTTATTCTTAGGACAAATCGACATCTCGTTACACCTCCTTATTCTTGAAGATATCTTGTATCACTGCCATGCGCGGGTCCGGAACGAAAGTATCGCATCCGCATTCCCTTTCATTCAGATTCTGTCCACATACAGGGCATATCCCCTTGCAGTCATCCCTGCACAGAATCTTCGCAGGCCAGTTAATCAAAATCTCATCGTGCACAAGAGCGTCCACATCCAGCGAGAAACCGTCCATAAAGCTCAAATCATCCGCTTCCTCTCCCCGCATTTCAGGTGAAAGGATTGTCCGCTCAAAATCCAGCTCCAAAGCCACCGGCACCTCTGTCAGACATCTGTCACATAACCCGCGAAAACCTGCCGCCGCATGTCCCCTGAACACTGCCTTACCCTCCCCCGCATTTACCGCGGTAAAGGATACCAAAGAAGCGGAGGTTATCTCAAAGCTTTCCGTTCCGTTTTCATAGCATGTCATCTCAAGGGGAACTTCCCTTTTGATCTCCATGCCTTCAGATGTCAATACATCAGATAAATTCACTAACATAGCGGCTCCCATGCAAATTTTCTTTCCGCACACTGATTGATTATACATAGAATCGACATATTTGTCAATATAAAATGGAGAAAATTTCTAACCGAATTTTGCACGAAATTTCTATCCGTACAATTCTTCATCGGTGTACAGCCGCAGCCCGCTCTCCCGGATGGCCGCAGCCGCTTTCTCCGCGTCCGATGTCTTTACAATGATCGCCTTGCGTTCGCCTGAAACCAGAGAATACATATACTCGATATTCAGCCCTTTCGCACACAGTACCAGAGTCAGACTGTGCAGCTCTCCCACCTGATCTTCCAGCCTCACGGCCAGCACGTCTGTCAGCATGGCCGAGAAGCCGTTCTCTTTGAGGGCGGTCTTTGCCTCCTCCGGATTCGACACCACCATGCGCAGCATTCCGTATTCCGTAGTGTCTGCCATACTCAAAGCCAGTATGTTGATATTCTGTTCCTTTAATATCTCCGCCGCTTTCTCCAGCCTGCCCTCACGGTTTTCCATAAAGACTGACAATTGCTTTACAAACATAATCTTCCCTCTCTTTCCGCGCTTCCCCCGGCTGCCCCAAGCGCTCCGACTCTGCTTCCGATCCCGGAATCCGGCCGCCAAACCGGACGGTCGGTCTTTTGGGGCAGTCAATATCAGTCCATCTTCCGCTTGTCGATGACATGCACCGCTTTGCCCATGCTGCGCTCCAGCGCTTTGGGCTCCACCAGCTTCACTTTCACCGCCAGCCCGATGGCCTGCTGGATCACATGCTCAATCTTCCTGGCCAGGTTCTCCAGGGCCCTGATCTCGTCCGAGAAGAAATGCTCCTCCACCTCTACCTGAACCTCCAGGGTGTCCAGATTGTTGACCCTGTCCACGATCATCAGGTAATGGGCCGTGGTGCCGCCCATCTCCAGAAGCGCCGCCTCGATCTGGGACGGGAACACGTTCACGCCGCGGATGATCAGCATGTCGTCGCTTCTGCCCGTGAACCTGGCGATCCTGGCCGTGGTCCTGCCGCACTGGCAGGGGCTGTGGTCCATGCTGGTCAGATCCTTGGTGCGGTAGCGGATCAGGGGAATGCCCTCCTTGGTCAGGGTGGAGATCACCAGCTCTCCGGTAACGCCGTCTGCCACGGGCCGGAACGTCTCTCTGTCCACGATCTCCGGCAGGAAATGATCCTCATGGACATGTAAGCCTGCGTGGAACCGGCAGTCCGTGGCCACCCCAGGCCCCATGATCTCGCTGAGGCCGTAGATGTCATGGGCATGGATGCCCAGCATCCCCTCGATCTTGTCCCGCATCTTCTCCGTCCAGGGTTCCGCTCCGTTCAGGGATGCCTTCAGCTTGATCTTGTCCCGGACCCCCATCTCCTCAATGGTCTCCGCGATATGCATCAGATAGGAGGGCGTACACAGGATCCCGGTGACGCCGAAGTCGATCATCATGGTGATCAGCTTCTTGGTGTTGCCTGTGGACATGGGCACTACCGTGGCCCCCATTTTCTCCGCGCCGTAATGGCCGCCCAGTCCTCCGGTGAACAGGCCGTAGCCGTAGGCCACCTGGATAATGTCCTCCCGCCCCATGCCGGCCATGGTGATGCATCTGGCCACGCACTCACTCCATACGTCAATGTCCCTCCTGGTGTATCCCACCACCGTGGCCTTTCCCGTGGTGCCGCTGGAGGCGTGGATGCGCACGATCTGGGAGTTCGGCACGGCGAACATCCCGAAAGGATAGGTGTCCCGCAGATCGTCCTTGGTGGTAAAGGGAAGCTTCTCCAGATCCTCCAGGCCTCTGATGTCCCCGGGCTCCAGGCCGATGGCCTGCATCTTCTTGCGGTAGTACTCCACATTGTGGTAGACCCTGTCCACCAGTTTCACAAGCCGCGCTCCCTGTAAAGACTGCATCTCGTCCCGGCTCATGCATTCCTTTGTCTCGTTCCAAATCATATGATATGCACCTCCATGCCTGCTCCCGTCAGGCAGTTATTTTGGTATTTCACTGCTGAATTCTCTATTCCAAGGAGCTCTGAGCAGTTCCCTGGTATCCTGCCTCGAACGCTTTCCGGTTCACCTCCACGGTCTTGGGCGGAACAGTTGTCTCGATCACATGGAGCCAGTCCTCCTTTTCGAATCCCATATATCTGGCGGCAGCGCCTAAGACTACCACATTGAAAGCCTTGGGCGCGCCCATTTCCTTGGCTTTCTCCGTGGCCTCCACGGTCACGGTCTTCCGTGCTGCCCGCAGCGTGTCCAATATGCCCTCCGGATACTGCGCGGCGCCGGTCACCACCGTGATGGGATCAATGCGCCAGTCGTTTACAATTACCACTCCGTCTTCTTTCAGGAAATGCAGATAGCGCAGCGCCTCCAGCTTCTCGAACGCGATCAGCACGTCCGCGCAGCCCTCCTCCACGATGGGCTCCGCCACTTCCTCTCCGTAGCGTACAAAGGTCACCACGCTGCCGCCGCGCTGGGCCATGCCATGCACCTCCGAAAGCTTTACGTCAAACCCGGCGTGGATTGCCAGATTTCCCAATATTCTGCTGGTGAGCAGGGTTCCCTGTCCCCCAACGCCTACGATCATAATATTTTTTACACCCATCTTCGTCATCCTCACATTCTGTTTTCCGTTCCGCCCGCCTGTGCCAGCCGTATGTATGCCGGAGCGAATTGCCCTGTCCTTTTTTGTGCCGGCCGGGCGAAACAGGATCCGCCAAGGCCTGCCCCTCTGCTATATGTCTAAGACTTCGCCGATGCGCCGAACTTCCGCTCTCGGTCAGCGCGGACACACCTCTATGGCATCAAAAGGACACAGCTTCTCACAGAGGCCGCAGCCGTTGCACATGGTCTCGTCAATGGCGATGGTTCCATCCGCATTCTTTGTCAGAGCAGGGCATCCGGGTCTCAGACACGCTCCGCATTTCCTGCATTTCTCCGGAACGGGAACGCACTTGTTCGGGAAAGTAACCCCCTTGAGCAGCACGCAGGGCGCCTTGGTGATGATCACCGACACTTCGTCCCTTTGGGTCTCCCGGCGGAAGAGCTCCGTGAGCGCGTCTATGTCAAAAGCGCTGACTTCATACACATGCGCGATGCCGAGACTGCGGCACAGCTGCGTGATATTGATGGCCGGAACCACCTCTCCTTTCAGGGTCTTTCCGGTAGCCGCGTGGTCCTGATGTCCCGTCATGCCCGTGGTGGAATTGTCCAGAATCACCACCGTGCCGCAGGACCGGTTGTAGACCATGTTCATCAGGGAATTGATGCCTGTATGCATGAACGTGGAGTCTCCGATGACCGCCACCCAGTCCCGAATGTACTCTTTTCCTCTGGCCTTTTCCATGCCGTGGAGGGTGCTGATGCTGGATCCCATGCAGATGGTGGTGTCCACCACGCTCAAGGGGGCCACCGCGCCTAAAGTATAGCAGCCGATATCGCCCGCGGCGTGGATTTTCAGGCGGTTCAGCACCGTGTATACACTGCGGTGAGGGCAGCCGGGGCACAAAATCGGAGGCCGGGCCGGAACATTTGCCGGAGACAAAGGCGCCTGACCGGATGCCGTTTTTCCCGCCCCGTCCGGATGTGCCTGCCCGTCATACTCCGGCACACGCTGTCTGATCATATTGGCGCTGTATTCTCCCTGCACCGTGAAGATCTCCTTGCCGACGGCCTTTTGGATACCCCAGGACTTCACCTGCTCCTCAATGACTGGCTCCAGCTCCTCGAATATGTACAACCGCTCCACTTTGGCGGCAAATTCCTCTATCAGCTTCCTGGGCAGGGGATGCACCAGGCCCAGCTTCAGGACGCTTGCCTCAGGCATGGCCTCCCGCACATACTGGTACGGAATTCCGCTTGTGATAAATCCCACGGACAAGTCCCGGTACTCCGCCCGGTTCAGAGGCATAGTACATGCATCCTGCGCAAGCCTCTTCATGCGCTCCTCCACCACCACATGACGCTTGATGGCATTGGCAGGCATCATGACATATTTCCCAGTATTGCGTTCATAGGGAAGCACTTCCCGCTCCTCGCGCTCTTCCAGTTCCACAATCCCCTGAGAATGGGAAAGTCTGGTAGTGGAGCGCACCATCACCGGCGTGTCGTACTTCTCGCTTAAGGCAAATGCAAGCTTTGTGAATTCCTTGGCCTCCGCGCTGTCCGAGGGCTCCAGCACGGGAATCATGGCTGCTCTGGCCACCATCCGGCTGTCCTGCTCGTTCTGGGAGCTGTACATGCCCGGGTCATCCGCCGCCACTACCACCAGACCGCCTCCCACACCTGCGTAGGCCGCGGTGAAAAGCGGATCTGCCGCCACATTCACGCCCACATGCTTCATACTGCACATGGACCGGGCTCCGGCGATGGATGCGCCGATGGCCACCTCCGCCGCCACTTTCTCATTGGGCGACCACTCCGCGTAGACTTCATCGTATTTCGCCATCGCTTCGCTGATCTCCGTGCTGGGCGTACCCGGATAGGCTGCCGACACCCTCACGCCTGCCTCATAGGCTCCTCTCGCTATGGCTTCATTGCCCAGCAGTATCTTCTTCTCTGACACGTTCCGTCCTCCTCTTCCATTTCCGTTTTCGGGAATTTCACGTTGGTGGAAATATTTTATCAATCCTGTCATATTGCAATTCATCTCAATATATTTCAATATTCTAAGATAATTTACCGGATATGTCAATCACTTTAATGCGTTAAAACTCTAAAACCGCCCGGTGCCCCCACACCCAGCGGTTTTATATCAATCAGTCTGTTCCTTATCCGAGCACATGCTTCACGGCTCTATCGAAATCCTCTTTCAGCAGATCCGCTCCCTCAAGCCCGATGTGCAGGCGCACCAGCCCTTTCTTCATGGTCTCATTATCCCGCTCTAAACCTGCCCCCACTGCGGAAATAAGGCTCTCGTAGCCGCCCCAGCTGGGTCCTCTGTGGAAAAATTCCAGTTCCCTCAAGATTCCGTGAATCCGGTCCCCGGACAGATCGAACACCACGCTCATCAGGCCGCTGGCTCCTGTCATCTGTCTCTTTGCCAGCTCGTACTGGGGATGGGTATTCCAGTACGGGTAGATCACTTCTTTGACGATGGCCAAATCCTGGAAATACGCCGCCATCTCCATGGCATTCTTCATATGCTGTTTCATCCGGACAGGCAGCGTCCGAATTCCCCGCAGCATCAGCCAGGAGTCAAAAGGGCTCATCACTGCCCCAAACAGCTCCCTCTCGTCTTTCGCCACCTGGATCATGTCTTCTTTCCGCCCGATCACCACGCCGCCCACAATGTCGCTGTGGCCTCCCAGGTACTTGGAAGCGGAATGTACCACCATATCGATTCCTTTGGTGAGAGGCTTCTGGAAGATCGGGGTGGCATAGGTATTGTCGATCACCGTCGCCGCGTGATGCTTTTTCGCGATCTGTGCGATTTTCTCCAGATCCTGCACCAGAAACAGATAGGTGGAGGGACTTTCCAGATAGATCAAATCCGTCCTGTCGCATATGGCAGCCTCGATTTCGTCCAGGTCCGTCCCGCTTACGAATGTGACCGTAATCCCAAATCGCTCCAGATATTCCGACAGGAAACGTCTGGCAGGGCCGTAGATACTTGCCACCGCCACTACATGGCTGTCTTTTTTCAGATAATGCATCATGGCTGCGCTGATGGCTCCCATGCCGGAGCCGAAACACCTTGCAGCCTCGCCCTCCTCCAATGCCGCCACCTTTTTCTCTACAATCTCCGTAGTGGGATTGGATACTCTGGTGTATGCGTATCTTCCTTCCCGTCCGCTTTCATTCCCTTCGCAGTCAACGAAAAGCGATGTCTGGAAAAGGGGCACATTCACGGCTCCGTGAAACCTGGAGGGATCCTCGCCGTAGTGGGTACATATCTCTTCTGCTCTCATTTGGGGTACCTTTTTCCCTTTCTCTAATCTTTAGCGGAAGCAGTACATCTTCCTGTTTTAGCAATCGGCTTCCATCCCTTATTCCTTTACTGCTCCAGCGATATTTTCCACAAAAACCTCTTTCATAAAACCAAAGAGCAGGATTGCAGGCGCCATGGCGATCAAAGTCCCTGCCGCCACACTGCCCCAGTTGATATCGTATTTCCCGATCATGGAGTAGATCGCCACGGTCAGTGTCTTTTTGGCTGCAGAATTGATATACAATACAGAGGTATACACATCGTTCCAGCAAGCCAGGAACACGAAGATAAATACCGAGAATAGTCCTGCCCTTGCCAGAGGCATGACAATCGTGAAGTAAGTCTTCACCCTGCCGCAGCCGTCCAGCAGAGCGGATTCCTCCAATGCCCTGGGAATCCCTTTCATGAATCCGATCAGCAGGATCGTTCCGAATGGTATCTGGCCTCCTGTCAGGATCAGGACTACGGTGAAAAGTCTGTCCACCATTCCCAGCCTGGTCATCAGAATATAGAGGGGCGCAAATCCCACTGCGGAGGGAAGCATCTGCGTCATCATATAAATCATGAAGATCACTGGTTTCGACCGAAATTCCATTCTCGAGAGAATATAGGCGGACATTCCCGCGATCAGCACTGTCAGACATGCCCCTGCCAATGCAATGAATAGGCTGTTGCAGATATACTTTCCAAAGTCTCCCATCTGCATCACTTCCCGGTAATTCTCCAAAGTCGCTTTCCGCGGCAGATAATGCACCGGAAAATCGTATATTTCTCTGCTTCCTTTCAGAGAGGTCAGCAGGAGCCAGAAAAAGGGAAATACCGTGTAGAGAAAGAACACTGCCAGCAGGATATATTTGACTGCGGGAAGAAATATGTGTTTGCTTTTCTTACCGTTCACGCTTCGTCACCGCCTTTCAGGCTTTTGGTGCACACCAGATAAATCCCTGTAAACACCAGCGTCACCAGCCACAGGACAATACCTGCCGCCGATACCATCCCGTAATCGTTTCCCTTGATGACTTCTGTCATAATATAGCTGGAGGCAATGTGACTGCTTCCCGCAGGTCCTCCCTGGGTCATGCCGAAAATCAGATCCGGCGCATTCATGGTCTGGACCAGTCTCATCAGTACCATCAAGAGCAGTATGACGCGGATGGAGGGAAGTGTGATATAGAAAAACTTTGTGAATGGCCCGGCTCCGTCAATGGCTGCCGCCCCATACATTTCCTCCGGAATGGTCTTTAGGGCAGCCATGGTGATAATGGCAAAGAACGCCATACCTGTCCATACCTTTGCCGTGATGACACTGCCCAGCGCATAGTCCGGATTCGACAGAAAACCGATCTGCCTCTCCACCAGCCCCAGCCGGATCAGGATATCATTGATGACACCGTTGCTTCCGTTAAACATCCACTTCCACATGATACCCACCATGAATCCGGACAGCGCCCATGGCATAAATACCACACATTCATAAAATTTCTTTCCCCGAAAGGGCTTCTGCAGCAAAAGGGCAATGCCAAATCCCAGCACAAATTCAAGGCCTACACAGCAGACCACCCACACCAGCGTATTTTTCCAGGTTCCCAGATATCGCACATTGCCAAACAGCTTGCGGAAATTGTCCAATCCGTTGAATTCTCTGCTGAACAGATTGTATGCCTTTACATTCTGAAATGCCATGACGATTCCGTCTATAGCGGGATAATACAGCATTACCAGGATCATGGCCAGCCCCGGCAAAAGGAACAAAACAAGGAACCATCTGTTTTTGGCACTCTTTGACATTTTGATTTTTTTACTTTCCATCTTCCCAGTCCTCTCTTTCCCTGAAGATCATGGCGGCAGCCATAAAGGCTGTCTGAAGCTGCAGCCAGCCCAGACAGCCTTTCGCTTTTCCTGCATTTCACCGGGGACGATCCCCTCTCAACGGCTCCCCATCCTGTCTTTCACCCATGCGCTCTCCTGGGTCCATTGGAAATAGGAAGCAAATTCCGCCGCGCATTCCTCGGGAGTGATCTGTCCGAGAAGCATTTCCTGCACGGTGACATCCCGCGCTGTCTCGTACTCACTCATCTGTTCCTTTTCTTCCTCCGAAGCATATCGGTACTCGCCGCCGGGCACATATCCCACATAGGAATCCGGGTCCGCAGCCACCGCTTCCGGCTGATGGAACATACTCCTGCCATCCTTTGTAAGGAACGAAAGTCCGCTGTCAATTTTTTCGGGCTGAATAAAAGACAGAATTGTCATCTCCGCAAACCCGCCTGTCCCGGCTCCGCCCCGGAAAGAATATCCGTAACGGTTCTGAGAGGGATCCGTCAGCTCCACCGCTGTACGATATAGCTCTTCCCATGTCCCGGGCACGGAAAGATTTTTCTCCTCAAACCAGTCTTTCCGGTAGAAAAGCGCTCTCTCATATACGCCGTAGGGAACAGAGTAGATATGTCCGTCATAGGTGGCAAGCTGATCCTTTAAGTATTCGCTAACGCTGCCCCAGTCCTCCCAGTTCTCCAGATAGGAATCCAGAGGTTCGATGAAACCGTTGGAAATATGGTTCACCGGAACGGAATCCACTTCAACGATATCAATGCCCTCTCCGGTCTGCAGCATAGCGGATATCTTCTGCAGGGCCTGCTCCGAGGGAGGAGAGATAATCTCAAGTTCTATGTGATCGAGGTCTGCCACCAGTTCCTGAATCAGGGCATCCCTGGAGGGATTTCCCAGGTAAGTCACCATGGTAAGCTTTATCTTTTCTTCAGAGCCCGCAGAGCTTTCCTCCCCGCTGGCTCCTGTGCTTTCTTCCGTTTTGTTCTCCTCTCTTCCGGACTCCACGGCACTGTCCTGTGTATCTGCGGCTTCCTCCCTGCCGCAGCCTGTAAGCAGTGCGGAAGACATCATTGCTGCCGCCAAAATCAATGCGGTTATCTTCTTTCTCTTTTTTCTCCTCATTTCATGTTCCTCCTTATGTCCTGTTTCTGTCACTGTTTCTGTCACTGTTTCTGTCACTGTTTCTCCAAGCTTGGCTGCGCTTATTATAGCAAAGGGATTTTATGTGTGAAAACATCCTTTTTTCACATTGTGTGTGGAAAAATGTCAGCATATCCGAGAAAACAGTGAAAAAATTCCTCTTTCTACCCGGAAGTTCCTATAGTATAATTTCCATTATAGAAAACGCAAAGCTGTCTCTGCAGCTTCCAAATATGACATAAAAGGAAATAAAAGGATACAAGACATGAAATCTGTCCGCTCGCCCTTGAAGTATTACTTATACCATGCCAAACTGGTACACAAATTTCTCTTTCTCCTGATTGTACTGCTCTTGGCCGAAATTTTTGTGTCCAATTTCTATATCCGGAACAACACCTCGAATCTCCTTGCCAAAGAGATTCAGGCCACTTCCAAGCAGTTTATAGAACAGTACACAGATAATGTCAACTATCGTCTCACAAAGTTTAAGCTCCTTTTGGACAATCTGGGCAATGCCGGCCAGGTCGGATTGATATTTTCCAATCCGGCCCCCACCGAAGAGGACATCAGTATGGTTGAAGCACAAATCCGCCAGATTCTGAATAACCAGTTTCCCTACGGACTTTATGATCTCACCTTTTATGCCCTGAAATATCCCTCATCCCACAAAAGTACATTCATCAAGCCCCTGAGCCAGGAGAAGGAAGAGTGGAGGATTCACCTGGAAAACCGCTATTTTGACCACTTTTTCATGCACACAGAGGGCTCCTATTCCATAGAACTTCTCTCTATTTTAAAGCCTGTGTACTCTCCTGACGGCTCCGAGATAACCGGTGTCATCAAGCTCAGCCTTTTTCCGGAAAAAGTATTCCGCCCCATAAAAGGAGCGGACGGAAAAGCTGTTCATCAGTTGTTCATGATCGATAACCGCGGAAACTATATTTATGGGGAAAAATTTCCTGAAATGGAGGAATATCTCTCTTTCTTCCGGGAAAAATACGATATTATCTACAATGGCTATCCGGTAGACGATTACAATGGCACAGGCGGAATCTATCTGACAAGCTCCAATTCCGCAGCCGGTTTCCACGGGGTCTGTTATCTGGCATCTACCAGCTCACTGGAAAGCATTCGTCAGCTGAATCGGACCCTGTTGACAGGAAATCTGGCGCTTATGTGCGTCACGCTCCTGATCGGCTCCATACTCTCCGGCAGCATCAGCAGACGTTTCTCTGCTGTCTTAAGCAAGATCAAAGGAGTCAGCCAGGGTAATCTGAAGATTTCCGCTTCCGATCCCGGAAGCGATGAAATCGGCATTTTTGACGCCTCTTTTACGGATATGGTGAATCAGGTAAATCGGCTCATTGAGCAGAATTATGTCACGGAGATCAAGAAGAAAGAGGCTGAATTCATGGCGCTGCAGGCCCAGATCAATCCCCACTTCCTCTTCAATTCTCTGGAAATCATCAATTCTCTGATTGAGGTGGAAAAATATCAGACTGCCTGTGAAGTGAACGCGAGGCTCTCCGATCTGCTCCGTTACAGCATCAACCACAACTCTTCCGGCATCGTCACATTGGCGGAAGAGATCAACCATATGAACAACTATGTCTATATCCAGCAGATTCGGTTTGAACATAAATTTACCTTTGAGACCTGCATTGATGAGCGCTGTCTGGACTGCCATATCGTCAAGCTCGTCTTCCAGCCTTTCATAGAGAACAGTATTCAGCATGGATTTCGGGGGATCTCCTCCGGCGGTCTCATACGGTTCTCTGTCCGGATGGAGGGTGAGAATCTGTTAATCTCCTTTGAGGACAACGGAAACGGAATGAAAGCATCGGAATATGCCAGCCTTATGGCCCGCCTTGACCAGGGCACAATCGCCGACTTTCAGGAACAGAATGAGAGCATCGGAATCCTGAATATCCACTACCGGCTGAAACTAAAGTTCGCAGATGCCTATCGGCTCACGATTACCACCAGGGAAAGGCAGGGTATGTGCACCCGGCTTCTGATTCCCAGAATATAAAAATTTGCCTCTTATGCACGCCAAAGCCCAGGGAGAATAGACATTCATGAAACTATTGATTGCGGACGACGAAGCTCTGATACGTGAAGCCATCATCGCAAGGCTCAAAAAAGGGAACTATCAGTTTGAGGAAATCTTCCAGGCTGCAGACGGTCTGGAGGCATGGGACATTGTCCGAAAAAAACACCCCGAGATCATTATCACGGACGTGCGCATGGAAGGCATGACAGGGCTGAGCCTGATTCAGAGATGCCGCAGCGCCGGTATTTTGGCCTCTGTCATCGTAATCAGCGGCTATGCAGAATTTGAGTATGTACAGAGCGCCCTGCATCATGATGCTTGCTGCTATCTTCTGAAGCCCCTCACCCAGAGCGCCCTGTTCGATGCCCTGCAGAAAGCTATGGCAAAACACGACGCCCTCACCCAATTTACACAGGTACAGGAGCAGAATAATCTGCTGCACTTAAGCAGGCTTCTTCAGAAAGGAAAAGAAAGACCTCTGAATCTTTCCGAAACCAATCATCTGAATCATCTGTTGAAAGCGGATGCGGACTGTGAATTTATGGTAGGGGCAGCGCATATCAGCCGTTATCATCAAAGCCGTTATTTCAGTCCGGAAAACATATACAGCGCATTGGCCGAGCAACTTTCTCCCAGATTGGAGGCGGATTTCTGTCTGGTTCTTTCCGCGACCCCCCAGGACCGCATCCTGCTTGTTTTCGCACCTTTCCTCTCCGCGAAAGAACGTATCCTGACGGAAACCCTCACAGCCCAGATTACCAGGCTGAATGTCCTGGGCGCTACGATTACGCTGGGATTGAGTTCCGTATCCGGCAGTATCCGTCCGGAGCTTTTCTCCCAAAGCGAACAAGCCCTGAAATTCCGCTTTCTGTCCGGAAACGGAAAAGTGTATTCCATCGGACGCCCCCCCGCAAATGCAGAACAGTCTCCTCCGAAAACAGACTGGAAAGCCCTGGAAAATGAACTCCGGTGCAAAAGTCCTAGGGAAACCGCAGACAGGTTATGTGCATATATTGACAGCTTTCATCCGCTGATCTATAACTCTGTCTATCTCATACAGCGGATTTATGAGCTGCTGATCCGGCTTGGCTATGGCCCGTCCAAAAAGAACTGGGACTATTTTACCGACAATGCTTTCTGGTCCTCCCATGAAAATCAAAGCGAGGTTCTTCTCTTGCTCAAGGAGGAGATTTCGCTTGCCTGTCTTGCCAGAGTTTCGGACAACAGCCTGTCAGTGACACAGCAGGCTAAAGCATTTCTTCTGGAGCATTATCGGGAACCGGTATCCATTGAGATGCTGGCGGAATACTTTCATCTCAATCCCAGGTATTTTTCTACCCTTTTTAAAAAGAAAGAGGGTATTTCTCCCCTGGACTATCTCACCCAGATTCGAATGGAAGCCGCCAAAAATCTGCTGAAAGATACGGACATCCCTGTCTCCGAAGTGTCCGCTCTCGTGGGATATGAAGATCCCAGATATTTTTATAAGGTATTCAAAAAATATACGGGACAAACTCCGACAAATTTCCGCAGTTAGTCCCGTATATAAATCGTCATGCCGCGTTTCCCTGTCTCGTCAGACACAGCGAATTTTGCGGTTCTTTTGGCTCAGTTTGTCTCACGGGGCACGGATTCCTTTGCCTGTGCCTTGAATTTTGCCACCTCTTTCACAGCCTGAGGAATGGCAATATTCGTCCCCGCTCCGGCCACGCATCCGCCGGGACAGGCCATTCCCTCTATCAGACAGCCGTTCTTCCTGCCTGCCTTGGCCAGAAGAAGCATTTTCTTACATTCCGTCAGGCCTTCCGCATGCTCAATCTTCACGTCCGTACCCGGGTAATAGGTCCTGATGCACTCCTCGATGGCTCCCGCCACACCGCCTGCCATGCCGTAGCCGCGGCCTGCTCCGGTGGCATCCGTCATCTCGTCCATGGCTTTAATTTCCTCCAGGAGAATGCCCTTTGCCTCGAACATTCCTGTCAATTCCTCAAATGTGATGACGAAGTCCACATCCGAGCGCACGGTTCTGCGGCTGGCCTCCAGCTTCTTGGAGGCGCAGGGACCGATGAACACCACCAAAGCCTCCGGGTGCTCTTTCTTGATAATCCTGGCCGTGGCCACCATGGGTGTCAGCTCATTGCTTATCTTGTCAATGGTCTCCGGGAACAGATGCTTGGCCATCACCGACCAGGAGGGGCAGCAGGAGGTCAGCGCAAAATCCTGCTTTCCCGTGGCCACTTCCTTCACATAGTGCTCTGCCTCTGCCATACAGCCGAGGTCAGCGCCGATTGCGGTCTCGTATACATCCGCAAAGCCCAGATCTTTCAGTGCAGTCTTGAACATCTCCGGCGTGACTTTAGGCCCGAACTGACCGGCAAACGCAGGCGCCACCTGGGCGATGACTTCCCTGCCGGACTGCATGGCGCGAATCAGCTGGAATATCTGAGACTTGTCCGCGATGGCTCCAAACGGACAGCTGACCATGCACATTCCGCAGGATACGCATCTGTCATTGTCTATATAGGCCCGGCCGAACCGGTCGGATTTGATGGCATCCACGCCGCATGCCGCCTTACAGGGGCGCTCCTTATGGCAGATGGCATCATAGGGACAGACATCCTTGCACTTTCCGCATTTAATACATTTCTCCTGGTCAATCACGGACTTGCCGTTCACCATGGAAATCGCCCCTTTGGGACATACGCTGTGGCAGGGATGGGCCACACAGCCCATACAGGAATCGGTCACCTCATAATGGTTCTCGGGGCAGGCATTGCAGGCAGACGGAATCACCTGCATCAGAGGCGGCTCATAGTATTTCTCGTCAATATTGCTCTCCTCCAGCCCCTGGGTCAAATGTCCGGGGTGCTCTCTGTTCTCCGGCCGCAGGCTCATGCCCATAGCAAGGCGAAGACGCTCTCTGATAATAGCCCTGTCACGATATACACTCTCCCAGTATAAGGACTCTTCATAATCTACGATTTTATAGGGCAGGGCCTCCATATCATCTTTTAGATTCGATGAATTGTATGCAAGATTCGCCACTTCCTTAAAAACTCTTCTCCTGCGCTGACGTACCGGAGTGTCAATTCCTCTCATGCTGCTCATGCCTGTGTGTCTCCTTTTTATTCTGCTCTTTTCTCATTTCTGCCGTATAGCCCTGTGATTTCCAGGATTCCAGCTTCCCCGCAATCCGGCGCATCTGCGCTGAAGAACATAAGCCATTCTTCCAGATTATCGGCTACAATTTTATTCTGCTTGCTTTTTTAAAAAATGTCAAGCGTTATAAAGATATATTTCGATACAGGACTACTCTGCAGTCATAGCAATCCCACGGAGACACCTCCCGGAAGTACCCGCGAACAGTAACCTCACTGCAGCAGGCAGCCCTATCATAAATGGCAGAAAGTGTTGTCACAGCTTTGCCCCGCAGATCACTCATGCCGCAAATGCTTATCTAACATATCCCTTACCCCATCCAGACTCATATCTTTTTCCTTTGCAATGGCGGCAAGGTCATCATATTCGTATTTTGAGCGTTTTACGCCATAACCGGACGAATCCTTGCGGTGAACGATGCCGTAAGGAGTCTGCAGTTCCTCCACTTTCCGGTTCAGCACATAGCGCTGCATTCTTGCCTCGCGCACTCCAAGCGTAGTGGTATGCCGGAATATCAGCGCAAGCATCGCTTCCTTGTCAGATTCCCTGCACACTACGCGTATCAATGTCCCCGGGCGGTTCTTCTTCATGCCGACAGGCACCGTGTATACGTCCAGCGCACCACTCTCAAAAAGACATTCCATGGCAAAGCCTGTCTGCTCTGCCGTCATATCGTCCACGTTGCAGGAGAGCTCCAGCACCTGCTCTGTCCTGTCCTCCGTCTCCCCCAGAATCGCGCGGACACAATTTGCCGCCTCGAAATCTTTCTTTCCCATTCCATAGCCGATGGCGCCCATCTTCATCACAGGCATGCTCCCAAAGCGTGTGGCAAAATACTTCAGCAGAGCGGCACCGGTAGGTGTGCAGAGTTCCCCGCGGACATTTCCTCCATAGACAGGTACATCCTTTAGGATAAAAGCCGTGGCAGGCGCAGGTACCGGCAGGATGCCATGGGCGCATCTGACCTGACCGCTTCCCACATGGACTGGCGACACCACTACCTCGTCCGGAGCAATTCGGTTCATCAACATGCACACCATGGCGATATCCGTGACAGCATCCATAGTCCCTACCTCATGAAAATGAATTTCCGTAACCGGAACTCCGTGGGCATGGCTCTCTGCCTCCGCTATCAGCCGATAGACGGCCATGATATCATCCTGCACTTTTTCCGGCAGAGCCAGATGTCCTCTGACGATATGCTCGATGTCATGGAGGCTGCTGTGATGGTGCGTGTGGGTATGGTGATGAGCATGTTCTCCATGGGCATGATCATGATTCTCATGGCTGTGCTCTTCATGGACGTGA
>JAAWOU010000064.1 GCA_022799755.1 Lachnospiraceae bacterium
ATGTTTATGTCCATTTTTCTCAAATTTCTTTTCCTGCACGATATTCAGTTGTCAATCTTCGGCTGGAATCTCATTCATTGAGATTCCGAGAAGTTATAAGTCTATCCTGCCGGGGCGCTCCTGGTACTTTGCCACATGGAGCGCATGGTCCACCAGCTCGTCGATGCCCTCGTTTTTGGCCGCGGAGATGGGCACCACGGGAATGCCCAGCATATCCTCCATCTCATTGATCTGGATGGAGCCGCCGTTTCCCCTGACCTCATCCATCATGTTCAGCGCCAGCACCATGGGAATGTCCAGCTCCATGAGCTGCATGGTCAGATAGAGGTTTCTCTCTATATTGGAGGCATCCACAATGTTGATGATGCCCTTGGGGTGCTGGCGCATGATGAACTGCCTGGTGACGATCTCCTCGCTGGAGTAGGGGGACATGGAATAGATGCCGGGGAGATCCGTGATCAGGGTATTGTCGTGGCCCTTGATGACACCGTCTTTTCGGTCCACAGTGACGCCGGGGAAATTGCCCACATGCTGGTTGGAGCCCGTGAGCTGATTGAAGAGCGTGGTCTTGCCGCAGTTTTGGTTGCCCGCCAGGGCGAACGTCAGCTGGGCGTCATCCGGCAGAGGATTCTCGGTGGCTTTCACATGGTATTTGCCGCCTTCTCCAAGGCCCGGGTGGACGATTGCTTTCTTGTCCGGTTTCTGTTCGGGCAGGGCGTTTTCCGGCGCGGCGTCCCTCACGTCGTCTATGCTGATCTTCTCGGCGTCAGCCACCCGCAGGGTAAGCTCATAGCCGTGGACCATGAATTCCATGGGATCTCCCATAGGCGCGTATTTGATCAGCAATATATCCGTGCCCGGAATGACGCCCATATCCAGAAAATGCTGGCGCAGGGCTCCCTGGCCGCCCACAGACCGGATGGTAGCCCATTTTCCGATGGGCAGTTCTCTTAAGGTCATGATGTCCTTACCTCGCTTCCAATGATGTATATACAGGGCGGATGGCATTTCCGCCATAAAAGAAAAACCCAGATACAGCCGCTTCGCCATACCTGAGTCCTTGCTATCGTCGCGTAGAGATGTCAGACCAACGATGCGGTCGATTCACGTCGAACTAAATATACTGCATTGGCCCGGGCTTTGTCAAGGGGAAGTTTTTGGCTGAAGCGGCTCTGGGTTTTCCGGGGTTTTCCTGTTACTCCGCCGGCTCAAAAGTCACACTGTCGAGTATGCTCTGAAACAGAGGCACTGCCTCGTCCATATAGCTCTCATGGATCAGAAAGTCCAAGGTGACGAAGACTTCTCCGTTCTGAACGACACAGTAGCGCTCGTAGAAGACGGAGCCATTGTCGTCCTCCAGCATGGTCAGGCAGTCAAGGGCAGGCAGTCCGCCCACCGAGGCGTCGGCGACTTCAAAACCCTGTCCTGTCAGCTGGCCTTTCAGATCCTGCAGACTGCCTCCGCCCTGCAGCGTAAATCCGGAGAGGTACAGCAGGGACATGTCCCAGGTATTGTCGTCCTCATAGATAGAATAGAGGGCCGTCTCCTTGTCGTCGGAGTCATCTACCATCCACACATAGGGGCAGGAGAGAGTCAGGCCCAGCCAGTCTATGGACTGGGAGGTCATTACAGGGGCCGGTATCTGAGGCTCCTGAGTCATGGCCGCGTCCAGCTCCTCCTGGGTGATGGCGATGGAGGGTTCCGCTCCGGTGTCCGCCAGGATCTTCTGGGCGGCCAGCCTGGTGAGAGGGGCCAGGGTGGAGAAATGGTCTGCGTTCTCGATGACATAGCAGTGGATGTTTTCGTTGCGTGTGGCCTGCTCCATCCGCTCCAGATTGGCGGAATTGCCGTCTCTGCCCTCGATGAGGAATGTGGGGCTCTTCACGTCATCCAGCCAGTGGATGGGGGAGCGCATGGCGAATTCGGCCTCATTGTCGGTATCGAAAGTGAACTGGGTGTTGTTGTGGTATTTTATCTCGTCCACGGCGCCGAAGCAGAATACCGCCCGGAACTTGTCCGTGTATTCGGAAGCCAGCAGCGCTCTGGTACCGCCTGTGCTGTGTCCGGCCAGATAGATGCGATCCGGATCCACATAGGGGAGGGAAGCGGCGTACTCGTAAGCGGATGCGATATCGTCAATCTCGCCGAAGAGGGCCTCGAAATGGCCCGGATTGCCGTTGGCGCCCCGGAATGAGGGGTACATGGTCAAAATGCCGGCCTGCCAGAAAGCGGAGCCGGTCTGGTCATTGCTCCATTCCGGATAGCTCCATGGATTGGCGCTGATGCCGTAGCCCCAGCCGCCCACCACCCATATGACGAGTGGATGCTTTTCTCCGTCGCCTGGATCGCTGGATACATAAGCCGCCAGGTCGCCTACCTTGGAGGGATAGGAGACCAGGTCGAAGCCCTCCGGGGGCTCCTGGGGTAAGCTGTCGCTGTTCTCCTCTCTGGTCAGTGTGGTGGTGAATGCGTCGTGGGCCTGGGCGAAGCTGTCGTAGCTTTCCGTCAGTTCCTTGGCCGAAGCATTCTGGCTCAGGGAGTTTCTCCTGGGAGAGGAGGATTCCTGTTCTGCGGAGGATTCCTGTTCTGCGGAGGATTCCTGTTCTGCCGAGGACTCTTTGACTTCGGAGCTCTCCTGGGAGCTTGGCTCCGCGGAAGACTTGTCGGTCGCAGCGGGCTGTGACGCGCTGCAGGAGGCCGTGAAGAGGGTCATTGCGGTGAGGAAAAGGGCAAGGGCCTTTCTCCTTACATGGTGTTTCATGAATTTTACCTGCCTTTCTTTCATTATTGCTCTTTTATTATAGTCTCTGCCCTTTCTTCTGGCAAGTCCTTTTAGGCAGTGGGGAAGTGAGATACGTCATGTTGTAGCTGCCATAAATATATTGTATCCGTCTAAAAAAGGGATATAATAGGGTTTGAACCGGTGCTGCCGGACAAAAGCGTAGGAAAGTGAGGCGGAAAATGAAGAGAGAGAAGAAAAAAAGATTCCGGAGGCTGAGCATAATGACAGTGTTTCTGCTGACTGCATGCGCCGGCGAACCTGCGGACGAACTGTCGCATGCGGACTTTGAGGCAGTATCCTCAGATGAGGACACTGCGCTCCCCGGCGGGGAGGACAGGGATGCGGAGAGCATAGCAGCAGTCTGGCGAGATATTTACGACGGGGCGGCAGAAGCCGGTACCCTGGGCAGCACGGAGATCATGGGGCGTATCGTAGCCAGGCTGGGAGAGAGAGGATATGCGGCCGTTGACGCCGGAAACCAGGTGGACATGGCAGGAGCGGAGCAGGTATTGCGGTTTGTGGAGGCGGTGGAGGAAAGGGAAAGCCGGACGCTCACGATTGTGGTAATAATGGGGACGGGATTTCGGAAGTTCGATTTGGAGACCCGAGATGGCGCCGTGACTGTAGTCAGGAGCTATTTTCAATACGATGGGAACGGCAGTCCGCAGGAAAGGAGTACAGTGAGCTACAGGGCCGACTACTGGGAATATACACCGGAGGGCTATCTGATTTTTTCCGGGAGTTGTCTGCTGCCGGAAGCCTTTGTGATGACTTTGGACGTCAGGGTGGAGCACACGGCCCTGCGGGTGCTGCCGCTGGAGGAAAGGTGCAGGGAGCTGAACAGAAAGTACATAATGCCCACAGGCTATGAGAGGAACAATATGTTTCTCTGCAACTGGGATGAGGAGGATTATGGAGAGTTGGACTTTTACGATGTATTCGACAGGTTCTATCCAGCTGTGTACGGTGAGCCTGTCCCTTATGCCGCAGCGGAGGACTTGGAGGAGGAGCCTGTCTATATGATACCGGGAGACATATTCGAACAGGTGATCACGGCCTATTGCAGCGTCGATGCCGCAGCGCTGCTATATGAAGACGAAATACAGTCCGGAGCAGGCGGCATACGAGTACAGGCCGCGAGGTTTTTATGAGGCTGAATACCCGGACATCCCTTATCCGGAAGTGGTAAATTACAATGAGAATCCGGACGGCACCATTACGCTTACAGTTAATGCAGTATATCCCCATGATGACACCGCCAGGTCGTTTTCCCACGAAACAGTGATTCGGCCTATTGATGAGAACCGCTTTCAGTATGTATCCAATCAGATGCTTTCGGCTCCGGAGGAGTATGATACCTGGTGGCATACCGGGCGTCTGACGGAGGCGAATCCCGGGCCCCAATAGCGCAGCCCGGGATTAGATCCGGTCATCCCTATAGACCACATCAGAAAGGGGAATCTTGTATTTCTGCTTATACTGATACATTTTTGTGTCGGTATCGCTGATATATGTGGTTAAAGGAGTGGAGGAATGGGCCGGCACCAAAATGGTGGCATAGCTGAAGCACTTGGGATGTCCGCTGCTTTTGTCAGCCAGCATCTGCCGGCGCAATTCTTCCAGCTTCCGGTCCTGTTCCGCCGGGGCGAGCTGCGTCTGGAGCACGAAGAACTCATCGCCGCCCACCCGGCATACCTCGCCGCCCAGGGTCTGCAGCGCCCTGGAAATCTCGATGAGATAGCTGTCGCCCGCCTCATGGCCGAACGTATCGTTACAGTATTTTAAATAGTCTACATCGATGAAAGAGAATGTGAAAGCAGTTCCCTCCTGAAGCCACTGTTCCATTTTCTCCATGGCGTAACGCCGGTTTTTTAAGTTGGTCAGAGGATCCACATAGGCAAAGCGGTAGATCATCTTCTGGCGGCGCTGCCGTTCGGTCTCGTCGATGACGATGTGGACGATGGCCTGTTTCCTGGCATTGTGGGGATTCTCTGTGTCCGAACCCAGCCAGGGGATGAGAAAAGATTCCACCTGATAGAAGATATCTGTGTCGTCGGAGTCGCCCAAAGTCATTTCCCATCTCAGAGAATTGCGGCTTTGCCTGGGAGCGTCTTCGTCTTTTGCCGGCTGCCCGTGGAATTCCAAGGAATATGTTTCTTCCGTGGAATGAGCTTCTTCTATCGGATGTATTTCTTCCGTGGAATATGTATCTTCTATGGGACGTACTTCTTCTGGGGAGTGCGCTGCTTCCGCTTTCTGGTTCTTCTGGCTGTGGTCCAGCCGGTGCTGGATCTCCGGCTGTTTTTCCAGCAGCAGCCGGGTCAATAGGAGGGCGGTCTGCGTATGTGCTTTCTGGAACCAGCGGGCCGGCTGATTGGCATGCACTTCCTGGCAGGTATCTGCGGCGTATACGAAAATCATGTTGTGGGTATAGTCGGTGAGAGCATTTACCAGAGCCAGGTTGCTGCGCAGTTCCTGGTTGCTCTGTTCCAGAGCCCAGCTGATTTCATCCATGGCCTGAATATTATCCATCAGAACCTGGTTCTCCAGTTCCAAAGCCTCGTTTTTTTGCTGCAATTGACTGGCCAGGTCATGAACCGTTTCGGCCAGAAGCGTAATCTTGCCGCCCAATTCGCGAAAATCCGGCGACAGAGCCTCCGGGCGGAGGACGGCTGTATCCGGCTGTTCGAGGATATCCTGCAGATAGTTGACTAAGAGTTTCAGGGAATGTTCCATTTAATCTCTCCTATAAACCGACTTTGTCTGTACGTTCCTTTTTCTTTTTTTCATTATACAGTAATGAAGTCTAAAAGGAAAGATTTTCTTTTGCTGAAAATATCGAAATCAAGTTGCGAAGTACAGTGGGAGAGAGTGGGCGAGAAAGGCTACTATGTCATGAGCGACGGCTGGTTCGACGAGTACATGTACCAAGTGGTAGTCAATAAGAAATACCTGCCGGGAGAGCTGCAGGCGGAATACGAGTCCGAGCCCATTATGCTGGAGCCCTGGGATCCCATGGGATCGCTGGCCGTGGTGAGAGGCTGAGGGGCTTGGCCCTGCCGTATATCGGATGCGGCGTTTCTTCGTCCCGCAACAGGGAGATTCAGGAGCCAAATGCTTTGACTCTCCTAATGCGGAAAACATTGTCATCAGTTGGTCTGCAAGCTTGCCGTAACTCTCCTGATTTCCGGCATTCTCCTTTTGCTTGTACTCCTCATATGCTTTCGTACTGCCTCATTTTGCTTTCACTTCTGCCGCATACTTTTCGATTTCGCTCTTGCTGAATACAAAAAAGGCGCAAAGCGCCTTGTGAGAGCAGTGGCCGAGAAAGGGATTAGAGGGGAAACGGACGGAAAATACAGAGTCGGCAAGGCTCCCTCGGGAGTTTGGCGTCACGGTTAACGCACCGTGGCGCCAAAGGGCATAAGGGCAAGCTTGGCGATCTTAAAGCACTGCAGTCCGAAAGGAATGCCGATGATTGTACAGCACAGCAGAATGCCGTTGAGAGCAGCGGCTGCCGCCAGAGGGATACCGCTTAAGACAATCCACAATATATTCGCCAGAACGGAAAAGGTGCCGCCACCATACTGGATTTCTTTTCCAAAAGGAAAAAATGCCAGAGAAGCGAATTTAAAGCACTGCGTCCCGATAGGGATGCCTATGATCGTAATGCTCCACAATATGCCGGCTATTGTCCAGCACAGTCCCTGCCATAATCCACCGCAGAGAAACCAAATCAGATTTCCGAGACAACTCATAACAATACCTCCCCGGGCTATTCACGGGCCCAAATCATTTTAATTTACAACAAATCTTGTGTCAAATGTCCTCTGCATCATCCGCCGTCAGGCCATCTCCGCCTGCGGGGCGCACGGTGATTCCGTTGACTACTACGCCGCCGTCCAGCTCGATAACCAGACACTCTCTGCCGTCTATCTGCCTGGTCTCGATTAAATCCGTGCGGTCGGGCTTGACCTTGATGACGATATCCGGGGTCTTCACCTCAAAGGAGCGGGTTTCCATGATATTGTTCATAAGCAGAGAAGTGGCCTCTCCGGCGGTCTCATCATAATGTCTGTCGAATTCCGACAGTTTCTCGTTTGCCACACCGCTGTCCGCCAGGATGGTCTTGACCTGCGTTTTGTCCAGGATCACGGGCTCCGGGGACTCCTTATGCTCCTGGGCCAGCTCCGTGAACCGCTCGTGGATATCCTTTACCATTTCGATGCTGCAGTCCTCCCCCAAAGTCTCCTCGATCAGGGTCTGGAAAGTCTCTTTCTGGTCGCCGGCGGACAGGGGCAGAGGACAGCCGAAGAGCTGGTCTACGAAGCCGTCCTGGAGCTCCTCCGGATTCTTGGAATAGTAGAGGAGGCTGTGGATGTCCGCGCTTCTGTCGTTGAAAGCGGGGAAGAGGAAGCCCGTGTCCGGCAGGGAGACCACCCAGTCCCTGACCCGGTTCTGGAAAGCATTCTCCTCCGGATTGTAGCTCAGCCCGGGTTTGGACAGCTCCACGGGGCAGATACAGGAGAGTATGTACTCGTAGATCTCGTCCGAGGCATCCTCCATGTCAATGCCGTCGGAAGTTCTGCCGGGCACATCGTACACATCGTGCACAAGGAGGATCAGATAGTTGCCTACATATTCGTAGTTCTCGATAATGCGGTCGAAATAAGTCTCCAGCAGGGCCTCGTCCTTGAGTCTGCTGTCCCGCAGCTTCAGCAGAAGTCCGTGGGCATTCAGGGCATCGCCGGATGGCCGGTCCTGCGGGGAAAGAGGGGCCTGGATCTCCGGAGCGCTTTCGGCATCCGGCGGATTCGGGTCAGCAGGACTCCCCGCAGCCGCCAGGTCTTGTGTCCACTCGGCGGAGAGCGGGAATTCCAGGTTCAGCAAATTCTTGCCCAGGGTGCCGGAAAGGACTTTCCGCAGTATTTCAAAGTATTTGAACATTTCCTCTTCCGGCAGGGCCAGAAAAGCCTGTCCGAAGAGGGCCTTTTTATTCTTCTCACCGTCCACATAGCAGCCGCAGATGCGGGTGATGGAACAGTTTTTCGGTGTGAGCAGTTTTTTGATTTCCGATATATCCTGTTTTGTCATGACTATGCCTCCATTGCATGTGTTCCTTTTTGCATATACCAATCAAATCTGAATCCAGTATATACCAAATTTTCCCAATGGGCAAGCGCCGCAGTCCATCTCTTTGGGACATTTATCCTGAAAGTGCAGCTGATTGGATTGAGAACGCCAATTGAAGCTCTAAAATCTCATCCATAGGTGCAGCCTTAGCCGAAAAGCCGGATTTACTTTCCTTTGACCAAAGCGGCGGGAAACAGATCATACCTTGTGTAGAAGAAAGCATTGCGGAATCCGTTTCCCAACCATCCCAACGAAATGTTTCGTAAAATTGATCCACCCGCTCCTTAATCACAGCCCATTGTATAAACAATCGTCAATTACGATTCCGCCTGTGTTGGATAAAACAGCACCGAAGAATGTTTCCTCATGAAACGAGTAAGCCTCTTTTAGCCGGGCTACAGCCTTTTTGTCCGGATCGATGAGAGAAACCTTTGTTGTTGCGCTGCCCAATACTGCTTTCAAGTCTTCAAATATTGTCATTTTCTTATCCTCTTGGAATGTCCGGCTCCCCAGGCTGTTCCGGCGCCAGTCACAGGACCGCTTTTCGTTACTGTTCGCGAGACCGCTATTCTCCGGAAGTTTGGCAGGAAAAATTTGAAACCATTGCTTATTGATACAAACTATGGCATAATGGTGTCATAGTTAGTCTGTGTCACGGAAAAATATACCACCGGCTATGCCGGCGAGGCCCAAGCTGCTTTCGCTATAAGAAAGAGACCTCCCATGGTATGATAGATATGGGTTTGCCAACCATAAAAACATACATAGGAGGTATCCAAAATGGATAATAACAGTTTAGCGCATATCAAGTGGGAATGCAAGTATCATTTGACGAAAGCCGGGCGGGGCGCCTGCGGAAAGGCCGGAGAACTGCGGTTGTATACGGTTTTCGGGTGGATCTGGTAAATATTTCCCGAAAAGGAGCCACGAAAAAAGAGGCCATATGGAAAGTATGCGCTGCATGTGGGATTGCCGTGGAGGAAGTCATGGCTTTCGGGGACGACTGCGCGGATATGGGTATGCTCCGGATGTGCGGGAGCCGGCTGCCGAATCAGGGAGAGGGGAGCAGAATGGAGAATAGGATAAAACATGCGGCGGAAAGATGGGGATTGAGTCATTGCGAAGAGATATACAGGTATCCCTCAAAGGCGGTCTTCTCTGGGTTTTCCGAAAGGTTCGGCGCTGTCATTTTGAAGATCGACGAGAACGAAAGACAGCTGAGATCAGAATATCAGATGCTGTCACGGCTGTCGGGGAGGCTCGTCTGCAAGGTGTATGCCTATGACGGGACGGCCGGCTTGCTTTTGGAGGAACGAATTGTTCCGGGGACAGTGCTGCGAAGAGAACCGTCCCTGGAGAAACGGGTTCGAATATTTTCACGGATATTTCGTGAGATACATGTGCCCGCCCGGGAGGGCGAGACTTATCTGGACTGGTTGGAGGGGATCTGTGATTATTGTGTGCGGAACCATGTGTCGGAGGAGCTTCTGAACCTTGCGGCTTCGGCCCGGGAGATCTGTGCGGAAATGTTTCGGAGATATCCGGACAGAGCGCTCCTCCACGGCGATCTGCACCATGACAATCTGCTGGAGAGGGCCGACGGAACCTATGCCGTCATCGATCCGAAAGGAGTCGTCGGCCCTGCCATTTTGGACCTGCCCAGGTTCATACTCAATGAACTGGACACAGAGCATGCCTGTCCGGACAGACAGCATATCGATGAGGTCATTCGGCGGCTTGGCGGGCTGACAGGTTATCCGGAGGCTGACATCAGGAAACTCTTCTTCATGGAGACGGTTCTGGCGAATGTCTGGTGCGCGGAGGGCGGCGAGGAGATAAATCGACAGGAACTGGAGATTGCGGCGGCAGGCATGGATATGGGAGGAAGAGGGGGCATTTGACGGCAGACAGGATGTCCGGGCAACCGCACAAATGGGTTGTGACAAAGGGAATCTTGTGTTACTATGGAAAAGAAAACGGGAAAGGCAGGTATAGGACAATGAAAAAGGACGGAAAGGGCTTTATCGCGGAATTCAGAAAATTCATCACCAGAGGCAATGTGCTGGACATGGCGGTGGGTGTGATCGTGGGAGGCGCGTTCACTTCTATCGTGACGTCTCTGAACGCGGATATACTGACACCTCTGCTGGGGATATTCGGGGGGACGGATTTTACCTATCTGACCGTGACGCTGGGCAGCGGCGAGAATGCCCCTGTGCTGAACTACGGGAACTTTATCACGGCAGTCATCAATTTCCTGATCACGGCCCTGGTCATTTTCTGCCTGATCAAAGGAATCAACGCCGTCGGGGACAGGATGAGGAAAAAGGAGCCGGAGGCTCCTGCGGCACCCACCACCAAGAAATGTCCTTACTGCCTCAGCGAGATTGCACTGGAGGCCACAAGGTGCCCTCACTGTACTTCCCATTTGGAGGATGAACATGCGGCATAGGAAATCGGGAAAAAAGCTGGTCTGCCTGGGAATCCTGGCCGCGGCTGTGCTCGTGTCCGGCGGCTGCGGCAGCGGCGGCGAGAGAACCAAGGGAGCCATGCAGATGATCGGGGAGCTGAATTACGAGGGAGCGCTGGAGCAGCTGGACCTGGCAAAGGAGGCCGGGGAGAATGCCCGCCTGGTGGACAGGGCCAGAGGAATCGCCTATATGGGCCTTACGGATTATGAACAGGCAGCGGTCTGTTTTGAGGAGGCCCTTGCAGGCAGTGACGGACTGGTACAGAACGTGGATTTCGATCTGAACTTTTATCTGGCTGCCGCGTATACCAAGAGCGAGAGATACAGCGAGGCGGAAGCCATATACGACGCTGTGCTCTCGCTGCGCTCCGGCGAGGAGGACGCCTATTTTCTGCGGGGAAACGTGAGGTTGGTCCAGGGAAACTACGAGGGCGCAAAGGCGGACTTTGACAAGGTCATCTCCATGGATGCCAAGAATTACGACAGGCTGATAGAGATTTATCAGGTGCTGGATTATTTTGGCTACGATGAGGTGGGCAGAGAGTATCTGCAGGCAGCGCTGGTGTCCGGAAGCAAGGAGATGGACAAGTATGCCAGCGGCCGGATCTACTTTTATCTGGGAGATTACCAGAAAGCCTATCTGGATCTGGAGGAGGCCAGGGAGAAAGGCGGCGTGGAGAGCTATCTGTACCTGGGCAAAGCCTACGAGGCCACCGGGGATTACAATTACGCATCCAGCGTCTACAACAGCTACTTGGAGAAGAACGAGGGCAATGCGGAGATCTACAATCAGCTGGGACTCTGCGAGATGGCAAAGGGGGAGTACGGAAAGGCTCTGGAGGCGTTTCAGGCGGGTATGCAGCTGCAGAATGTCACCATGATGCAGACTCTGTCCTTTAACGAGATCGTTGCCTACGAACATTTGGGCAATTATCGCCAGGCCAGTATACTGATGGAGAATTATCTGAAGAATTATCCGGACGATGCGCAGGCGAGACGGGAGTACGAATTTCTGTCCACCAGATAGAAAGAAAAAGCATCGGGATTATCCCGATGCTTTTGTCGCTTGGTTCATATAGAAGCAATTAGCCCACTACCGTAACGTTGGTAGCGCGGATCTTGCTGCTGTTCTGAGGATCGCACTCGGTATCGAAAGTAACTTTCTGGCCTTCCTCCAGGGACTTGAAGCCCTCAGCATTGATTGCGGAGAAATGAACGAACACTTCCTCGCCGGTAGCATCATTTGTGATGAAACCATAACCCTTCTGTGCATTGAACCATTTAACTGTACCGTTGTTCATTTTGGTACCTCCTTGTAATAATGAAAAATTTGGATTTGTAATTCTTAAACGTCGGGCAAAAAAATCACATATTTTTGTAAATCATCATCAAAGTAATAGTGACTTACAAAAATATGTGAGTTCCATGACTTTCATTCAGAATACGACTATGAGTATAGCTTGCTTTGGCGTAATTGTCAACAGTTTTTTTTAATTTCGTATAAAATTTTTCGGAAATGGAAAACTTGGTAATAAAAGGTGTGTTTTAGAAATGGAAAGGATGAATTTGAGATGGTGATGTTAAGCGTAATGTGGCTGATGACGGCGGTAGTGGTGGGCTTTATGCTGGGCAGGGTCTCTATGTACGGACAGATAGGGAGCGAGGAGGATCCGGAGGATACCAAGGAGCAGCAGACCAAAGAGGGGAAAGGTTTTCTGCACCGCGGCAAGGCGCATCAGGAGGAAGAGCGGGAGTCCTGGTCCGTGGGAAGTCCCGTGTCCGGCTTTGTGGCGGCGGGACAGGACGGGGAACGGCCGGCTGTGGTCATAGAGCCGGACTGCGACTGCGTGTATGCGCCTGCGGGGGGAAAGGTCACCAGACTGTACCCCATGGGGAATGCGTTCCGGATGACCACCGATTACGGGGCTGAGCTGTATGTCCAGGTGGGGGACGGAAGCGACGAACTGATGGGGAGCTGCTACCGGCCCAGGATCATGCAGAACGAAATCGTGGGGAAAGGGAAATTACTGATAGAATTTGACAGACAGGGTCTGGAGGCGGCGGGGAGTTCCTGCCAGGTGAGCGTCTGCGTGGAGGGATGCCGGTACGGGGGAAGCGTGAAAGAGACGGCGGGAGAACAGGTTAAGATCGGGGAAGAGATTTTCCGGGTCCAGGAGCCGGCCGGTCAGGAAGTGCCGTTTCGGCGCAGAGCGTTTGAATAAATTGAAAAAACAGTCTTGACAAATACCCTATAGGGGTATATCCTGAATGTGTGAGGATAGATACCCCCATGGGGTATTTTGCGTTCCGGGTCGGCCAGCCGAAAGGAAAGAGACCAAACAAATTGCCGTTTGCGGCAGAAAGGGCAGGGGGATAGAAAGATGGCAGAGGGAAATACTACGGACAGTCAGAGAGGTAACGAAGCGGTTGAAGACATGAATGTCCGTTGTCACAGGAAAGCAACGCCCAGGCCGGAAAAGGAACTGAAAGCCTTGAAGAACCGTTTAAGCCGGATGGCAGGGCAGTTGAACGGCATCGGGAAGATGCTGGACGAGAACCGGTACTGCGGGGATGTGCTCACCCAGATCGCCGCCGTGGAGAGCGCGCTGCAGTCCTTTGCCTACCGGATCCTGCAGGAGCACATGGAGACCTGTGTGGTGGAGGAGGTTCAGAAAGGGAATCTGGCAGTGGTGGACGAAGCGGTGGAGCTGATGAAGAAGCTGAAATGAAAGGGACGGGACGTTCCGCGGGGGCAAGTCGGCAGACAGATATGCCAACGGACATCCGCCTGCAGGGCCGTCGCAGCCAGGGAGGCGGAAAAGCAGGAGATTAAGGAAAGCGGCGGACAACGGACAGAAGATAGGGGTTTTAGGGGTGGAAAGGAGTGACATAAGCGATGAAAGAGAGATATCATGTCTCGGGCATGACCTGCTCGGCCTGCTCTTCCCATGTGGAGAAAGCAGTGAACAAGCTGGCGGGAGTGGAGAAAGCTTCGGTGAATCTGCTGACGGAGACAATGGAGGTCAGCTATGACCGGGAGGCGCTCACCGGAGAGGAAATTGTGGCGGCTGTGGAGAGGGCCGGGTACGGCGCGGCGCTGATCGTGGGCGGGGCGCATGGGCAGGAAAAGGGCGCTGCGGAAAGCGGCGGCAGAGCCGTGCAAAATCAGGGACAAAGCTGCGCGGTGGGGGCCTCCTGCAGCGCAGGGCAGGAGCGGAGACCTGCGTCCGGCCCAAACAGCGTAGAGAAAAAGGCGAAAGAGGAGGCCCGGGCCATGAAATGGCGTCTGGGCATCTCCGTCGGCTTTCTGGTGCCGTTGATGTACGTGGCCATGTACCATATGTATAACGAATGGTTCGGACTGCCCATACCGGGCTTTGTACATCGCTATTTCCACGGGAACGAGAATGCCCTGACATTTGCCATGACGCAGTTTCTGCTGGTTATGCCCATTATTTACATGAACCGGAAATTTTTCTCCGTGGGCTTTCGGACATTGGGTCATCTCTCCCCCAATATGGACAGCCTGATCGCCTTGGGGGCCTCGGCGGCCATGGTGTACGGGGTCTTTGCCATGTACCGGATCAGCTTCGGCCTGGGCCACGGGGACATGGCGGTGGTGGAGCAGTATTCCCATGACCTGTACTTTGAGTCCGCGGGCATGATATTGACTCTGATCACGGTGGGAAAATACCTGGAGAGCCGCTCCAAGGGCAAGACCAGCGAGGCCATCACCAAGCTCATGGATCTGTCGCCCAAGACGGCCATCGTGCTTTTGGAGGACGGCACCGAGACGGAGATTCCCACCCAGGAGCTGCGAAGCGGCGATGTCTTCCTGGTAAAGCCCGGGAGCCTGGTGCCTGCGGACGGCACTGTGCTGGAGGGATATTCCAGCGTGGACGAGGCGGCCATCACGGGGGAGAGCGTGCCCGTGGAGAAGCGGGAGGGCGACAAGGTGGTGTCCGCCACGGTGAATAAGGCCGGTTTCCTGAAATGCCGGGCCGACAGAGTGGGGGAGGACACTACCCTGTCCCAGATCATCCGCCTGGTGGAGGAGGCCAGCGCCAGCAAGGCGCCCATCGCCCAGCTGGCGGACAAGGTGGCCGGGGTGTTTGTGCCTGTGGTCATCGGCATCGCTCTGGTGACGCTGGCGGTATGGCTTATCGCCGGGGCCGGGGCGGAGTTCGCCATTTCCACGGCCATCGCGGTGCTGGTGATCTCCTGTCCCTGCGCCCTGGGGCTGGCCACACCGGTGGCCATCATGGTGGGCACCGGCGTAGGCGCGGGCCACGGCATCCTGATCAAGTCCGGGGAGGCGCTGCAGCAGGCCAGGGACATCGACACCGTGGTCCTGGACAAGACGGGGACGATCACGGCCGGGAAACTGAGATGCATGCAGGTGGGCGTGTACGTGCAGGATATGTCCGTGGACACCATGCTGCAGATCGCCGGGGCTTTGGAGAAGAAAAGCGAGCATCCCCTGGCGGAGGCCGTGGTGGAGCATGCCGCCTCGAGGAAGCTGCCGCTGCCGCGGATCAAGGATTTCAAGGCGGTATTCGGCAGGGGCGTGGAGGGTGTGCTGGCGGAAGACATGCCGCCCAGACGATTCGTGTCCGAGGCGGACGGCCCTGTCGCGTCAGTGAACCTGGCGGCTGGGGAGGATTCGAAAGTCCAGGGGTTTCTGGAGCGGAAAGATGCGGGCGCACAGGCCGGAACCCGGTACCTGGTGGGGAATCAGGCCTATCTGGAGGAGAACGGCATCGCCATAGATCCCATGGTGCTGCGGGGAATTCAGGAGATCGCGGACGAGGGGATGACGCCTCTTCTGGTGGCGCAGGAAGGGCGGCTTCTGGGCAGCATCGGCGTGGCGGACGCGGTCAAGCCCAGCTCCGATGCGGCCATCCGGAAGTTCCGGCAGATGGGTATCCGGGTGGTGATGCTCACCGGGGACAACAGGCGGACCGCGGAGGCGGTGCGCAGACTCTTGGGGATCACCGAGGTGGTGGCGGAGGTCCTGCCCCAGGACAAGGAGAAGAAGATACGGGAGCTGAAATCCCAGGGCTTAAAGGTAGCCATGATCGGGGACGGCATCAACGACGCCCCTGCCCTGGCCGCGGCGGACGTGGGGATGGCTATCGGCGCAGGGACGGACGTGGCCATGGAGAGCGCGGACATCATTCTGATGAAGAGCGATCTGCGGGACGCGGTGACGGCGGTGGGCTTAAGCCGGGCCGTGATCCGCAATATCAAGCAGAATCTCTTCTGGGCGTTTTTTTATAACGCAATAGGGATTCCATTGGCGGCCGGAGTGTGGTATCCTGTATTTGGCATCAAACTAAATCCCATGTTCGGCGCGGCCGCCATGAGCTTAAGCAGCATCTTCGTGGTGGGAAATGCGCTGCGGCTGCGGGGCTTTAAAAGCGGGTTCGCCTCAGCCGGAAGCAGGGCGGCAGGGAGAAAGCCGGAAGCGGAGGAAGAGAAAGACTTTGCCGCAGAGGGCATCCGGGAGGAGCGAGAGGAAATCCCGGCGGAAACTTCCGGAGCTGACGGCCGGGAACTGACCGGGAGCAAAGCCGATGAAACCGGACAGGACAGTTTTGCAGAGAATAAAACGCAGAGCGCGGCGGCAGGCTGCGCGGAAAGGACGGAAAGTATGACAAAGGTAATGACGATCGAGGGAATGATGTGCGGACACTGCACGGGCAGAGTACAGAAAGCTCTGGAGGCCATAGAGGGCGTAAGCGCGGTCACCATGAGCCTGGAGGCGAAGACAGCCACTGTGGAGATGGAGGCAGAGGTCACGGATCAGGCGCTGACCGAGGCAGTGACCGGGGCCGGATATGAGGTAAAAGGAATCGTATAACGGATTTTGAGTAGTGGCCTCTGCCGGGGGAAACTCCGGCGGAGGAGAAAAGAGGTGTGAAGAACCAATGAAAAGCAGATTGTTTTATGGTTTATTTGTAGTCTATGTGGCCATGGTGGCTTTCGTGCTGTATATCAACGGCGTGTTTACGGGCGGGATCGAGTCCGTGGACAATCTGGTCATCAACGGCGTTTTCCTGGGAATCATCGGTATCCTGTTCGTGATATCCACGGCCAGCTTCATGCGGCTGAACCGCCTGACCGACGAGCTGGAGGATGCTGCCGGGGACTTGAAAGAAGCCTATAAAAAGGCCGGAAATCAGAATGTCTGGAGTGAACTGGAGAAAGATAAGGATTTCTTCGAGGAGAAGAATCTGAGAGAGGCCTTTGGCAGATTTCTTCTGCAGATGAAGAGCAACCGCATCGGAAAAAGGTACGCGGGCAACTGTGAGATCGAAGACTTTATCAATGAGGAGCTTTTGGACCGGGTGGGCAGCAGCCACTATAATTCCGCCATCTCCGGGACCATGACCGGACTGGGGATTCTGGGTACGTTCATCGGCCTGTCCCTGGGGCTGGGATCTTTTAGCGGAGACGATATCTATACCATCTCCGACAATGTGGGCCCCCTTTTATCCGGTATGAAAGTGGCGTTCCACACGTCCGTGTACGGCATCATTTTTTCACTGGTGTTCAACTTTGTCCACCGCTGCATCATGGCGGATGCCTACGGGAAGCTGGAGTATTTTCTGAGCATATACAGACAGTGCGCCGCGCCGCCCGTCAGCACCGGGGATGAGAACACGGCGGCCATGCTGGTCTATCAGGCCAACCAGGCCAACTATATGAAAGAGCTTCTGGAGCTGGAGAGAGGCCAGTCAACAGAGCAGGCGAAACTTCTGGACCAGATGGCGCGTTCCTTTGTACAGCAGCTGGAGTCCGTGATGGGAAGTGAGTTCAAAACCCTTGGGGCGGCGCTGCAGGCGGCTGCCCGGGCCCAGGATGCCGGAGCGGAGAACGGCAGGGAGGTTCTGGATGCCATAAGCGCTCTGGCCCAGTCAAACCGCGGTATGCAGGAAAATATGGCGCATATGCTGGAGCGGCAGGAACAGCTGGCCCAGGAGCTAGCCGCCCAGAGGCAGCGGATAGAAACTGTCTGTCAGGAGATCAGCAGGGACGTGAGCAGCCAGCTGTACACCTTTCAGCAGATGAGGACTTTGTATGAAGACGAGAAATAGACGGAGAAACAGAGAAGTATTTGCGGAAACCAGCTACTGGCAGTCCTACTCGGATATGATGGCGGCTCTGCTTTTGATATTCGTGCTGATCATTGCCATCACGCTGGCCATTTACAGGCAGAAGACCGTGGACTTAGAGCACTCCCAGAACAGCTTAAGCGCAGCCACACAGGAGCTGGAGGATGCGAAGAAAGATCTGGAGGAGTACAGGGCCGCCATTGAGAAATCCAATGAGGAGCTGGCAAATTCCCTGGCCGAGCTCCAGCAGGCCTATGCCAATGCGGCGCTGACCCAGGATGAGCTGAACAAGGCCTATCTGGAAATTGAAAATGCCAGAAATCAGCTGGCAACCACCCAGCAGGAGCTGGAAGATATCGTAGGAATCCGCACGGACATCATAGGAGCCCTCCAGTCCGCGTTCAACAATTCGGCCATGAGCGTGGATGCCCAGACCGGCTCCATCACCTTTTCCTCGGATGTGCTATTTCGCTACAACAGCGCGGCGCTGTCCGCGGACAGCAGGAATACGCTGCAGGAGATCATCCCCATGTATCTGGACGTGCTGATGCAGGACCGGTTTCGGGAGTATATCGCGGAGATTATCATTGAGGGTCATACGGACACGGACGGCACCTACGAATCTAATATGGAGCTGTCTTACAACCGGGCCTATTCCGTGGCGAAATTCTGTATGGACTCCAGAAACGGCCTCACGGAGGACAAGATTGAGCAGTTGAAGAGCATTCTTACGGTCAACGGCCGCTCCTTTAGCCAGCCTATTTATGTGAGAGATGCTCAGGGAAATCCCACGGACCAGGTGGACATGGAGGCCTCCAGGCGGGTGGAGATCAAATTCCGGCTCAAAGAGGACGAGATGATCGAGAAGATCCAGGAAGTGCTGAGACAATAGAACTTTCGCGCCGGCTCTGAGACATCATGATATTTTTATAGAATTTTATGGTTTGTTAATTGATTTCCCCGGGAAAGATGTTATAGTGGTTATAGAACAAGCGAAATCATTGACAAGAACCGAAACGCCGCAGAGGGAAATTCTCCGGATGCCGGCGGTTCCGAAAGGGAGGCGCACATGAATATACAGAAGTTTACACAGAAATCCATGCAGGCCGTGGAGGGCTGCGAAAAGCTGGCTTACGAATACGGAAACCAGGAGATTGAGCAGGAGCATCTGCTCTACAGCCTGTTAAAGGTGGAGGACAGCCTGATTCTCAAGCTCATTGAGAAGATGGGGATTCAAAAGGAACATTTCGTGAATCGGGCGGAGCAGGCAGTGGCCGGGCGCACCAAGGTTCAGGGGGGCAAGGTGTACGTGGGAGCCGATCTGAACAAGGCGCTGGTAAGCGCGGAGGACGAGGCCGCTACGCTGGGGGACGAGTATGTGTCCGTGGAGCATCTGTTCCTGGCCATGCTGAAAGACCCCAACCGGGAGATCGCCCGGATCTGGAAAGAGTACGGCATTACCAGGGAGCGCTTCCTCCAGGCTCTGTCCACGGTGCGGGGCAATCAGCGGGTCACCAGCGACAATCCGGAGGCCACCTATGACACCCTGGAGAAATACGGCCAGGAGCTGGTGGAAAAAGCCAGGAACCAGAAGCTGGACCCGGTCATCGGCAGAGACACGGAGATCCGAAACGTGATCCGTATCCTGTCCCGCAAGACCAAGAACAACCCCGTGCTCATCGGCGAGCCCGGCGTGGGCAAGACAGCCGTGGTGGAGGGTCTGGCCCAGCGCATCGTCCGGGGGGATGTGCCCCAGGGGCTTAAGGACAAGAAGATCTTTGCCCTGGACATGGGCGCCCTGGTGGCAGGGGCCAAGTACAGGGGGGAGTTCGAGGAGCGACTGAAAGCAGTGCTGGAGGATGTGAAGAACAGCGACGGCCAGATCATCCTGTTCATAGACGAGCTCCACACCATCGTGGGCGCTGGGAAAGCGGACGGGGCTCTGGATGCGGGGAATATGTTAAAGCCCATGCTGGCCAGAGGGGAGCTGCACTGTATCGGCGCCACGACATTGGACGAATACAGGCAGTATATCGAAAAGGACGCCGCCCTGGAGAGACGCTTCCAGCCCGTGATGGTGGATGAGCCCACGGTGGAGGATACCATTTCCATTCTCAGGGGCATCAAGGAGCGCTATGAGGTCTATCACGGCGTGAAGATCATGGACAATGCCCTGGTCAGCGCGGCCGTGCTTTCCAACCGCTATATTTCCGACAGATTCCTGCCCGACAAGGCCATTGACCTGGTGGACGAGGCCTGCGCTCTGATCAAGACGGAACTGGACAGCATGCCCACGGAGCTGGACGAGATGCAGCGCAGGATCATGCAGATGGAGATCGAGGAGGCGGCCCTGAAAAAGGAAGACGACCGGCTCAGCCGGGAGCGCCTGGCGGATCTGCAGAAAGACCTGGCGGAGGAGAAAGAAAAGTTCGCCTCCCAAAAAGCCCAGTGGGACAATGAGAAAGCCTCCGTGGAGAAACTGTCCAAACTGCGCGAGGAGATCGATGCCGTGAACAGCGAGATACAGATCGCCCAGGTGGAGGGGAACCTGGAGAAAGCGGCAGAGCTCAGCTACGGCAGGCTGCCAGCCCTGAAGAAGCAGCTGGAGCAGGAGGAGCAAAGCGGGGCAGCGGACCGCTCCCTTGTCCGGGAGAAAGTCTCCGAGGACGAGATCGCCAGGATCGTCTCCCGCTGGACCGGGATTCCCGTGACCAAGCTGACGGAGAGCGAGCGCAACAAGACCCTGCACCTGGACCAGGAGCTCCACAGGCGGGTCATCGGCCAGGACGAGGGCGTTACGAAGGTGACGGAGGCCATTATCCGCTCCAAGGCGGGCATTAAGGATCCCTCAAAACCCATCGGGTCGTTTCTGTTCCTGGGACCTACCGGCGTGGGCAAGACGGAGCTGGCCAAGTCCCTGGCTGCGGCCCTCTTTGACGACGAGAACAACATGGTCCGCATCGACATGAGCGAGTACATGGAGAAATACGCCGTGTCCAGGCTCATCGGAGCGCCTCCCGGATACGTGGGGTATGAGGAGGGCGGACAATTGACCGAAGCGGTCAGACGCAAACCTTACAGCGTGGTGCTCTTTGACGAGATTGAGAAAGCCCATCCGGATGTGTTCAATGTACTGCTGCAGGTGCTGGACGACGGGCGCATTACGGATTCGCAGGGCAGGACCGTGGACTTTAAGAACACCATTTTGATCATGACCTCGAATATCGGCGCGGGTTATCTCCTGGATGGCATCGGACCGGACGGACAAATTGAGGAAAAGGCAGAGGAGATGGTGATGAACGAACTGCGGGGGCGCTTCAGACCGGAATTCCTAAACCGCCTGGACGAGACCATTCTGTTCAAGCCGCTGACCCGGGAAAACATAGGCGGCATCGTGGCATTGATCATTGCGGATCTGAACAGGCGGCTGTCGGACCGGGATTTGAGTCTGGAGCTCACCAAAGAGGCGGAGCAGTTCATCGTGGAGAACGCCTATGATCCGGTGTACGGAGCCAGGCCTTTGAAGCGCTATATCCAGAAATATGTGGAGACCGCCACTGCCAAGCTGATCCTGTCAGACGGAGCAGACAGCGGCGACACGGTGCTGATCTTACTGGAGGACGGAATGCTGAAAGCTTCCGTAAAGAGACCGAAAGCATAGAATGAAAGGAACCCGGTTCAGGGCCGTCTGCGGCAGAAATTGCGGCAGACGGCCTTTTCATGCATTATCTTAAGAATTCTTAAGAAATCACTTCATAAAATCCTAAAAAATTTCCTTTATAATACAGAATGATGGAATTTGCGAGGCAATCCCCATCGAGAGATATGAGCTTAAACTTGAGGAGGAGTCTTATATGGCGGCAGGCGTAAGTGGTAGGAGAAGAGCAGGCAAGAGTAAGGCTAAGCTGATTCTTTTTGGTGTAGAGATTATCATAATTCTGGTCATGCTGATCGTGCTGTATCTGGTGCTGAACAAATCCAGCGAGGGCCCTAAGATGGCGGAGCTGGATCCCCAGGTTCTGGAGATCCACGAGGATGTGAAGCAGCTCAAGGAAGAGGGCGGCACCATGCAGGGATACCGTAACATCGCCCTGTTCGGCCTGGATGCGGAGAATGATGCCCAGCTGCTTACGGGCAGTCACAGCGACAGCATCATGATTGCCAGTGTGAATATGGATACCGGGGATATCAAGCTGGTCAGCGTGTACCGAGATACATATCTGAACCTGGGCAACGACGAGTACTGGAAAGCCACACAGGCGTACTTCACCGGCGGCGCGGAGCAGGCGGTGAAGATGCTGAACATGAATCTGGACATGGATATCACGGATTTCGTGGCCGTGGGCTATAAGGGGCTGCGCAAGGTCATAGACGGTCTGGGCGGCATCTATATCGATGTGGACAGCGTGGAACTGCTGCATATCAACAATTACCAGCTCAAGATTGCCGAGCTTTTAGAGTGCGATTACACTCCTGTGACAGAGACGGGGTATCAGCTTCTGGACGGCATGCAGGCTACGGCGTACTGCAGAATCCGCTATGGCGGAGGCGATGATTTCAAGCGCACGGCCAGACAGAGAGAAGTGCTGATGGCTCTGGAGAAGCAGGCCAAGCAGACGGATCTGGTGACATTGACCAAGGTATTCAACGACTGTATCGGGGACATCTACACCAGCTTAGACTCCGGAGATATCCTGGATCTGTTAGCGGATATCGGAAAGTACAGTATCGTAGGCCAGGACGCCATCCCTCAGGAGAACATGCGCCTACCGGGAAATATAGGCGCCAAGGGCAGCTGTATCATACCTGACAGTCTGGAGGACAATGTGGTGTGGCTGCATGAATATCTGTTTGGCGATAAAGACTATACCGTGACACAGAACGTAAAAGAGTATGAGAGACAGATAGAGGCGGATACATCGCAGTATCTGAACAAATAGTTCGCAGAGCTTAAGAGAATACAGAGCGCAGGAAGCGGCAGTGTGAAGCTGTCGCTTTTTTGCGCTCTTTGGAATCTTGTGCTGCCCCTGTCCAAGCCGGTGCTGGCTGTGATCATGATTTATACCATAGTAGGGGTGTGGAATGCCTGTTTCGAAGCATCTATCTACACCACTGACAAGGCCATACAGCCGGTACAGCTCTACGTCTGGAACATCCTGGCCTCCACGGCCAATATGTTCCAGAACGAGGTCATTGGAAGTAAAAGAGCGCTCTCACTCCACAGAATCGGCCGAGAAGCCTTATACGGTCAACAAGCAGTAAAACAGCTCGCCCTCTGCATTTCGGCACGGGAAGTGAACACACCGAGCTTCTTTTTCTTGCCATAGAGGATGAGATCTGATAGAATAGGACAGGGAAACTCTATAGACCAAAATGTGAGGTGAGGGACATGCTTCCAAAGGATCCGGTAATGCTGCTGAGCTTTGTAAACACGAAACTGCGGGATTTCTATGACAGCTTAGATGCCCTGTGCGGGGATCTGGACGCGGACAGGCAGGACATGGTGGAGCGCCTGGGAAATATCGGCTATCATTATGATGCAGAAAGAAACCAGTTTGTGTAATTTGGTGTTGTATTTTTTGTCCTTTTTTGGTATGATTGATACTGATAGCCGCTAAAGGTTGCAATACACCGGATTCACGAGCGCAGCTCTCTATGTCGGCGAAGCATTTTACGGCTCGTGAGTATGACAGGTGAAAACATTGTAAGGACATGTCGGAGAATCCGACTTGCAAAATTTTATATGGAGGATTTTTAAAATGGCTAAGAAACGTAACATTATCGTTGGTCAGTCCGGCGGTCCCACCGCCGTGATCAACTCCAGCCTGGCAGGCGTTTACAAGACTGCCAAGGAGAGAGGTTTCCACAAGGTATACGGAATGCTCCACGGCGTTCAGGGCTTTCTGGACGAGCAGTATGTGGATCTGTCCACACAGATTCACTCCGATATCGACATCGAGCTGTTAAAGAGGACGCCTTCCGCTTTCCTGGGCTCCTGCCGCTACAAGTTGCCGGAGATTCACGAGAATCCGGAAATCTACGAGAAGCTGTTCGAAATCATGGACAAGCTGCAGATTGAGGCATTCATCTACATCGGCGG
>JAAWOU010000065.1 GCA_022799755.1 Lachnospiraceae bacterium
ATACAGGGGAGAATTTTCATCTGCAAGGAGCGCATCTGAATATTCTCCAGGCGCTTCCCGCTCCGAGACTGCTCCGAATTCCAGTTCCGTCTCTCCGCTTCGAGACTGTCAAAAATCGCCGCTCGATGGCTCTGAAAGGGAAAGTCCCTACAGCCGCCTGAAGAATTCCTGCCCCACCGAGATGACGAAGAACACCATCTGCTCGATGAGGGTGAAGATCAGGATCCCCAGAAACATAATGATGGCTGCCGCCACAAAGGTCAGCATGATGGCGATGAGGTTCTTGCCAAAGCCGTACTCGTGGATCACGCACAGCCCTGCCAGCAGCATGAACAGGGTCCACACCGTGCCGATGCCCGTGACCACGTACACGATCATGGCCTCCTCCAGGATAATGAAGTTGCTCACCACCACCTGGAACAGGAGGGCGCAGATAAAGGGCACCAGAGAGTAGGAGACTACTTTCAGGATGTCGCCCATGCCTCCTTTTCCGTTTAACAGGGTGGTCACGGACCAGTTGCTGACGATGAACAGCAGCAGGCCCAGGACCCAGGTCAGGAAGATGGAGAGACTGTTCATGGCCCCCACTTCGTTCCCATTGATTACAAACCCGGTATACTGGTAGCTGACACACTGTAAGATGCCGAACAGCGCCAGGAGCAGGGACGCCAGAAGTACACTCCCTCTGCCCCGGAACCGGATCTCATAGAAAGCGTCAAAAGGATGGAAAAGAGACTGCTTCAAGTAACTGAGTTTCTCTCTTACTGCTTCTTTCATTCTACCGCCCTCCCCCTGCGACTGTTCAAGCGCTTCATGGCAGCTTTCTGCCTCTCTTTGCTCTGTCTGTGGTAGCGGATCTCGGATCCCACCACCGCGGCCACCAGGAGCACGAACAGCAGCATGATGATCAGGAAATGATCCTCCATCCACAGCGCCCGGTAGCCGTTGTAGGCCTTGGAGTAAAAGGTCCTGTTGTTCCCCATCTTGAAATAGTACATGGCCGTCTCGTACTCGTCTTTCATCAGATAGTTCTTGCCGATGCCGCTGTAGGCCGCCTCATAGTTGGCGTTCAGGTCCAGCGCTTTTTGGAAAGACACCAGGGCCTCGTCCCACCTGCCGAAGTAGTAGCTCTCGTTCCCCTCCAGCACCGCCTGGCCGAAAGCCGTGGGCGCAAGGATGTAGATGCAGCCCAGCATGGTGTCCGATATTACCAGCTTGTCGCCAAGCCAGGCCAGGCTGGTGGGGCTCTTGAACTCGCCCTTAAGGTTCCCCATGGCTCCGAAAGCGTTCAGCAGCTCCCCGTCGAAGTTGTAGAGGAAGATGCGCCCTTTGTTCTTGTCAAGCAGGGCATAGGTGCCGTAGTCCGTCACGGCGATGTCCACGAACTGGCTGCCCGGGTCGTCGGAATTCATGCTCCAGATGTCCCCTCTCACCAGGGTGTTGCCCTCCTCCCGGAGCACATTCTTGCCCTTGGAGTTGAGCCGGAACACCATGTCCTCCGCGGACAGGTCATAGGTCACTGCCATGACAAAGCCCTCCCCGTCCAGGGTGATGTTGTTGAAAGAGGGGGCGTAGGTCTTTGTCATCTTCTCTTTCTGCTGGTCGCTGGCCAGGGACTTCCAGAAGTAGTCCGCCAGGCTCACCATGGGTGTGTTCACGCCGTAGTACCCGGAGAACGCCCCGTCCTTGGTCAGCTCCAGGATCCCCTCGTAGCTGGACTGCACCACAACATAGATGCGGTCCGCGAAGTCCACCGCCAGCTTGGAGGGCTTAAACTGGGTCACTCCCGCAAGCTCCTCCGGCTCCTCTATAATCCGCAGCAGGCCGTAGTCGTCCAGGTCCAGCACCACGATCCGCTGGTTCCCGGTGTCCGCTATGTAGATCTCCCTGTTCTTTTCATGGATGAAGATGCCCTCCGGGGCGCCCAGCATGATCTGGCTGCCGTCCTCCGCCAGGGCGATCTTGTTGTCCTGGGTCCGGACCAGCTTGGTGGAGTACAGGAACCCCCCGTCCGGGCCGAACACGTTCATGCGGCTCTCCGCAGTGTCTATTGCGAAGATCCGTCCGTCTTCGCTTGTGCACACGTCGTCCACGCCGGAAATGGCGATCCCCCCGGCGTCCGCGGCTGTGATGGTCCTCTCCAGCCTGAACATGGCCGGGCTCTCCTTAGCGTTGCCGTAATAGTCATAGGTGTAGCCGTCGTACACGTAGCTGGTCCCGTCCGAGGCCTGCGCCGTGGCCGGCGCCAGCGCCATGCCCAGGGCCGCTAAGAGGCACAGACTGCCTTTCAGCGTTCTCTTCAGGCCCTTTCCCAGACTTCTGTCTCTTAGGCTCTTTTCTTTTAAGCTTCCATCTCTCAAAAATCTCCCCATTGCTTCCCCCCTTATCCCTTGATGCCCGAGGTGGCCATGGTCTCGATGACATTGCTCTGGGAGAACACGAACACGCCTATGGGCACGATCAGCATCAAAAGCGACACCGCGGAGGCCACGCCGGTTCTGGAGATCCCCCCGCTGACCAGCTGGGAGAGCACGTAGCTTAAGGGCTTGAGCTCCTCGGAGTAGATGAACACTCCTCCCGTGGTTCCCCACATCTGCTGGAACGACAGGATCACCAGCGTGATCCAGGCAGGCTTGCACAGCGGCATCACCACTTTCCAAAACGTCTGGAACTCCGTGGCCCCGTCGATCTTGGCGGCTTCCAGCATGTCGTCCGGCACCTGGACCATGAAGTTCTTCATCAGGTACAGGCCCAAAGTCCCGCCCACCGCAGGCAGGATCACCGCCCAGTAGGTGTCCACGATCCCCAGGGCGCTCATGATCAGGTAGTTGGGGATGGCCGTCACGGATGTGCTGAACATCAAAGCATACACGATCAGGTTGCCCATGAGCTTGGAGCCGGGGAACTCATACTTGGCAAGCGGGTAGGCCGCCATGGCCCCCAGCAGCACCGTTCCGAATGTCCCCAGACCCGTGATCACCAGGGTGTTGAACATGTACCTGGAGAGGGGCACGGTGAAGTCCTCGATGATGGTCCCCAGGTCGAAGAAGTTGCCCAGGGTGGGGTTCTCCACCGTCAGCTTCGGCGGGTACATGAATATCTCCGAAAAGGGCTTGAACGCGCTGGTCAGGGTGTACACCAGCGGGAACAGGCTGAATATCCCGAAAAAGGCCAGGATTACAAACAGGATGAAGTCCCCTCCCAGGCTGCGGTTGCGCCTTTTGAACTTTCTCCTGTGGTACTTGTTCTTGATATATGCAACTGCTTTCATCCTCTCACCCCCTATCCCAGCTTCCTTAGCAGCTTCTGCACGATGATGTTACAGAACAGCATGATAAAGAACAGAATCACCGCTATGGTACAGGCGTATCCCAACTCATAGCGCAGGTTGCCGAAGTCGTGCAGATGGGTCAGGATAGTATGTCCCGAGTAGCTCACGGAAGGGAACCCAACCAGGTCGATGGACAGCTGGGAAACCGACAGGGAGCTGGTGATCTGCATCACGGCGCCGAACATAAGCTGGGGCTTCATGGAGGGCAGGATGATGTACCAAAGCTCCTGCCAGCGGTTCTTGATACCCTCCACGCTGCCCGCCTCCAGCTGGGATTTATCCAGGTTCTGGAAGCCTGCTATGAACGTCAGGAAGCTGACGCCCAGGCTCAGCCACAGCTGCACGATGATCAGGATGGGCATGATGTATTCTTTCTTCACCAGCCAGGTCACCGCCTCCTGGATGACGCCCAGCTTCATGAGCCAGGCGTTGACCCATCCGTAGGAGTCCGAGGAAAGCAGCAGCTTCCACACCAGGTAGGCGTTGCCGGAGATGGAGGGCGCGTAGAACACCAGCGTCATGACGGCCCTGGGGATCCGGGGCAGGTCGTTCACCATCCAGGCGAACAGGAAGCACATCAGGTAGCTCACGGGCCCCGTGATGATGGCGAAGAACAGGGTGTTCTTGATGGCCGTCAGGAAGATGGGGTCGTGCACTATGAGCTTCACGTAGTTGTCCAGCCCGGCGAACTCCGGCGCTTTCACCATGTTGAAGTTGGTGAAGCTTAAGAAGATGGCCACCAGCACCGGCAGCAGGGTGAACACGATGAAGATCAGCGCGAAAGGCGCGATCATAAGGTACTTGTATTTATGTTTCTTCCAGACCAGTGAAATGGGCTCGCGCTTAGCGCTCATCCTGATCCCTCCTCTCTTCTGCCAGGGAGATTCCGTCTCCCTCCCCCCGGCTCTCCTCCCCCGAAGCGTCCGCCTCCCGGGGTTCCAGCGTGGACAAGTGCAGTTCTTTCCGTTTTCTGGTCAGTTCCTCGTTGATGTCCTTGATGTTCAGGTACAGAGTCTCCCTGGGATTGGCATTGTCCGCTACGGTGTCGTTGAAAGCGTACTGTACCATGCGGGTGGTCATGTAGTTGCCGGGCACTGCAGGGAGTCCCGCAGTGTGCTCAAACTGTCCAAGGAGGCTCTCCAGCTCCGCGTTGCTCCAGGGGAGCTGCTTTAATACCTCCGGGTCCGCCGCCGCGTACCTGGCGCTGGTCCCCATCAGGGACTCCAGGGAGTTGGCAAAGCTTAGCTGGGTCTCCGTGCCGGTCCACCATTTCACGAATTCCCAGGAGTCTTCCCGATTCCTGCTGGCGGACATGATCACCGACTGCACGGTGTCCACCACGAAAGTGTTGTCTATGGAGCCGTCTTCCTGCTCCACCCCGGGGATGGGATGGAAACTCCACTGTCCCTTGATCTCCGGCGCGAAGATCTCCAGGGTGTTGAACAGGGTGTAGTTGATGATGCCCACGGGCACCTCCCCTGTCCGGAACCGGTTGGCGAAGTCCAGCTGCACGTCCAGCCCGTAGCTGACGTAGAAGTCCGTATATTCCTTGAAAGCTTCCGTGGCCTCGTCGGAGTTCAGGCCGCTCTCTATGCCGTAGTCGTTCCCCTCTCCCCGGTACACGTCCCCTCCGTTCTGCATCACCATGGACTGGTACAGGTGCATGTTGTAGTCGATGGATGTGCCGATAAGGGAGTTCTCCGTCTGCTGCACGTTGGGAATGTAGAGATTGTAGTTGTTCTTCTGCAGATCCGGGATCATCTCCAGGAGCTGTGTCCAGGTGGCGGGGGCTTCAAGCCCCAGCTCCTCCAGGATGTCGTCCCTGGTGAAGAGCATCATGAATGTGGCCTGCTCAGGTATGCCGTAAGTTCCCCCCTGGAAAGAGGCGGTGTCCAGCGTGCTCTGGTAGAACCGCTCGGTGGCCTCCTCAAAGCCGTCCATCTTTGACAGATCCAGCACCGCCTCCCGCATGGCGAAGTCCTGCATGGTGGTCTGGCCAAGGCCTATGACCACGTCCGGCCCGTTTCCTGCCAGAGCCGCCCGCAGCACCACGTCCACCGGAATCAGCTGCAGGTTCACGGAGATGCCTGTCTGGGGCGTAAAGGTCTCGTCCACCATGTTCTGGATCATCTGGGCGTGCTCCTTGCCGTAGGAGGCCAGCCACACCTTAATGGAGTCCGAGCCCCCCGTCTCCTCGCTGATCTGGCTGTTCTTCACGAAGAAAGTGGAGAAGAACCGCACCGTGCCGTTCTTGACCCCTGCAAAGAAAGAGTCCTGGGCCTTGGGAAGCTTTGCCCCGGGGGCCGACAGCGCCAGGTAGTCCACCTCCAGGGGCATGTCGGCCACGTTCACCAGCCAGGTGCCCAGAGCGGAGATGTTCCCTTTCAGCTGCCCCAGTTCCTCCGTGACGCTCTCCGGATCCTCTGCCAGGCCCTCTGCCTCCACTGCCATTTTCTCAAGCAGTGCAGTGTTCTCTCCCTTTTCGCCGGTGATGGCTACGATCCTGTCCACGGTCTCCCGCAGGATCTTTCCCTGCTCCTCCATGGAGTCGGCGAAGCCCGGAATATTCTTTGCGATCTCATAGTCGATGAACTTGCTGGGAGACTGGCCTGTGAGCTGGACCACCTCCAGGTACAGGCGGTTCAGTTCGCCCATGCTCTCCTCCACCTGGGTGATGATGCCTCCCATGGGGCCCATCACGTCCTCGAAAGTGATGGTGTTGGTCCCCGCTTTCAGGTAGAAGAGGTAGGGCTCGCCGTTTTCGTCTGCCACCGTGTAGTTGTTCATCCCGCTCTGGAACGCAAAACCTATGGACAGCATTTCCTCATAGGGCACCGCGCCGTTGACATAGAGGCGCCTGTAGCTGGTGACGCCCCGGTTCCTGTTCTGTCTGGCTTTCAGGGTCAGCTCGTACAGGCCCTCTTTCTCCACCTCCACGATCCAGGTGAGGGAGTCGCCGGGCTTGGACCAATCCGAAGCCCCTATGGTGTTGTACAGGATATGATAGGGATGGTAGGGCTCTAAGTTACTGTCGGAATAGTTTTTCTGGATGTTGATGGCGGAGGAGCTCTTCACGATCTCTTTTGTGATGCCCTCCCTGCGCTCCGCCTGGCCTTTGAGGGTCTCTCCGTCGTAGACTGCGTACTTGCTCTTCAGCTCCCCGATGGCCTCCTCATAGGAGGGTATGGGGGCCTGGGCACAGAATGTCAGGGAAGTGTACTCCAGGGGCTCTTTGATCACCTCAAAGGAGATGGTGTGGGTCCCTGCCTCCAGATAGAAGACAAGCGGTGCGTTGTTGCGTCTCTGGTAGTCCTCCACGAACCACTCCTGGGGACTGTACAATTCCAGGCTCTCAGGGCGGATCTCATTGTCGTTCTTTACCCCGATCTCCCCGTCCGTCCAGTATCTGCTGACCACCACCTGGGACAGCGCCTCATAGGGGATCTCCCCATCTATGGCGATCTTCCTCTGGATGTCCGACGTGGTGCCCGGCAGGGGGATGTAGCCCAGTTTCAGGTTGTAGAAGCCGCTCTTTGCCACCTTGAAACTCCACCGGATCCATCCGCTGTCCTCCGTCACGATTCCCTGCTCCCCCGCATAGGCCACCATGTCCGGGGACGTCTCGTAGTCCTCCAGATCCACCTCTATGGCCTCCTGGGACAGCGTCCCATCGTAACCGGCCTCGGACAGGTATGCCTGGTAGCTCTCCTCATAGGAGGCTTCCCCCCACTGGGGCACGGCATTTGGCTCCCCGGCGGCGCTGTTTCCCAGCATCACTGCCGCCAGGAACACCGCTGCAAGGCCCGCAGCGATGCAGACGGATATTTTTACGATCTTGCCAGATTTCATATGCCTACCTCTCTCGATGCTTTTTCCTGTTACATATAGCTTTGCTGCTTTCCCCATGTCCTTTTACAGGTCTGTATGCAGACAAAAGGAGCAGGAAAACGTACTCCGCTTCCTGCCCCTTGTGCGTCTTTGCCCGTAAACAGAACTATTCTGCTTTCTTGTTCCCCGGGGAAACGCCCCATGTTGCCGCTGTCCGCGGCCGACGTTTTCCTATTCTGCCGCGGCTACGGTCACGTTCAAGGTGACGGTGCCCTCGTTGCCCGCATAGTCGGTTACGGTGAGGACTACCTCATAGGTACCGGGCGTGGTAGTGTCTAACTGGGACAGGTCTGCCGTTACGTTGCCGCTCACGTCCAGTCCGTCCGCATCCACTGCGGATTCCAGATAGTCTTTCCAGTTAATGCCGGAAGTCTCGGTGTTCAGGGCGATCTCCGGAAGCTCTTCCTTTGCCGTGGCGGTGGGTGCCGTGGTATTGTCCCCATTGTACACGATTACTTTTGCCTTGCTCTCTTTCTCGTTTCCGGAGCTGTCGGAAACTTTGAGCACCAGAGCATCTCCATACTCGCCGGGTGTAGCCAGATCCAGTTCCTCGCTGACGGTAATCATGTCAGCCGTAACCGCGATGGAGCCGTCCACGGAGTCCTCAACAGTGAAGTAGGTCGTCCAGTCAACCCCTGCCGCATCCGTGCCCGCCGCCAGGATGATATCTTCTGTAGTCACGTTGGGCGCCTGGTTGTCATGCACTTCATCTGTCTGCAAGATTGCCGCAATGTTGTCCGTCTTGTTGGTCAGATCGGTGAGGTTGGCCTTGATGGCAACGTCATAGGAGCTCATGCCTTCCAGGCCATAGAGGGATTTGCCCAGGATAGCCTCCCAGTTCTGATCCCACAGGCCCATCATATGGGCAAAGTTGGTATTCATATGCTCTTTGATGTAGATAAAGGTATCGATCAGATCCTGTCCGTAGGTCTCGTGGAATACGTCCACCCCATAGTTCTGCAGATCTTCCACTGCCCTGGCTGCCTGGTATTCGGACACTTTCTCTACATTGCCGCATGTCTTATAATAAGTCTGCCAGTAAAGGATAAAGGACTTGATGGCCAGCTCCGTACGCTCCGGGCTGACACCTTTCAGAATTGCCACGCTGTTGCCGCCGTTGGTGCTCTGCATATACTCAGGGCTGTCCGCCTCCAAACGATCCGCTCTGGGCCAGGGAACGATGGCAATGCTCTCACCGCGGGCTGCACAGTCGGAACCCACTCCGCCGATCCGCCAGTTGGGACAGTCCGTAAACACCGTGCCGCCTCTGCCGAAATCGTCAGCGCTGCGGCACCATTCCGGCGTATAGCCGTCGTCATAAGTACCGCACTCCGTCAGAAGATTTGCATCCATGAGCTGCTTAATGAACTCCACGCCGTCAATAGCCTCCTGGGAGTCCGCCGTCACCTGTCCGTCCGAATAGATGCCGCCGCCGTTGGCATGGATGGCAGCCAGCGCCGCATAGCGGTGGTCTGTCTCGTATGCCTGTACGAAGTCATAGACGCAGCCGTCAGCGGATTCCACATTGGCATAATAGGCCTGTACTTTAGAAATGTAATCCTGGAATGTGCTCCAGGTCCAATTTCCCTCTTTGAACAGATCCATGGGGTAGATGGTGTTTCCGTCCGCGTCTTTCAGGGCGTCCACTTTCTCCAGCATGGTCAGGTTCACGATCAGAGGGAAGTAGGTCATGGCTCCCATTTCATTGTTCAGCAGATAACGGCCGCCGAACACGGCATCTTTCAGGAGCCAGGAAGATTCCTCGTCCTGGAACAGGTCTTCATAGGCGCTTAAGTCCTGCAGGACGTTCTGGGATAAAATGTCAGGTTCTGAGCCTCCCCACAAAAGCGCAAGGTCGCAGATGGGATCGCCTGCCAGAACGCTGGTCATCAGATCTGATTTCACATCGTTGGGATACTGCAAAAATTCAAATTCCACATTGTATGTATCCTTGATTGCCTGGGCCGCTGCCTGGTGAGCCTGACGCATGGACTCCTCCATGGTATACTCCCCGGTCACCTCATCGGTAAAGTTGGGATCCAGATCCCTGACCCAGTGGGTGCCGAATTTCAGCACAACGGTCTCCGCCGGCTTCTCGTCATTCCCGGACTCCTCCTGGGAATCTGCCCCCCCCGGACTCCTGCGAGGACTCCTGGGAACCGGACTCGCTGCCCGATTCGGACGCGGGCGAACTGTCCTGTGAACTTTCCTGAGGCGCATCCCCGCCGCAGGCTGCCAGTGTCAGCATCATGGCTGCGCTTAGCAGAATGGATAATGCTTTCTTCTTCATGAATATCCTCCTTTTTTAGAGTTTTCCTCCTCTACAACTATCTTCGCGAGGCATTCTGCGGGGAGGATTTCCGAAAGACTCCCCATTCCTCTTATGCACCAATGCCCTTTGAAACCCATTTCACGTTTACTATTTTAGTCGCTTAGCCAGTACTTGTCAATAGAAAATTTGTAATTTTGCATATAATCAATAGGTGTTACTATCCTTATTATCCATATTGCACATTTTTTGTTGCGAGTCCTTTCGGCTTTTTGTCCCATCACCCGGCCCGGAATTCTGATTTTGTGCCTTTGAACTACTATTTCATTTCTTCCTGCATCCTTTTATGGTTTTCATCCTGGTTTTCATTCATTTCAAGAAACCGTTTTCAGAATTTATTTCCGTCCTCTGAAAGGGGTGACAGGCCTGCTCCAAAACGCCCGGCCGAATCAAACAGCCTCCGGCCGGCATATCGGACGTCAGGGTGCAAAAAAACCGCCCGGCCGGGCGGTTCCCCATATGGCTGCGGATATGTAGCTATACTGCGCTGTTCTTCGCTGTCCCGGTACTCTCCCGAACCACCAAGTCCGGGATCTGCAGCTGAATCCTGGGAATGCTCTTGCCAGCAATGGCGGCCAGAGCGGTCCCCACCAGCTTCCCGGCGAACTCTTCGTAGCGGTAGTCTATACTTGTCATTCTGGGCGTCAAAAGCTGCGCCACCTCCGTATTGTCATAGCTTATGACAGAAATATCATCCGGCACCCGGCAACCGTGCTCTATGATGCTGCGCGCCACCCCGGCGGCGGCATAGTCATTGATGGCGATCACTGCAGTGGGCATCCGGCTGCACTGAAACAGTTCGTTCATCTCTTTGTATCCGGTCTCGTAGTCATATCCGCCTGTCCTAATATACTCCTCATGGAAATCCAGATGGTAGTTTTTCAGAATCTGCCTGTACCGCTGGAGCTTCTCAAAGGTGGAAAGCACGTCCATGCGGCCTCCCACCAGAGCCACTCGCTTATGTCCTAAGTCGATCAAATGTTCCATGGCCAGATCCATGGCTCTCATGGCATCGATCTGCACCTGGTAACACATGGTTCCGTCCAGCTTACCCGTGACCACCAGGGGAATGCTGTTGGTAATCAGGTTCACCCGTTCTGCATACTCCACATCGCTGGTCAGGTCGTCCGCCCTGCCTCCTAACTGTATGATGGCTCCCACCCGCTGCTCATAGAGCATCTCCAACTGCTCCTCTTCCCGCTCTTTCTCCCCCAGGGAATTGCACAGCAGGACTCTGTATCCCGCTTTCCTGGCTTCGGTTTCACAGGCCACGAAAATATTGGCATAGTAGACATTCCGCACATCGGCGGCAATGATACCTATGACCTTGTTCTTCGGATCCGTCAGCCCCCTGGCCATGGCATTGGGCTTAAAATTGTATTTGTCAATGAGCTGCTGTACTTTTTCCTTCTTTTCAGGCCGGACATTGGCGTTGTTGGTCAGCACCCGGGATACAGTGGCTACGGAGACCCCTGCCTCATTGGCAATGTCGTAGATCGTGATGACTTTGTTTTCGCATGACTTTCGATTTTCCATCTGTTTTTACTACCTTTCTGTCAAATTTCCGGCCATCCCCGCAAACCTTACTGCCCCCGTCCCGCCCCGAGAATCCATCTAATCAGCCAGACCGGCATACACGAACGGCGGCCATGCACATGAAAGCCGCAGACTATTCGCCCGCACTAAAATCTAATTTTATTTTAGCCATTATCAGCCCGACTGTCAATCCGCACAAGTTTCATCTGAGTGCCGGGTTTTGCATTTATTATCACAGAAGCCGCTTCGCGAATCCCACGAGCCGTATAAATATGAGAGACATCCCGAAGAATAATTCATCCTCGCAGCATCTTATCCATGTCCTTAAAAAGCGGAAAGAAAGTCATCCAAATCAAAATTTATTGCAATTCATCCCTTCGTATGTTATCATAAAATCACTTCAGAAAATCTATTTTTGCTTCTAACGGAAACCATGGTTCCAGGCGTTTTGCCCGGAGTAACCCATTCATGATCGAAGAGATCAGGACAATTTTTATGCCCCTGACGAAGCGAAAGGAATGGTAAATACGCTATGAAAAAAGACTTACATTGTAAATATAGCATTTTAGACAAAGATGTATGCAGCGAACACAAAGTGGGCAGAATTAATATCTGCTCTTCCGTGATTCTTCATAATCACGATGGATATGAAATCATTCTGTTTTTAGGCGGAAAAGATGTAAGTTATTTTGTAGAATCTGACGGAAAAGTTTTAGAGCGGGGCGACTTGATTTTTATCAGCCCCTTTGCCTTTCATGGCCTCAAGCTAATTGATGTATCCAGCTATGAACGAGCCGTGATACATATACGGCCGCCCTACCTTCAGTCACTCAGTGATAAGAATATTGATTTATCTCTCTGTTTTCACAAGATGCCCGCCAAGCGCCTGAATGTCATTCATTTAAACGAACCGGAAATCCAGCACTTTGTGTCCATTGCGGATGCCCTGGAAAAAACCATATCCACCCGCAGTTATGGACATACCATTCTGGAAAAGGCTTACCTGTCTGAACTGATGGTGATGGCAAACCAATGTGCGGAGACATTTCACACACAGCTCTATTCCAATATTATGCCCTCGGTTGTGAAAAAAACCTTTGAATTCGTAGACGAGCATATCACTTCCGACATTACAGTGGAAAGTCTTGCCGTACACTTTCATCACAATAGCGACTATCTGAGCCGGGCTTTCAAAGCCACAACAGGCTTATCCCTGAAGCACTATATAACGGCAAAAAAGATCGCTCTTGCCCAGCAGTACCTCTGTCAAGGTACCCCCCCCTAGCGATGTCTGCTTTATGATTGGCTATAATAATTACTCCAGCTTCTCCCGCCGTTTTTCCGCACAAGTGGGCATGTCGCCCAAACAATATCAGCAAAACAGCCAGCTTTCAAGCCTTTGAACGCAGGACTGCACCGGCACAAAGAAGATGATTCCAGGCCTTATGCAAAGAACGCCAGGCCTGGAATATCCCCTTGCAAATCAGCTGTAATTTCCTATGGTAAACCGCTCTTCTTTAAAGTTTTCCACAGAAGCTTTTTTCTCATAAAAGTGAATGGCATTGTCCAAGATATCCTTAAATGTATAGCCCAAATCTTCCTTTTCAATGGGAAGCTTTACCGTTCTGCCGTGGAAGCCCGCCATATAGATCGCGGTGATTACCTCCACTGTCCTCCTGCCGTCGATACCCGTGATCAGCGGGCGGCTGCCCGTTTCCAAGGCAGTGAGTACATCGTCGATCTCCCCTGTATGCCCCTCATAGGCAAGATCCGGAAGCTCTTCATAAAATTTCTGAATTTTTGAGATAAGCTCCGCATTTCCTTCCGCCTTTGGAAAACCGTTCTGCTGGGTCACTTCCGCATTGATCCCCCAGGGGGCAGAGATTCCGGCATCCGCGCACTGCAGAGAGATTCCCTGCTTCTCCCCATGGTGCACCACGGAACTGGTTACCTGGGCCAGACTTCCGTCCCCGTAGCGCAGGCATGCAAGAGACAGATCTTCCACCTCGGCATTGTCATGCATGACATTGGTCAGCATGGCTGCCACGGATTCCGGAAGCTTTCCCTCCAGCCAGTTCAGCATGTCAATGTGATGCACCGCATGGTTCAGCGTGGGGCCGCCCCCTTCCTTTTCCCAGGTTCCCCGCCACCAGAGATCATAATAGCAATGTCCCCGCCACCAGAGAGATTCCACCTGGGCCATGCAGATTTTTCCTGCCAGGCCGCTGTCCACCACTTTTTTCAGCTTATAAATGGAATTCCGGAAACGATTCTGCGCGATACATGCCATGGTCACTTTGTTCCTCGCTTCCGCTTCCAGCATTTGGTCGCACTCTGCCAGGCAGGTTGCCATGGGCTTCTCCACCACGATATTACATCCTGCATTCATGCAGTTGACTGCAATTTCACAATGCACATAGGGCGGCGTACAGATATGTACCAGGTCAATTTCAACATCCGAGCCCAGCATGGCGCAGTGATCGTCAAAGACCCTGCAGTCCAGCCCGTATTGTTTTTTCATTGCCTCCGCTTTATCCGGATAAATGTCACACAGCGCTACAATCTTACATCTGTCCGGAAAGGTCAAAAGGCCTGCCACATGCGCATTGGCAATGTTTCCGGTTCCCACAATGGCTACTCGAATCATACACTGTCCTCTTTCCCCACCTCCAGCCGGTGGAATAAACTGACTGTCATGCCGCTATTTCACGCGCACTGCCTGGAGCTGGGCCCTGACGCAAAGCTCCGCGGCCTTAAAAGCATGCTCCTGGGTCATGGCATTTTCCGTGCGATGGATGCAGTCCAAAATCAGCTGCCCGAAAAATGGATAGCCCACTTTCCCGGTAACCTCAAAATGCTGCTCCCCATCCTGGTTTACCAGAAATACATGATTGCCGGTTCCGTCATTGCAGCCTACATTCACATATTTGCGAAGTTCGATATACCCTTTGGTCCCCAGAATGAAAGTCCGCCCGTCCCCCCAGGTAGAAAGGCCGTCCGGCGTAAACCAGTCCACACGGAAATGCTGCGTGGTATTGTTGTCCCCCACCAGAACGGCATCCCCGAAATCTTCCAGCTCCGGGAAATCCGGATGTCCATAATTCCCCACTTGGCTGTATTTAACCTCCGCGTCCTTTACGCCGCAGTAAAACAGAAACTGTTCGATCTGGTGGCTGCCGATATCGCATAAAATGCCGCCATACTTCTCTTTTTGGAAGAACCATTCCGGTCTGCCCTTAGGGTCCCCCACCCTGTGGGGGCCAAAGCCGTCGATATGGATCGGCGTCCCGATTGCGCCGCTTTCAATCAGCTGGCCTGCATACACTGCCGCCTCCACATGAATGCGCTCGCTGTAGTAAACCATGTACTTTCTGCCGGTGCGCCGCACCATGTCCTTTGCCGCCGCCAGCTGTTCCAATGTGGTCAGCGGCGCCTTATCCGTAAAATAGTCTTTTCCGGCCGCCATGACTCTGAGCCCTAATGCGCATCTTTCGCTGGTGACCGCAGCCCCGCAGACCAGCTTTACCTCCGGGTCGTCCAGGACTTCTCTCTCGGAACCTGCCGCCTTGGCCTCCGGAAATGCTTTTATAAAGTTTTTGACTTTCTCCGGATCCGGGTCATACACCCACTTCACCGTTGCGCCCGCTTCCACCAGACCGTTGCACATCCCATAGATGTGCCCGTGATCCAATGCCACGGCCGCAATGGGAAATTCTCCTGCCGCCACCACCGGTGCAGGTTTTCCTTTGGGCGCATAATTCATTCCGTCTTTTTTCTGCTCCATATCCTACCTCGTTTCCATATGCTTTTCCCTATATTACCACTCTTTCCATGATTTGCCAAATTAGATAGAAAGAAGAAGCTGCCGGCCTTTGTCAGCAGCCTCTTCTGTTCAGTTACAATACAGATTCCGATCCTTATTCAGCCATGGGATAGGATCCGCGGTAAGCGCCCTCTTTATAAGCTTCCCGCTGTTCATCGATAATCTGCTGGCCGCCTGAGGTAAGCAGGGCATTCATATACTCATCCCACTTTGCGTCAAACTCTTCCGGCTTACAGGTTACGGTCTGTACCAGCAATTCGGCCTCTTTGGAGATTACGGTTGTGCCGTAGTCAACCCGGGTCTGGATGGTGCGCGTAAAGCTGATGGGCTCATAGCCAAAGGTATTGGAGATTTCAAGCGAATGGGCAACTTCATCCGTATACCCGGGATAGGCATTGGCGGAAGCGGCAAAATTCAGTTCGTCAGAACCATAGTAAAATCCGTTACAGATAGGTGCGCCGTCGGTAGCATGCAGCTTGTAAGCATCCTCTGTGTCATCCACATTCTTCAGATCGGTAGGGATTCCGTTCTCGTCCACTGTGGTATAGTTATGTCCCTCTTCGCCATTCTGCAGAGCAAAGAGACTCTCGGGCTGGCACATCCAGTTGAGGTATTTCAAAGCGGCAATGGCTGTCTCTTCCGGTACGGAAGCCGGTATGAAGATATACTGGCCCGCGGCGGTATAGGTCTCATGAGGCTTGTCTTCGCTGTCAGGCTTAAAAGCGTCACAGGCAATATAGGATGCCCCTTCTACATTTTTCTCCAAGTCAATCTGGAAAGAATCTTCCATACGCCATGCAGCGTCCCAGTTGCCCATCCAGAATCCGTCATAGCCGTTTACGCGGTCAGACTTGGTCTGGTCGCTGTTCTCGATGCCGAAGTAATCCGTCACCAGGCCCTCGTTAAAGAATTTGTTCATCCAGCGAATGGCTTCCTTTGCGCCGGGCAGCAGGTAATGGAAATCATGATGGGCAACCCAGTCCTCTTCCGTCACCTGAGAGTAGTCGATAAAAGCATCCATCTGGTAAATCCAGCCGTAGAAAGGATCTGCGGAATATAAGTCGGACGCGTAAGGAATGGTCTTCTCTCCGCCCAGATTCTGCTCCTTGGCGGCTTTCAGGTACTCATACAGCTCGTCAACGTTGGTGGGAACCTCCATATTCAGCTTTTCCAGCCAGTCCTTGCGGATATAGTTTACCTGGGTAGCTACGATGATACGGCGGGCAGGCAGCGCAAACTGCTCCTTTCCATTGCCCACGTCAAACTGACCATACTCAAGCACGTTATCACCCAGGAACGCTTTCAGATCCGGTGCATACTCATCCAGCATGCCGTCCAGTGCATAAATACCGCCCATGTCCACATACTGCTGTACCAAATCTCCGCCATAGGTCATGCAGATGTCAGGCGCGGTGCCGCCGGCCAGCTGGGTATTCAGAATCGTACCCTCCTCCCAGCGGGATACAGGCACCCATTCCACCTTGATGTGATTGGGATCGCCGAAGTTCTCCTGGATGTAATGAAGCTGCCAGCAGTCTTCCACATTGAAGCCGGCGATGGAGCGGTCATACATCTCCACACGCAGTGTTATCCACTCGTCATTGTTTTCCGCAGGGGGAGTGGACTCCTCATTGCTATCGGATTGGGCGGCAGAGCTTTCCGTCTTGTCTGCTGCGGAGGAAGAACCTCCCTTGTCGTCTGATCCGGAACCACAGCCCGCAAACATGCTCACGCACATGCCGAAAGCCAGTGCAAGAGATAGAACCTTTTGAAACTTTTTCATACATTTCTCTCCTTTTCTTTATATTTGAACGGTTATCCCGCCCAATACAATGTTACCGGGAATTTATCCCTTGACAGCGCCCATGGTCACGCCCTTGACGAAATACCGCTGTACAAACGGGTAAACCAGCAGAATCGGCAGTGTGGCAAAAATAATGGTTGCGGATTCAATGGATTCGGACAGGCTGGAGGCCATTTCATTGGCATTGCCCTCCATCACTGTCACTTCAATGGCCTGGGCGCCTTTAATGAGGTTATACAGCTTTAACTGCAAAGGCTGCAGATTGCGGGAGGTTATGTAATACAGAGCGTCGGAAAAGGAATTCCAGCGGCCCACCGCATAAAATAATGATAATGTGGCCAGAGAGGAATAGCTCAATGGCAAATATACCCGCAGCAGAATCTGAAAATCGTTGGCGCCGTCAATAAATGCGGCTTCGCTCAGTTCATAAGGCAAACTGGAGAAAAAGTTTTTCATAATGATGACATTGAATGTGGAGATCAGTCCCGGCAGGATTAACGCCCACATATTGTCCAGCAGCCCCAGATCTTTGATATTTAAGTAAATCGGGATGGTGCCCCCCGAAAAATACATGGTGAATACAATGAACATGGTGAAAAACTTGCGTCCTTTCAGGCGTTTCATAGTCAGCGGAAACGCGATGAGAACCGTGAGGACCATGGACAGCACCGTGTAAATGACAGTCAGCTCAATGGTGTAGAACAGGCTGTGCCACATGGATTTATCCCCTACAATCGCCTCATATGCCTTTGTGGAAAACTCCACCGGCCAAAAGGATACGGCCCCCCGCAGAATCGCCGATTTCGAGGACAGGGAGATGGCAATTACATTGATAAAAGGCAGTGTACAGATCAAGACGAAAATTACCATGATCACGGAAAGCACATATTGCCCGGTTGTGGTTTTCGACTTCACCATATTAATAGGTGTATTTCCTTTGCCTCGCATACCCTTTCCCCCTTTCCTACCAGATACCCTGCTCGTCAAACAGACGAGAGACCGAATTGGCAACCGTAATCAGTATCAGACCCACCACAGACTGGAACAGACCGATGGCCGTGGCACGGGCGAACTGATTGTTCTGAATACCGGCGCGATACACGAAAGTAGAAATAACGTCGCAGGTATCCTGCACCAATGTATTTCCTATGATAAAAGGACGGTCAAAGCCAATGGACATCATGCGCCCGATATTCATTACCAGCAGTACCACAATGGTGGACCGGATGCCCGGAAGCGTCACATGCCAGATCTGCTGGAGCTTGTTGGCGCCGTCAATCTGGGCCGCCTCGAACAGCGTGGTATCCAGGCCGGTAATGGCTGCCAGATACAGGATGGTGCCCCAGCCCATGCCCTGCCACACGCCCACCAGCACATAGGTGAATGTCCACCATGCGCCGTTGGTTAGGAAAGGCACATTGCTTTCAACCAGCCCCCACTTCAGCAGCAAGGCGTTGATGGCGCCGGAAGTAGGCGCGAAAATTTCCAATACCATACCGCCGATGATAACCCAGGACAAAAAGTGCGGCAGGTACAAAAGCGTCTGGGAGACTTTCTTCAACTTCAGCATCCGCATCTCATTCAGCAAAATGGCAAGAATGATGGGAACCGGAAACCCAAACAGCAAATCCAGGAAATTGAGCCACAGGGTATTGCGAAGCGCAATGCCAAAGTCCCGCATGCCGAACACAAATTCGAAGTTCTCCAGACCGATAAATTTGCTCCCCTTAATGCCGGTAAAAATATTGTACTTCTGGAAAGCAATAATCAGTCCCGCCATGGGCTTATAGCAGAAAATCACATACCAGAGAATCGGGACTGCCAGCATGGCATACAATCGCCAGTCACGCCGGAGCCAGTAGAGCCCCTTTTTTCGTTTTGTTCCTTTCGATGACGCCTGCTTAACCATACAATACCCTCCTGTTCTTTCAATCTCTTTTTGGGTTCAAAATCCTCACCGCTCCGATATCTGAAAGGGTCGGATTCTGTCTCAACAACCCAAGACTTCTTTCTCTCTAACTGTATCAGTAGACGGCGTATCTCTGGTACACAAAAAACTATATCTTTTTTGCAAAATCCGACTTTATGTTTAAAAAAGTTAAATTATGAGAGCAAAAAAGGACAATTTATACAAAAGATAAATTGTCCCAAATCTTTTTGCCGTCCGAATCTCCAGGTTCCGCATGACTTTCCCCTGCTTCCTTGTGCATAGGGCATCAAGTCCTCTATTCCTGCCTTTTGATTACCGGTACTTCCGTCATTCTCAGTTTTGCACAGCCGTAAGGGTAGAGCTCTATGGTTTCCTTTTCTCCCAAAGGCAGGACGGAGGCGGGGTGTTTTGCGCATACCGTCTCAAAACCGTCCTCGTAGTCCCAGTTTATCCTTTGGACTTTTGTTTTTATGGTCACCGGCGGGTTGTCCGAAGCAAAGGGAACTTCACCCAGAGGATGCCTTGTGATCTCAAAGCCGTCCCCCGCATATCCGTACTGCCACTCGGATGTCCCCGCATATTCATAGTCGCAGTAGGGGAACTTCCTCTCCACGCCGTCCCTTGTATATTCATGCATCCTCTTCTCATAGGCGATGGGGACGGAAAATACCAAAGAGCCGCATTTTACACTGTTCAGTCCGTTCGGCCTCTCAACCGTTTCTACCCTTATGTCATAAGAGATCCCAATCTCCGTGTCCGTATCCGCGTCAAACGTAAAGTCCAGCTCCCCTGTATTGTCTGCGGGAGCGCCGTTTACTTTTACGTCCCGGGCAAAGGAGGGGATCCGCACCCGTAAGCGGAAAGGCTTCCTGGCCTGAACCCTGTAGCGGAACTCATTTTCAAAGGGATAGTTTGTGTGCAGCGTAACGGTCAGCGCATCTGTCCGAAGCTCGCCGGGAATGGGAACTGCGCTCAGAACCGTGTCGTCTCGGTAAAGGAAAGCCGACAGGGCAAGCTTGGGCCATGCCTGGCCAAAATTAGCGGTACAGCAGCCATAGTTGGGCTCCAGCCCAAACAGATGGGCCTCGCTGCCGTTGGTGCGAAACAGCGAGCGCCCCGGGAACTTCCGGCAGGCAATCTGATTGCTCATCTGCACATACTGGTGCGCCCACATGTCATCCGAAAAGGTCGCCGGCAGCGCGTTAAAGGCAAGCAGCTCCAGCCGCTCCGCCCATACTCTGTCCCCGGTACAGGCGTATAACAGTTCATAAGAATACATCTGCTCCGCCACGGCGCACAGCTCCGTGCCCTGTATGGGGCTAAGTCCGGACAGGCATTCGTCCCCGGTGAACAGCCCCACCGGCGTCCCGTTGCAGCGCTCCAGAACGTCATGCAAATCCTCTGCCTGATTCGTGTAGGGTTGTCCCAGCAGCTCGCAGGAAACCGCCTCCGATTTCAGCATCATGGCCATGTTGACGATGTGGGTGTCAAAAGTCCACTGGTTCAGGGGGCGCTTCCACAGTTCGGTTTTTTCGGTGTAGTCGGCGCCCTGTTCCTTCAGCAGCTCTCCAAGCCTGGGAATCCAGTCTTCCCGATAGCGTTCATACAGGAAGTTAAGGGCGATAAAGCATTCAAACCATCTGTACTTTCCCCATTCGAACAGCTTTATGCTGCCCTCCGACAGCAGGGTATAGTAATTCTTCAGAAGCTTATAGAGCACCTCCGGAATCCTCTCGTCCCCGCTGCATTCATAGTACACAGTCAATACTTTGGATATCAGCTGCACGGCCCATGTGTCATATTGGGGGATCTGCTCCGGGGTACAGGGGCAGATCCATCCGTCCGGTTTTTGCGCCCCAATGATTGCATCGATGTATTTCTTTGCAGTCTTTATCATTTCTTCGTCTTCAAGCAGGTAGGCCAGCGGAACAAATCCGTCCAGCCAGTACGGCACCCGCTCCCAGCCTTCCGCGTCCCCTCCAATCCATGCGCTGTCCCTCACGTCCCTCCAGACCCGGTGCAGATTGCCACCCAGGCCTTGGGCCTGTATCGTTAGCTGCTTCTTAAGCCATCCCTTTGGCTTTAACTGCCCAGGGGTGTAAAAATGCCATTTTTTCATGTGCGCCTCCTCGTATAATAAGTTTGTAGCCCATTGTACGTTCTATGATATGCCATCCTGTGCCGGCACTTCTGCCGCAGAATGCGCTCCGCAAATACCACGGGCCCTGTAATCATGATTATATCACATGCAAATTTGCAAAAAATGGATTATATTGCAAAATATATTGCATATATCACAATTCCTGTTATACTGGACAATGTACAGGGTGTTGCAAATGGCATAAATGGTATTTGGGATTTATGCATTCGGCATTCCCTGCCCGGAATCAGGAATTGTATTATGATCAGGCTGCAAGGCAGAGGAGACAAATGTGCATCTTTGGCAGAAAGAGGCCTCAGAGCGCCGATAAGCGAATGGCGATGGTATCAATTGCCGGAAAGGAAATTTACAGATGGACGGAATCGACTTAAACAAATCCATAAAATACCGCTGCTCCTCTCTGAGATTCTTTGAGCCGGGCGAGCGCCATGTGACCAGATTCTGCAGGGACGACGTGCTGCTGCTGGTATATGAGGGCGTGCTGCGTTTTTCCGAGGACGGAACCGAATATGAGATACATCCCGGAGAATACTACATTCAGAGGAAGAACACTTCCCAGGCAGGAAAACATGCCAGCGATTCTCCGAAATATTTCTATGTCCATTTCTGGGCAGACTGGACAGACGGGGGCAAATCCCTGCCATACCGCGGAACTTTTCAATATCCTGCAGTGAAATCCCTGATAGAAGAGCTGGACAGGCTGGCATACGGCAGCTCTACCCTGACAGAACAGACTGCGAAATTTCTGGAGCTTCTTGTGGTCCTCTATGGCCAGAATGCTGAAATTACCGTGGCCGACCAAATTGCCGCAAGCATCTCCCGAAAGTATTTCCAGGAAATCTCCCTGGACATGCTTGCAGAGGAATTTCATTTCAGCAGGAACCATATCATCAATCTCTTTAAGGAGAAGTACAGCATGACGCCTTTCCAGTATGTCAATGCGCTGCGAATCAAACGGGCGGAACAGCTCCTGGAACTGACCTCCAAGTCAATCGAGGAGGTGGCTTTCGCGTGCGGCTTCCAGCAATACTCCCAGTTCTATAAGGTGTTTAAGAGCGCTCATCATATGTCTCCCGCTGCGTATAGAAAGGTGAAACGGGGGAGACAGGTTCCGGAAATACATCCGGCCGATCCGGAATGCCTGAGAAATTAATCTCCCGGTCTTCGGGCAGGGCCTGCCTTGTGCCGCAGAGCCCCGCCCTCTCTGAGGCGGAAAGGTATTTTGCAGCATCCTGCAATACTTTTGAAAAGTTGGTGTTTTTCCTCGCAAAGCGTATTCAGCCATGGACAAATATATGGAAACCTTGTAGGACTTGACTTTTCCGCTGATTGAAGCCAGTCTCTTTTGGTCTGTCTCCAAATTGCTGATCTGTATTGAGAGGAGCTCCAGCGTCCCCTTTTTAATCCGCAGCTCCGTATGTGCAATGTGCAATTTCAAATGAAATCCTCATTTCCCAAATGTATTTTTACAACCTCCCTGAGTAAATCCAATTTCTCTTGCATATATTTTTATGTTATGGCATAATATAAGTAAGAAAATCTTACCTGAAAGGGGCGTAAGCAAATGAGTACACAAATATTGACGGTTTCTTCCAAAGGACAGATTTCTTTGCCAGTCAGTATCCGAAAACTCCTGTCGATTGATACTGGCGATAAACTGGTGGCATATACTTCAGGTGATGTTATCATGCTCAAAACTTTAAAACTTCCTTCTGCCGAAGAATTTGAAGCCTCACTGGACGAAGCGCAAAAATGGGCAAAGTCTGTTGGGTATGATGAAAACGATGTTAATGATATAGTTAAATCGGTTAGAAAGAAGAAACGAGGATGAGAATTGTAATAGATACAAATGTCTTGATTTCTGGTGTATTTTTCGGTGGATTTCCGAGAGAAATTCTTAGTGCTATTGTTGGCCAGAAGATAACAGCCTGTGCTACGGCAGAAATTATTAACGAATATGAAGAAATCGTGCAGGAAATGATTAGCAGAAAACAAGGGCATATCAATAGGGCGATTTTAAGCCCGCTCATCAAAGCTATGGAAATTATCGAACCTGTTACTCATGTTGAAATATGCCGTGACCCTGACGATAATAAATTTCTGGAATGTGCAAAAGACTCGCATGCTTTATATATTGTCAGCGGAGATAAGGATCTCCTCGTAATAAAGCAGCTTGGAAATATTCAAATCGTGACCGCAAAAGACTTTTGTGAAAAATATGTCCACTGTTTACCGACAAGAAGCTGACTGTTGTAATATAATACCCTGGGCGGTTTTTAATAGTTCTGGCGCAACCGCCCCCAGTAGCTACTGGGGGGCGGTTTTCTTCCGTCAGCGTCATATTAGGGATGCGGAAATCACAGACAATTTCGTAGTCATCCGTTTCCAAGCCCCTCCGCCTCAGCCAGCCAGAGCCTCGCGCTGGCGTCCGAGGGCATCCGCAGATCCCCTCTGGGAGACAGGGCCACGCTTCCCACTTTCGGCCCGTCCGGCAGACAGGAGCGCTTGAACTGCTGGGAGAAGAACCTCCTGTAAAAGGTCTTCAGCCACTTCAGGATCGTCACGTCCTCATACAGCCCCTTGAACGCCAGCTTCGCCACCCGGTACACCTTGGCCGGGGAGTAGCCGCAGCGCAGCATATAGTACAGGAAGAAATCATGCAGCTCATAAGGCCCCACC
>JAAWOU010000066.1 GCA_022799755.1 Lachnospiraceae bacterium
CGGATAAGCGGGAGTAAAGGGCTGTGATTTTGCTGTAATCATTCATGTGCATACCCTCCTGCGTCAATATAGGTGTTGCTTACAGTTAAGATTATGCACTCCATCCGGCATTACGGTTCTCCGGAGAACAGGCTGGATTTTTGTCCCTTGGCACTGCGCAGTGAAAAAGAGAAAACAGCCATCCTTACGATGGCTGTCCCTTTAGCAGTTCGTCCAGCGAAGCGCTTCGCCCGTTGGACACATAGAAATGCGCAAAAGTATTGGCAAGATCCACCCGGTCTTCATCGTCCAGCCCCATAACGGCCCCAAAGCAGGAGGCGGCGTTAAAATTGTCACCGGCGCCGGTGGAAATGACAGGCCGGCTGACAAAATAGGTGGGCTGCAGGGTGGTGCCCCGGGAAGTTGCCAGCAGGGTTTCGTGCAGGGTGTGAATGATCACTTCGTCCACATGGTATTAGCGGATGCCCCCTGCGATCTGTTCCAGGGTTGACGCATCCTGTAACAGCCGCTCTCCTGCCAGCAGCGCTTCGTTTTCGTTCAGGCTTAAGATAGTAGTCCGGTACTTGGTAAAGCCGCCGACAATGCGCAGCACGGCGTCGCATTCGTCTCCGGAGCGGCGGGAGATATCGCACAGGTCAAAAAAGGCAAAGCGGCCTTTGTCGGTCTGCGTTTCCTGCATGGTTTCCAGGATTGCCTGCCACAGCCCGTGAGCAAAGTCCAGTTCACTCCAGTTTACAAGGGCCAGCAGGTGGGCGTTTCGAAACAGTTGGGGCGCCTGATTGTCCGTTGCCGCCAGCACCCGATTCCATACATCCCCATTCAAAGGGTAATCCGGCGCAAGGAACACCTTTCCGTCCGTAAATTCCAGGCAGGTGCACTGCATGGGCGCAGCAAAGGGATAGAGCGTACAGGGCATGTCCCCAAAGAGCGGATCGGTTTCGCCGGGGGCGCCCAGCATACCGATACAGGATACGGAAAGCCCAAGTCCCCCTGCCGCCCGGGACAGGTAGGGCAGATTTCCCCCCGGCTGGCGGGCCTGGATCTGCAGCTCAATGGAGCAGCTCTTTTCGGCCTTGCCGATCAGAAATTCTCCCAGGGAGCGGATGGTCGGAAAGACGCTGGCGGGCCGGTTGGCCGATGCCGCCTGGCTTATGGGACGTGCAATGGTGTCCACACAGCCGTCAAAGCCCACGGTCAGACATTTTGCGGCAATTTCCTGCTTCCGGCTGCGAAGCGCTTCCCTCCAGCTCATAATTGGGCCGCGGCGGCTTCGTCCGCCACGACGAAGCAATTGGGATGCCGCTGTAAGATGGATGCGGGTACGCGGTTTGTGACCTCTCCCCGGCAGGCTTTGGCCAGGATGTCAGCCTTGTGGGCGCCGTTGGCGATGAGAATGACCCGTTTTGCGGCCATGATCTGGCGGATACCCTGGGAAATTCCGTATTCCGGGTGAAATTTTTCGCCGAAATATTTCGACATCACCTTTTTCGTGGTTTCGGACAAAGGGATAATATGCGCGTCCAGCTCAAAGCTTACGCCGTCCTCGTTAAAGCCCAGATGACCGTTCATGCCGATACCCAGAACGGAAACCTCCAGGGGACCGTACTTTGCAATGTATTCGTCCAGGGCTTTCCGCTCGTCCTCTATATCCGCGGCGGCGCCGTTGATGATATGTACCTCCTTAAATGGCTTCTGCAGGCGGTCCAGCAGCTCCGCACGGTTGAAAATACCGCAGGAGCCTTCGTCTGTGCCGGACAGGCCCACCCATTCGTCAAGAGACACATAGCGGGCCCGGGAGATATTGACATCCCCCGCATTTACCATATCGGCAAAGGCGTGTACCATGCCAAGAGGCGTATCGCCGCCGGGAAAGCTGACCAGGGCTTCGGGATTTTCACGGATGCCCTCTGCCGCCAGCTCTGCGGCCCGGATGCTCATTTCTTCATAATCTTTACAAACAATGATCTGCAAAACGATTCCCTCCTCAGTGGATGATGTGGATTTCTCTCAGATAGTTTAAATTGCGCTTGGCCGAGGCGAACACCCGGGCATTGTCCGCCTGGGGCATGTCGGATTCTACCACGCCGATTCCGTCGAATCCGATTTCGTCAAGGATTGGTTTCAATGCCGAAAAGTCCACAATGCCATCGGGCAGATCGCACATGACGCCTATGTCGAAAGCGGTATCCGAATCCAGATTCTCTTCCATTACCCGGCGGTATACGGTACCGTCCACCTGCTTGAAATGCAGATAATCGATGCGTTTGGCGTACCTGCGCAGGAAAGCGGGAACGGACGGCTCGCCCTGCCGGCCGTTTCCGTTGGCGTAGCAGTGATGGCCGGTGTCAAAGCACAGGTTCAGACCGGTGAAATCCATCAGGCGTTCGATTTCGTCTTCGTATTCAATCATGGTCTTGATGTGAGGGTGATAAACCACCTGGATGCCGAATTCCTCTTGTGTATACCGGCCCATATCCCGGATTTTGGTAAAAAACGCGTTCCAAACAGCGGCATCCATGTCTTTTTTCTTCTCGCTGTATCTGCCCACATCGGATTCGTCCATGGTGACCAGATATCCGGCGCCCAGTTTGGTCAGGCGGCGGCAGAGCGCCTCCACCCGGGGGCGAAAATCGTCAAAGGATGCGCCCTGGTCAAAGGCATAGCAGGCGGTGCCTGCGCATACCTCCAGGGAGCGTTTCTGCAGTTCTTCGCAAAGCTTTCCCTCATCCGTGTGCCGTTCAAAATCTCCTTGGCCTTGAGGAACGGCCCGGCATAGCGGCGCATATATCCTACCATCACCACCTGGTCCGGATATTGCTTTTTCAATTCGATCAGTTCTTCCAGCTCTTCCAGGCAGAGCGTGACAGGTTTTTCAATGAACACATGCTTGCCCGCTTTCAGTGCACGCGCGGCATATTCGCCGTGGTACTGGTCGGGCGACAGAATGAGGACAGCGTCAATGTCAGCTTTTTCGATCAGCGAAACCGCGTCCAGAAAGCCTTCCTTAATATGATATTTTTGCTTGATAAACGAGACCAGCGAGGGGGCAATGTCCGACACTGCCGTCACCTCATACTTTTCGCACAGATCCTGCAGAATGGGTAAGTGCATGCATTGGGATACTTCACCCAGGCCGATCACACCGATTTTGATCATTTGTTTTTCCTCCGTTCGTTTCAATATTTGTTTGATGATAAAGGCCATTGTAGCATACATTGTCTGCTATGTCACGTATACGCGCGCGCTTTCACATTGAATTACAGAGTCGATTGTGATAAGATAGGTCATACTGAAGTCAATGATTGGAGATTGCTCATGCAAAAGAAGAATCAAATCAAAAATGATGTATTCTACAGGCAGATTTTCAGGCTGGTGCTGCCTATCGTCGTACAGAACCTCCTAAGCGCCGCCGTCAGCTCCGCGGACGTGGTCATGCTCAACTATGTGGGGCAGTCCTCCATCTCTGCCGTGTCCCTGGCCTCTCAGTACGCCAATGTGCTGTTCATGGTATTCTACGGCCTGGGCACCGGGGCCACCATGCTCTGCGCCCAGTACTACGGCAAAGGGGATATGAAAGCCATCCAGGTGGTGGAGGGCATTGCTCTGCGCTTCTCCTTAGGCTTCGCCATACTCTTCGCCGGGGCGGCGCTCATTTTCCCGGAGGGCATGATGCGCGTGTTTACGAACGATGTCGAGCTGATCGCCATCGGTGCCTCCTACCTGCGCTTCATGAGCGTCAGCTATCTTTGCTGGGGCATCATCGAGGTCTATCTGGCAGTGCTTCGCAGCATCGGCAGAGTCACTGTCAGCACCCTCCTGAACGTGCTGGCCTTTTCCCTGAACATTCTCTTAAACGCCGTCTTCATCTTCGGCCTTTTCGGCACGCCCAAGCTGGGAGCCATGGGCGTGGCCATCGCCACATCCGCCTCCCGCCTGGTGGAATTGGCGGCATGCTTCGCGGTCTCGGCGGCAAGCAAAGACATCAAGCTGGACTTCCGGTATCTGTTCGCCAAAAACAAGGTGCTGTTCTCAGACTTTGTCCGGCTGTCCCTGCCGGCCCTGGGCAATGACATCATCTGGAGCGTAGCTTTCTCCATGTACTCGGTGATCATGGGACATTTGGGCACGGATGCGGTGGCTGCCAATTCTTTCGTGATCGTGGTGCGCAACTTCGGCACGATTCTGTGCTTCGGCATGGCCAGCGCCGGAGGGATCCTTTTGGGGAACGTAATCGGGGAGAACAAGCTGGAGGAGGCCAGGGCGGACGCCGGCAAGCTCATGAAGCTTACGGTGATCACCGGAGCCATCGGCGGGCTCATCGTGCTGGCGGCTACGCCCTTTGTGCTGAAATATGCCACCCTGACCGAGACCGCCATGCACTACCTGAAGTACATGCTGCTGATCAATACCTACTATGTGATGGGAGCCGCGGTGAACACCACTTTGATCGCCGGGGTCTTCCGGGCCGGGGGCGACAGCCGCTTCGGCTTTATCTGCGATACCATCGACATGTGGTGCTACGCGGTTCCCCTGGGCTTCCTGGCAGCCTTTGTGCTAAAGCTTCCCGTACTTTGGGTGTATTTTCTGCTATGCACCGATGAGTTCGTGAAATGGCCCTGGGTCATCCGGCATTACCGGAGCGGCAAATGGCTCAACAACATCACAAGAGACGATCTCTTCATAGAGAATTAAGGAGAAAATTGTTGCGGAACAGGGCGTGATGTGCAATAATGAATGGTGAAAGAGAATCGCAGGCACAGCGTGCATTTGCGCCTATGATTTGTGCCGCAGACGGTTTCTTTGGAGGAAATGTTAGTAAAGAAGGTTCATTATGAGTGATAATCGAAATTGGAACGGTACCGGGGAGCAGCTAAAAAGCGCTCTCTCAGAGGCCTTACAGAGCGGGGATTTCAAGATTCTAAACGAGTTGGTGTCCCAGACAGTGACGGATGCCATCAATGCGGCGGGAAAGCATATCCCCCCCGCCAATCATACAAAGCAGTTCACCGACCGCAGCGCTTTCGAGGAAAGCGCTGACCAGAAGCAGGCGGATCTTCCGCCCAATATCCCCATCTGGCAACAGCGGGCCATGGAGCGGGAACGCCAGCGGCAGAACCGGCTGATGCAGGAATGGCAGAAAAGGCAGCAGCGCATGCAGACCACATCCGCGGCCGCGCCTGTCCAATCCCAGCCGCCCCGCAGATCGCTTCCCGCCATCAAAGTCAAAAAGGTGGGCGGCGTCTCCAATGTGCTGTACCAGGTATTCGGCGGCATCGGCCTGGGAATTACCGGGCTGGTGACGTTCTTCCGGATATTTGCTTTTGTAAGCGGCGACACCACGCTGGCGGGCTGGATCGTCAATTTCCTGTTCTTGGCAGGCTTCTACGGCATGATTCGTCTCGGCATCGGCCAGAAGAGACGGCTGAAGCGGGCCCAGCGCTATCTCCAGCTGTGTGATTACAGGGTATACGGCGAGGTTGCGAAGCTGGCTGCCGGCACCGGCAAGAGCGAGTCATACGTGGTAAGGGATCTGCAGAAGATGCTGGAACTTGGCATATTCCCGGAGGGCCATCTGGACCGGCAGAAGACCTGTTTCATGCTAAACGACATAGTGTACCGGCAGTATCTGGAGGCAGAGCAGGGCCGCAGGCTCAGAGAGTCGGAAAACCGTAAGACCCTGGAGGATAAATCCCCCGGCCAGGCGCCGGAACCCGCGCCGGAAGTATCCAGAGAGCAGGAGTCGGAACTGCAGACCATGGTCACAGAGGGTATGGAGTACATACGCAAGCTCCGCAACCTCAACGACAGAATCCCCGGTGAGGTAATCTCATCGAAGCTGTTCTGCCTGGAGAACCTGTTAAAGGACATCTTCGAAAGCGTGCGCACCCATCCCGAGCAGATGCCCCGGATGCACAAGTTGATGAACTATTACCTGCCCACTACCCTAAAGCTGGTGGAATCTTACGAGGAATTCGACCGGGTAAGCTCCCCCGGGCCGGATATCGTAAAAGCAAAATCCGAGATAGAGAACACATTGGATACCATCAACGCGGCTTTCCGTGAGCTCCTCAACACGCTGTTCCAGGATGCCGTGTTCGACGCCACCACGGACGCCCAGGTCCTGAAATCCATGCTGGCCAGGGAGGGCCTGATGAAAGAAATGGCCTTTGCCGTCAATGAAAACCAGTGATTTCCGGAGGAAGTCCATAAATTATCGCCAATTAATCGAAGTAAAGACTGGAGGAGACGAAAATGAGCAGTGATTTAGATGCAATGTTGAACCAGGGGCCCACCCTGACCTTTGAGCCCTTTTCCCAGCCCGAGGCACCTGAAGTGCCCGCTATGGCCGAGGCGACCCAGAAAGTGCCGGAAGCGGTACTGACCCCTGAGGAACAGAAGATGGTGGACGATTTTGCCGCCCAGATCGACATTACCAATACCCAGATGGTGCTGCAGTACGGAGCCGGAAGCCAGAAGAAGATCGCGGACTTCTCCGAGGGCGCCCTGAACAATGTCCGCACAAAGGATATGGGTGAAATCGGCCAGATGCTGGCAGGCGTGGTGGCCGAGCTGAAAGACTTCAACAATGAGGAGGAAGAAAAGGGATTTCTGGGCCTGTTCAAAAAAGGCTCCAACAAGCTGGAGAACCTGAAGATAAAGTACGACAAGGCAGAGGGCAATATCAATAAAATCTGCCGGGTGATGGAGGACCATCAGGTGACCCTGTTAAAAGACGCCGCCATGCTGGATAAGATGTATGAGCTGAACCTGAACTACTTCAAGGAGCTGTCCATGTACATCCTGGCCGGCAAGCAGAAGCTGGAGCATGCCAGAACCGTGGAGCTGCCGGAGCTCCTGGCCAAGGCAGAGCAGAGCGGGCTGCCTGAGGACACCCAGGCAGCCAATGATTTCGCCTCCATGTGTGAGCGCTTTGAAAAGAAGATCTATGACCTGGAGCTGACCAGAACCATCTCCATGCAGATGGCGCCCCAGATCCGCCTGATCCAGAGCAATGACGCCGCCATGTCAGAGAAGATACAGTCCACGCTGGTAAACACCATCCCCCTGTGGAAGAGCCAGATGGTCATCGCCATCGGCTTAAGCCACTCCACCGAGGCGGCCAAGGCCCAGCGGGAGGTGACGGACATGACCAACGCGCTGTTAAAGAAAAATGCCGAGACTCTGAAGATCGCCACCATAGAGACCGCCAAGGAGACCCAGAGAGGCATCGTGGATATCGAGACCTTAACCGCCACCAACCAGACCCTGATCAGCACCTTGGACGAGGTCATGAAGATTCAGGAGGACGGCCGGGCCAAAAGGCGCAGCGCCGAGGTGGAGCTGGGCAGAATCGAGAACGAGATGCGCCAGAAGCTCTTGTCTGTCAGCCAGGCTTCCAGGCAGATGTGAAAAGTAAGATAGTGCTGAAAGTTGTGGGGCAGCGTTTGAGCTGCCCCATTTGTCTGCACAGTCTTTTGCACTTTTACCGTGTTTATGGAAATATTTCTGTATTGGATAAGAAAGTAGAGGTGAACTTATTTATGAAATATATCCGAGATATTTACTCAGTACAGTTGATACAACTGTTGGCAGATTGTGCTGAGGATCACTGAACTTGCCGACAGCTGCGACTGTACTGTTTCGATGAAAATATTGTCATTAGAAAGGAGTACAGCTATGCGTTATATGAAAGAAGTTCTGCGGGATAACAGGAAATGGGTCATTGTCTATCTGCTCATCGGCTTATTCAACGCCTTTATGGCAAACTACAAGGCTGACTATTTTCAGGAGATCGTTGACGGACTGACAGACAGGACCATAACCGTTTATGGGATTTTATTTTATGGCATCGTTCTTTTTGCGGATTACGGAATGAACTATTTGGACAACTATCCGTCTGCAAAACTGGAGAATGAGATTTACCTGGATTTCAAGTTATTGGCACTGCGTAAAATAGGCAGAATGGATTACTCTGAATACCAGAAGCTAGGCACCGGAAAGCTGATACAGCAGATTGAAAATGGCGCCAACGCAGGAAAAGGCGTTCTCTATGACTTTTGGTTCTGCGTTGCCAGGAATTTACTTCCAACGATTCTCTTCAGCCTGTATTTTATATGGAAAATAGACCGAACCGTCACCTATTTTCTTTTGGCAGGCTATATTGTTGTGTTTTTGGTAACGAATCTGTTGCTGAACGGATTGTATCAGGTAAAGGAAAGGATACTGACCAACGAGGAAGCATTAAACCATTTTCTTGTGCGCGGTTTTATGGAAATGCCGGTTTTCCGCATGAAGCTTCAGTTCCCCAATGAGGTAAAAAAGGCATTGGGCGCAAAGCGTGTGATTGTATCGTCAAAAGTGAAAATGACTATGATACATGAAGCTTTTTTTACCATATTCGCATTATTAGTCGCCTGTTTAGATATTGGAGTTCTGACTTACGCGTGGAGAAACAACCATTTATCTGTAGGCTCTGTCGTCGCTTTAATCACATTGATTGATAATGCGTATACTCCTATCGCAATTTTCAATGTCGTTTATGTGCAATACAAACTGAATAAATCGGCTTGGCTGCGGTTTACGGGGCTGCTGGATTTGAAAGAAGACACACAGCTGAGGCAAGGCAGAGATTTTACTGTCCCCTTAAGGGAAATTCGTATTGAGAACTTATCCTTTTCCTACGAAAACAAAGAAGTGCTTCAATCTGTGAGCCTGACAATCAAAAAAGGAGAAAAAATAGCATTTGTGGGAGAATCGGGTTCGGGGAAATCCACATTGACGAAGATTTTAGTCGGATTGCTCAAGTACGATAAGGGAACTGTTCTTTTTGATGACGAGCCCCTCAAAAATATTTCGCTGGAATCACTGTATAAAAAAGTATCCTATTTATCACAGGACACTCCTGTTTTTGACGGCACAATCAAAGAGAATCTCGTGTTTGACAATGAAGTTTCAGAAGCCGATATTCATGTGTGCCTTGAAAAAACCAGGCTGCTGTCAATGCTTGCCACATTGGATAAAGGGATAGAAACAAGAATCGGTGAGAAAGGGACCTGTCTATCGGGCGGGGAAAAGCAGCGGCTGGCCTTAGCCCGGCTTTGGTTTGACTATCCTGACATCGTCGTTTTAGATGAAGCCACATCAGCGCTGGATAACGTAACCGAATGCATCGTCATAAAAAATATCTTAGAACGGCTAAACCACGCTGCCGTGATCGCTGTTGCCCACCGCCTGACTTCCATTAGAGAATTTGACCGTATCGTTCTATTCCGAAACGGAAAGATTGTCGGCAATGGAACTTTTGAGGAATTGCTGGAAACTAACAGCTACTTTCTTGCCTTATACCGGAAAGAAAAAGAAAACTCGAACGCGTCCTTTTAGGAATATGGAAAAAATGCCCCCTCAAAGATTGAGGGGGCAGGGGGAAGATATGACCAAAGCCGTTACAGCCGCACCCCCATGGAGCGCAAAATATCCTGTACGGGTCTGACATCGATTTGGGCGGGCGTTTTTTTCTGACGTATGGCCTCTGTGGCCGCGATTCCCGCGGCCTGCCCCATCCCCATATTTTCTCCCATTCCCCTGCCGGAAGCAAACCCCAGATGGGTTGCGCCTGCGCACCTGCCCGCCGCCAGCAGATTGTCCACTCCCACCGGCACGAGACATCGGTAGGGATAGGCATGGCCGGATACCATCTGTGCGGCATAATAGCCCACCGCATCGATAAATCCGTATCTCCGGGATACGATATCAGGAAATTCCGGTGCGTTTCGCGCGTCCTCATGGGTGATCCGGTACTGCGCTTCGACGCGCCTGGTATCCCGAACCGCGACCCGGTATCCTGCCCGCATCAGACAGCAGTCTTCCATGCCCGGCATGCGTTTTTTGCGGGCAAAGGTGCAGAAATCCAGCGCTGCCTGAATGCCCAGCCGTTCTGCCAGCGTCATGTCTGCTTCCTGCGTCATGTCCACATTTCCCCAGTCGTCCACGCCGCCATTGTTGACATTCACCGTATCCGGCAGGGAGGTTTCGTCAAAATCATACCATTTGCAGGTCAGGTAACCCTCCGCCTTGGCCTGGGAGACCATCTCATCGAAGCGCGCCCTCTCCCCTGTAAAAAACCGGAAAAACTTTTGTATATCCACGTTTGTGACTGTCCACAAAAGCGCAGGGGGCAGCAGTTTTCCATCCGATTCCCGTCCTTTGTACATTCTCACCCCCGCCTGCAGGGAAACGTCCCCGTCCCCGGTACAGTCTATGATTATCTTCCCGTTAAAATATTCCTCTCCGTCCTTGGTTCCAACCTTTACGCCCCTCAGGCAATTTCCCTGTTTGACCACTCCGGTCACCGGGCTGTACAGCCGGTATTTGCATCCGCTGTGTTCCAGCAATTGGAAACACGCCATTTTAAGGTAGTCCGGATGAATGCTCAGGCCGCCACGCATGTCGGCGGCAGGGTGGCGGCGCTCGGAATACGCATGCGCCCCAAAGCTTCGGATGGCATCCACAAACAGGTCGTGCACGCCGCCGCGCTTTCCTCCCTCCGGTGTCACGCCCCAGAGAGTGATCCGGTTCACCGGCATCCACATGGCAGCGGCCGCCACGCCTCCCAAGGTGCTCTGTGCCTCCAGCAGCAGCGTCTTCGCCCCCTGCAGGCTGGCCGCTACGGCCGCTCCCATGCCCGCCGGCCCGCCTCCCGCTACAATGACATCGAAATCCTCCCCTTTATGGGCGATAAATTTTCCCGCCTGTCCGATTCCGTTTCCGGATGCCGCCCCCATTCCCTCACTGCTTACCACATCATATTCTTCCGCCATGCCCATCCTCTTTTCCGCGCCTTATCCCGCGCCTTATCTTTTAGCCTTTTACCGCACCGCCTGTCATTCCGCCCACAAAATATTTCTGGAACGCAAAGAACAGCGCCACGATAGGTATCGTCGTCACGGAGCATGCCGCCATCAAAAGCCCATACTCCGTGGAGGACTCGGAAGCGAATTCCTGCAGCCCCGTTGCAAAAGTGCGCGTCGCCTGATCCGTCAGCACGCCTGCAAACAAAATATTATTCCACGCCAGCAGGAAAACATATAGTCCCGTGGCAACCATCCCCGGCACCACCAGCGGCAGAACCACCTTTACCATGGCCTTAGTCCGGGAACACCCATCGATCATGGCCGCCTGCTCCAGTTCGTCCGGAATGCTGTCAAAATAGCTTTTCAGCATCCAGATAGAATAGGGAATGCCGAAAGTGGCAAAGGCGATCACAAGCCCGTGCAGGGTCTTCGTCATGGGAATCCCCGTGAGCTTTGTAAAATTCACATACATCAGATAAATGGGCAAAAGCATGGTAATGCCCGGAAACAGCTGGGTTGCCAGAATGGAAATCGAAAATGTCTTCTTCCCCCGGAACCTGAACCGGCTGAGCGCATAGGAGGCCGGCACAGACATCAGCAGGGAAAATACCACTGTGGCAGTGCAGACAATGATGCTGTTTTTGATATATTTCAAAAGCGGGACTACCTCCCACATTCTTTTGTAATTTGTCAGAATCGGATTCTTGGGCCAAATGGGCGTGTCGCTTCCCATAATCGCGAACTTGCTGGAAAAAGACATGGAAACCATCACGAAAAAGGGAAACAGCGAAAAAACAAGGTATGCCATAAGAGCCAGCACAAAGCCGATTTTTGCCGTTATTCTAATAATTTTTGTCCGTTTCATGCTCTATACCCCTCTATGCGCTTCTGCGCACTTCTTATTCCTTTTCCTCCTGCATGGCCAGCCGCATATAGAGGATTGCAAGCAGCAGCATAATCACCAAAACCACACAGGACATTGCAGCGCCCTGTCCGAATTCCCAAGTCTGGAAAGAGGTCTGATAGACAAGGATGGATATCAGATTCGCTTTTCCGGGCGGCGCCGATCTTCCGTACATCACATAAGGCAGCGTAAATTCCCCCGCCCCTTTGATGAAAGAAAGCAATACGATCATAACCGATACATTCTTAATGCCCGGAACCGTGATATATAAAAAACGCTGGAACACATTGCCGCCGTCTATTTTACACGCTTCGTACAATTCCTCCGATATCGTCTGCAGCGCCGCCAGTATCGAAATCATGACGAATGGCAGGTTTGACCACAGATGGGCAATCACCAGGCTCATGAGAGCCTTATCCTCCAGCAGCCAAAATATATTTTCCTTTATCAGCCCGGCATGGCGCAGCAGCTTGTTGATCACGCCGTAATCGCTCAGGAACATCAGGCGCCAGATAAACGCGGCAACCACCCCGGGCACAATCCAGGGCACGATAAGGGCTGCCCGCACAAACGCCCTTCCCCTGAAGTCCTGATTGAGCAAAAGCGCCAGCCCCAGCCCGAACAAAAACGTGACCGCCGTGGCCAAAAACGTATATTCCAGCGTTCCAAACAGAGAAATCATGAACTGGTTGCCGGTTACGGTTCCCTTTTTAAATATTCCGATAAAGTTGCGCAGCCCCACAAATTTGGTATTCGCAATGTTCGTAATATTCTGTACCCCAAGATTGGTAAACCCCATAAGGACGGAAACAAATCCAGGCAGGAACTGTATGACGGACATGCTCACCAGCGCAGGCAAAATCCATACCCCAATGCGTTGTTTCTTTTTTTTCACCAGGCGCCCCCTTTCTATCAGCGGCCGGAAAGATATTTCCTCCCGGCCACCGTTTTCGGCATATTGTTTTTGTCAATTCTCCGCAAGCACATTGTCCACTTCCGTGGCCAGCGCATCCAGCTGCTGTCTCACATATGCCTCGTCCACTTCTCCGGTTACTGCCTGTGTGAAGATACTGTTCAGATACTTGGTGGATGTGGAAAGCACAGTGGAAATGGCCTGGTACTGGGGAATGTATGCCTTGCTTTCTTTGGCCACATAGAAGAACGTGTCCTTGGCGGGGTTGTCCGCATAGGCAGGATCGTTTTCCAAGTCTGTCCGGAAAGGAATCCAGCCGAGGATCGCAGTGGATTTCACGATTTCCTCAGGACTCGCCAGAATTTTAAGCACCGCTGCCGCCGCTTCCGGATTTTTTGTATAGCTCATGATGCCGAACGCGCTCATGGTCACGGTTCCGTTGGCCAGTCCGGCTTTGCCTACCGGCATCGCAACGGTACCCCAGTTTCCTTCCATATTTGCCACCAAATCCTGCCACCAGCTTGCGCTGCCGTAAGCCATGGCCACTTCCCCGTTGATAAAGGTAGGAAGAATATCGTCCACCGTGCTCTCTGCAAAGGAGGAAGGGATATAGCCATTTTTGTACATGTTCACAATGCGCATCACCGCATCCACGCCCTCCTGCTCGTTAAAGCGGGCTTTTGTCATGTCCTCGCTCAGCACGGCTCCACCGTCCGTCACAAGCTGGGACCAGAAGTAGTAGGTGGTGTCGTTGGAGCTTCCCATCAGGGCAAGGGCGGGTTTCCCCATATGCTCTGTCAGCGCCTTGGCATTCTGTTCAAATTCCTCCAAGGTCCAATCATTGTCAGGGTACTCCAGCCCTGCCGCGTCAAAAATGTCTTTATTGAAATATATCTCGCGTCCGCCGCCTCCCCAGGGAATCGCAATCATTTTGCCGTCCCAGGAACAGTAATATTTCCCCACATCGCAGTACACATCCATGCCGCCAAGCCCGTCCATATAAGGAGTCAGATCCAGCAGGCCGCCCGCTGCCGCTATGACCGGAGGCACGCTGGAGCCCATCTGTATGATATCGGGTCCCTCCTGGCTGGCAATGGAGGTCAGGTGCTTGTTTAAGTAATCGCCCCAGGAAACCATCTCCACTTTCAGTTCGATTCCTGTCTCTTCCATTACCCTTGCCTGCAAATCCTCAAGCCAGGCGTCGAAGTTTTCCCGGACGGATTCAGACGGCGTATTCAGGTTCATGAGAACCGTGGTTCCGGCATAAGGCTTGTCTGCTGTTTCCTCCTGGTTCTCCGTCTCCCGATTCCCCGTCCCCTGCTTGGACACTTCGCTTACCCCAGACTGCTGCTCCGAATCCTGTGCGTTCTGCCCTGCATTGCCGCAGCCGGACAGCGCTGCCGCCGTCAATGCCATAGCCAGTAAGGTGCTAAGTAACTTCTTTTTCATTCTTTGCTCCCTTCCGTCTGTCGCTCCAGACTTTCCAACGTATGTGGTTTTATCTATGCTTACCTGCTGCCGGTTTTCCCTCTTCTTTTTACCCGGCTGCAGCGTCAGCCCTTGTTTATTGCCCCTCCATACAGTATCCCTGTTTTGGAGCCTCTCCTGCTTCCAGAAGAACTTCATATGTCTTCTCCAGACAATCTTCCGGAATATATTCCCTGCAATGGCGCATAGGGCTGCCGTGTTCTTTCCACCTTTCCCCATAGGCCAGGATATGGTCAATGCATTTATTGGCATTGGCAAACACGTTTCCGCCCTCTAAGCCTTCTGCGGCGGCAAAGACTTTCTCTATGACATCTGCCACGATTGCGGAATTCTTTGCTGCCTCCTCCTTGTCTCCTTTCTGCAGCGCCTCCAGAGTTGCGGATAGTCTGTTTCCGAAAGTGTTGGCGCTGCTGAGCAAAAATCCATCATAGCATCCGCCGCTTAAGGCTGACCACTTTTCATAGTCTCCCTCCGCCCCCCTGACAAAAAATACGCCGTCAAAGGCCAAGCCGGAGCGAATCACCGCGTCCCTGCCGCTGGTGTCCTTGAACATATAGAAGTTCGGATACTTCTGCGCCAGCCTCTGCACAGTCAAAGGTTCCATCTCATTTAGGGTAATCTGGGGCAGCTGGTACAAAACAGTCGGGTAGCCCAGCCTGAGCATTCCCTCTAATTCCTGCCCGATCTCCTCCTGGGAAAGGTCAGCTCCTTTGGGCGGACAGACCGTAAAGCCGCACACGTGCATCTGCTCCATTGCCTCTGCGGCGTCCCTTTTTCCGGTCTTTTCTTTCATCCATGCCACCCAGTTCTCCATTTCCCGGACGGCCGCCCCCTTTTGCGGTTCCAGTACGCCGATCAGCATCCGAAACCCCAGTTCTTTCGCTTCCCCGGCGCACAACAGCATCATTTCCTTTTTTTCTGCGTCTGTCAGTTCCCAGCCGTCCCCGGTGGAGCCGAACATTAAAAATGTGCGGATCGTCCTGCACAGAAACCGCAGATGCTTTCGGGTTCTTTGGTGGTCCAGCTTAGCCTCTGCCCCATACTGGGTAATCGGCGGGCACCAAAGGCGCGGTATCCCCTCCGGGAACAAGTCCGCCGTCAGCTGTCTTCTTTTCTCCTCTACCATTCCTGCCATAATGCCTCCCTACCGATCCATTCGGTACAGTTTCATGTAGGTTTCGTCCACATCCGTCCCCATTCCGGGTACATCCGGAATGAGAATGCAGCCTTTCTCCATTCTCAGGGGCGTGACAAACATTTCGTTTTCCTTAGCAAGGCTCCCGCTTTCCATATAAATCGCGTTTTCAATGGCGCAAAGCACATTGACATTTCCGGGGCCGCCGCCATGGCTGGCCAGCTTGCAGCCCGCCGCCTCGGAAACAGCGGCAATGTCCATCCACTCCGTCACGCCTCCGGCACGTCGGTTATCGGGCTGTACGATGCTTGCGCCGCCGGAGCGGATCACATCGTAAAACTGATGTCTGGTGTAATAGTTTTCTCCCACTGCAATGGGAATCCGCAGCTTGTCCCGCAGCCGCACATGGGAATCCCTCATATAGGGCTGGAGCGGCTCCTCAAACCAGTAAACGCCCAGTTCCTCGTATGCGTGCCCGCGCCGCAGGGCTTCCGCCTCGTCAAAGATGCAGTTCGCATCCACCATGACCCGGAACTCTTCCCCCAGCGCCTTGTGGATCGCCCGGATCCGTTCCTGATCCTCCGCCAAGCTGTCCCGTCCCACTTTTAGCTTAACCGCGCCAAATCCTTCCGATGCAGCGTCCTCGCACTGTTTGATAAATTCTTTCATGCCGCCGCCATAATACCAGCCCACCATGGCGTACGCGGGAATCGCTTCCCGCCTTGCGCCCAAGACCATGGCCGTAGGCAGCCCTGCCGCCTTGCCCATAATGTCCCACAGCGCATTGTCGATTGCCGCAATGGCGAAATTAGCTACTCCTACAGTTCCGTAATATTCCGTTGCCACATACATATCGTTCCTGATTTTGCGGACCATATGCGGATCCTGTCCCCGAATGACTTCTGACAGTTCTCTGTCAATGATCAATTTCACGGTTTCCATGCCGGAATGGATTCTTCCGAAGTAAGTGAGCGCAGTGCCTGTCACTCCCTCATCCGTGCGGACTTTCGTCAGCAAATGCCCTCCCACGTCATAGGTGTGCAGGGAATCCGAAACCGGATGTTCCACGGGCTTTTTTAAAACGATGGTTTCTACCCCTGTAATCTTCATTCCCATTATCCCCCGCTTTCTTATAAAATTTTATTGATCTGGTTTCCCTTCATCCACTCCCTCAGATTCCGGAAAACGATCTCCGCACGCAGCACCATGGACTCCTGAGAGGCAAAGGCAATGTGCGGCGTGACCAGGCAGTTTTTCGCCTGCAGCAGGGGATGCTTTGTATCAAGGGGCGGTTCTGTTTCAAAAACGTCCACTCCCGCTCCCGAAAGCTTTCCTTCGTTAAGCGCATCCGCCAGTGCATCGGAATCCACAATGGGGCCCCGCGCCGCATTGATCAGATAAGCCCCCTGTTTCATAAGCGCCAGCTTTTCTGCATTGATCAGTCCCTTTGTCCCTTTCGTCAGCGGGCAGTGCAGCGTGACAATATCGGAATTTTTCAGCACCTCTTCCAGGGAAAGATATGTAATATAGGGAATATCCGTTTTTACCGTATCGTATGCCATGATCTCGCATCCAAAATAATGAAATAATTCAGCTACCCTTTTACCGATGGCGCCCGTACCGACCACACCTATCTTTTTCCCTTTCAGTTCACTGCCCACAAAGCCTTCTTTCGTCTCCCCTGCGCGGCACCGCGCTTCCACCTGCCTGACATTGCGCAGCAGCGACAGAGTCATTCCGATCACCAGCTCCGCCACCGATTCATTGGAATATCCGGAGGCATTGCTCACCGCTATGTGCCTGGCCCGGGCGCTCTTCAAATCAATATGGTCAACCCCTGTAAAAGCCACATCAATAAATTTCAAGTTCCCGCAGGCATCGATTACTTCCCCGGAAAGCGGCATATTGGCCAGTATAATGACATCCGCATCCTTTGCCCGTCCGGCCTGCACCTTGGGATCCGTGTCCTTTTCGTAAGCAGCAAACGAGTGCCCCTCGTCCAGCAATGGCTGTACATGAGCCTGCAGCACTTCATCGTTCACTGCCAGCGATTCCAGCAAAACAATTTTCATGTTTCCCTCCTTTTAATTTCATTATTTGAAATTTAATTTTATATTTTAAAACTTGTTTATATACTATCATATATGAAAGTATAAATCAATAGTTAATTTCAACTTAATTTTATAAATTTTGACAGTTTTCAACAAATCAGTAGATTATTTATTTTGTTTATGATACTATAATTTCAATAATTAAAATCATAGGAGGGATTGTCTTATGAGTCATGAGAACGAATCTAAGACTGCCGGAAACCAATCTGCCGAAAAGGCGCTGCGTATTCTGGAATACCTTGCGGATCAGGGCGAGCCCCTGCGCCTGATGGACATTGCCCAGGCAATGGGCATGAACAACAGCACTACCCTGCGCTTTCTGACCACTCTTGCCTCCGCCGGCTATGTGGCGCAGGAGGAGGATACATCCAAATATTATCTCACCTACAAAATCGTTGCCCTGGGACACAAGGTGAGCGACGGGAAGCAGCTTCCCCATATCGTGTCCCCTTACTTAAAAAAAATATCCGAAACCCTGCGCGAATCCGTCTGTCTGGCAGTGGAGCAAAATGCCCAGGTGGTTTATGTGGACGTAAAGGAAGGCCCGTCCCAGATTGTCAAGGCCATGCAGCGCATCGGCAACATCGCGCCGCTGCATTGTACCGGCATCGGCAAGCTGCTTTTGCTCAACTATTCCGAGACGCAGCTGGACGACCTGATCCGGGAGCGGGGCCTGCAAAAGTTTACCCCCTACACCCTGACCACCAAGGAAGCTTTGCTTTATGAATTAAATGAAGTCCGGCAGAAAGGTTATGCCGTAGATAATGAAGAATGTGAGATCGGAGCCCGCTGCATTGCTTTCCCCGTTTATGACTATACGCAGAAAGTGATCGCAGGCATCAGCGTTACCGGCCCTGCCATCCGCATCACGGATGCCTTTGCCGCAAAATGGGAGCACTATATGAGACAAATGACACAGCAGATTTCTGCGCGGCTGGGGTGGGGCGTCAAATAGCCTTTACCTTTTCCAATATGTTTCAGACCAGTAAGGCGTATTGGCAAATACATACTCCTTTCCGTCTGCGGCCGGGAAAGGTGTGATAAAACCGATGGCATCCGAGAGATTCTCCACATCCGGGTTGGCTTCCATGAAAGTGACAGGATCAAACTGACCGCCCAAAATTGCACAGGCATAGCCGCTGTGGAACTTGCCGATGGCATCCCCAAGTCTGACTGGATGTCTTCCTGAGACTGCTCCACGCTGCTCTCCCCTGAATGCGTCCCGCTGCTCTCCCCTGCGTCCTCGCCGCAGGCCGCCAGCATGCTCACCGCCATGCCGACTCCCAGCGCTGCCGCCAGAATTTTTTTGCTTTCTTCTTTAACATAATTACTCTCCTTTCTCACTCTTTGATAGAGCCTATCATAATCCCGCTTGCAAAGTATTTCTGCACGAAGGGATATACCATAATGATTGGAACTGCCGCAACAATGATAATGGCGTTTTTCACCGATTCCGAATAAGCGTTCCCCATCTGATTCGCCTTTTCCACTGCGGCGGTGCTCTTCAGCACAGTGCTCATATTCATGATTGCATTCCTTAGAACCAGTTGCAGAGGATACTTCTTCGTATCGTTGATGAACAGCATGGCATTATACCACTCGTTCCACCGATCCACAGCGTAAAACAGACTGATAGCCGCCAGAATAGGTTTGGATATAGGCAGAACAATCCGAATCAGCACCTTAAAGTCACTGGCTCCATCCATCTTTGCCGATTCCTCCAGCCCCTTTGGCAAATCCTTGAAGAAATTCTTCAGCAAAATCAAGTATTCTGCGTCAGTCGATTGCATGGTCAATCCTGATATGGCCTCCTGACCATACTCTCCTGCCGGACCATTCTTCATCCTCCCCACTCCAGAACTCATCTGATGGAAGCAGTCCCAGCGGAAGGAATACTGCCGTACACAGGTACAGGCTGCCGATATTGATATATTCTTCCGCCAGCTCCGGCTGATGCCCATAGACCCCGGGCAGAAGCCATCCGTCCCCATCGAACATATCCGGGGCGCTCATGACCCGCCGAATCACCGCGCCAAGCCCGCAGCGCACGGAAGCAGGGCTGATTCCCTCCTCCAGCCCATGCTGCAATGCTGCCTGGGAAAGCATATGGAACGTGCCGAAACGGTAACAGATCGAACGGCCTACAACCGGATAAGAGCCTTCCGGCCCAATCATCCGTTCCAGCACAGAGGCATATCTGGCAGCCCGGGAAATCACCCTGTCCCTCATCTGTGCAATTTCCCGGTTCTCCTCCGAAAACAGCGTCACCAGATCCACATACATGGGCTGAATCACAAAACTGTTATAGTAGTCCCAATGGAACATGGCTCCGTCCCCATAGATACCGTCCCCTTTGTACCATCCCTGAAAGGTCCTCAATGCATAAAGGACGCGCATCATGTCGTAAGGCTCACCCAGGACATAAAGAGCCGCCTCCACCATGGCTGAGAAGAATATCCAGTTTGAATTGAACGCCGGTATCTGCCGGGAGCTTCTGAATGCCTGCGCCAGATTCCGACGCTCCTCTCCGGAAAGCGCCCCCGCCAATGCCCTGGGAGCCCGCACAATCGCATGGGCCAGAAAAGCCGTATCCACAAGCGGCTGTCCTCCCCTGTCAAAAACCATATAATCCGGAGATTCCGGATCCGTTGCTCTCGCGATGCAGCGAACCGACTTCTCGCGATATTGTCTCTGTAGTGCCTGTTCCCCGGGGTTCAAGCCGTCACTATCCGCCTCCAGCCATGGAGCCAGTCCCTGCATGCTTCTGCCAAACGCTTCCAGGGGCGCGAACTCGGCCCGCTCACTGTGGAAGCCCAGGGGCATCTTCTTTTTCAATTCCCCGGCCGCCAAAGCATCCAATACCGGATCTGTAATCTTTAACAGGGCGGCCAGCCATTCCTTTCTGCCGTATGTCATGTCATCTTCCTTTCCTTTTTTAACCGGAGCGTCTTTCTGCATCTAACAAAAAGCCATTTTTTCCATCTCTTTTATGTTTATAATTATACACTATTGACAATTGCAATATAATATCTTATTGTATTTAAAAACTAACACTTTCTACTATTTTACGAGGAGTCACGATATGATCAAAGCAATTAGAGGCGGATATGAGACCAGACATCCCATCGGTTACAGAATGTATCGTCCTAACGGACTGCCACATCATGCCCTGCTCATCATAAGAAGCCACGGAGAATATGACTTGAACGGTGTATCTCATGTAGCGGAGCCAGGTTATGCTCTCCTGCTGGCACCAAATACCCCGAACCACTATGGGAACCCAAACGGTAATTATGTAGATGACTGGCTCCATTTTTCCATAGATGGCTGTCCCATGAAAGAAGAACTGGACAGCATTTCAAACGTTCCCTTTCCCATCGGCAATATTGACCTGTATACTTTCTGTATCCGGCAGATTTTATGGGAACTTTCCTATGGCTCTCCTGATTATGCCGATGCAAACATAAACGCACTCTTTCAGCTGCTCCTCAACCATCTCCTTATGGCTTATCAAGTACGGAACAGCGGCAATACTCTGCTGCCTCATTATAATGAGCTACAGCAAATACGGATGGATGTCATGAACTCTTTTTCAAATCCGCACTCCATTCAAGAAATTTCCTGTAAGCTAAAAATAAGTGAATCCTATTTCCAATATCTGTATAAGAAGCTTTTTGGAGTCACCTTTCTTCACGACCTGATTCAAGCCCGAATCACCCATGCCAATTATCTGCTCCTTACCACCAGCCTGCCTATCAATCAAATCGCCGAATTGTGCGGCTATACCAATGAAGTGCATTTCTACAGGCAGTTCAAAAAAATAATAGGCACCTCCCCCGCAAAATACAGGAAAAGCGCCAATGCCTAGCTCCCTCTACGATGTCAGAAAAAATATCCCACAGGAAGAGCAATGTCAACATAACATTGCTTCCTGTGGGTGTTTTTAGTTCAGAGGCTGAAACTGTCAAAGTCCGTCCTTAACCGCTGCCTCTGTTTTTCAGTCATTCCTGTCCTTTTTCTTCTGAAAAAAGTACTCCATTGTTCCAGCCTTTTCACCAGTAAGAATCAGATGACCAATCAAGAAGTCATACTTTTCTTTGCCGCTTCCCTCCGGATACGGAATCAGGACATCAATGCCGCCAGTTGGGAAATTTTCGTCTGTTACCGTTAGCCATGTATTTCCGCCGTCAGCACTGTATTTCAATGTGATATCAATTCTCTGGACAAAACATGCCTTATACGCACAGTCTACAGCAACACCATCAACAGTTCAAGTAGCCAGCTGCTGCAATTCGTATTTCCAGTTGCGGCTCCGGAAGCCATTGCTCCCACCGCAATCACATGTGATGTATATCCGCTTTGCGCCAGGAAATGCATTTTTCCCCACAGCATCCCACCAGCATGATATGCTGGTTGCTGCGAATTCAGATGTGTTATGACTGGTTCCAAGGTTGACAAATCCAGTATTGTTGTTGAGGACACAGACTCCATAAGGGGCGAAAAGGATCTTCCCAAAACCTATGATTCATTCATCACTGTTGAAATGCCAGACGAATCAGCTGTCGGCATAAAGACGAAGCAGATTGAGACGATTTCGGAGGAATATATTGGGAAGATTAAGGATGCCCACACTTGTCTTCGTGCTGAATACCGGTCTGAGAGAGGGATAACTTCTGGCGCTATCCAAAAATGGTATCCAGAAAGATTCAGAGGGGCGCATGAGCATCCATATTGCAGAGACTGTCAGCAACGTGAAAAACAGGGACACGCGTATTGCAAAGCATTATACCCAGATTATCACGCCTCCAAAATATCCCCGGAGCAACAGGGTGATTCCTTTAAATCAGGAAGCCCTAAAATGCCTGAATATCATGCTGGAGACTTATGGACAGCACCAAATCCGGGATGATTTAATCGTATGTACCAATACCGGTAATTTCCCTACCAGCCGGAACTTACAGGAGACGCTTGACAGAATCTTACGCAAATGTGAGCTGCCGCATTACGGAACCCATGCACTGAGACATACCTTTGCGACAAGATTACTCAGCAAAACATCAAGTCATCAGGACATAAAGGCAGTGGCCGAGCTGCTGGGCGATGACTATAAGGTCGTTATCAAAACATATCTTCATACGGATACCGGTGGAAAACATGATTTGGTTGACCAACTGTAAGACCTATGCCTCTCCACCTATTTACCACCTTATGAAAAGATTTTATCCGATTTTAAACGGTCGGAAACGGTGTTTATGAAAAAAAGAAGATTTTTTGAAAAAACTTAAAAAAGGAACGGGAACTTAAGGAAACATGGGCATCGCAGGGAAAAAAGGGCAGCAAAAAACCCCGCATGAATCGGGGTTCTTCAGAGGCGCAGACCGGATTTGAACCGGTGAATCAGGGTGTTGCAGACCCACGCCTTACCACTTGGCTACTG
>JAAWOU010000067.1 GCA_022799755.1 Lachnospiraceae bacterium
ATCCCTGCGCCCGGTCTAAGCTGTTCAAAAGCGTCTGACCATGCCTGACTATGTAAAAACGAACCATACTCGTCACCTCCGCTGACAGTATAAGAAATTTACATTAAAATAGCAAGCAGTTATTTTTTGCTCAATAACTATCATATTACAGTGAGTATTTAAAAAGAGCTATTGAACAGCCCTTTCCCTCGTTTATCATCTTCTTTTCCATAATACATCAAAGTAAAATGAATATTTTTTGCCTTTAATTTGGAAAGCGTAAAAGGTACAATTACATTTATACGGTTCGCGACAGTCAAAAAGAATTTGACGAACATACGCAATCCAGCAAAGAGGTTCAAACCAGCATTGGCACAGGCACCGCCATTCAAAACTAAAGAACTGCCGCACGACGGCAAAAGAAAAAAGCCGTCGTACAGTAGAGCATTGTCACGCCCCATCACGCGGCGGCTTTGAGAAATCAAGGCCGCCGTTTTTTTAGCTTGTGCTTGAACTTGAGCTTGTGGGAATACTCCTCGCATCCCTGCTGAACGACTTACAAAACGGGGAAACGGCAAGCTGAATCAGTTTATAAAATCAACAATAAGTTGGTTTGCCAAAACAGACGATTGCCAGGCCGACGCATACAAGAAACAGAACAAGCGCAAACTGAATTCCGTTCGTAACAGGTCTGAAGCCTCCTCCTAGCTTTCCGGTTTGTACCATAAAATAAAAACAAAATGCACATAAATAACCACCGATTGTATTCCGCACTATGGAAGATAGAAGCAGCCCTGTAAAACCCAATGCCATACTTGCAGCCAAAGTCCGAAAGGCATATGGAAAGAGTGGAAAGGAACAGCCGCAAAACCTCATATAAAGTGCAAATACCAAAATCAACAGAATTGAGCCGATGACAGAAAGCACTATCCGCAGTAAGACAATAAACCCCAGAGAGACCTGCCGAAAAGCAATTGTTTCATATAAGCCGCGGGAGTGTTCCTGTCGTATCAGGGGTGTAAACATGGATATTCCAATCAATGCAGTCATTCGTTCCAGACAGTCAGCAGATTGTAAACAGTCTAAATTCGCCGTTCCATAAACAAACGGAATAACGAACAACAAAGCAATGCCTGGCAAAAGCGTATATTTATAATGCATGCGAATGTTTGCGGCTATGATTGTGAAAAAATTTTCGGCTTTCAAATCGGATTCCCCCTTTCCGCTTTGCGTCATAAACAATTATGGCAAAGCCCACAAACAAAAGTGCAATGACAGACACAAGCACCCTGTTCAATATCAGCATATGCATATTTTCCATCATGCGCCCGTATCCTTTCAACGTATTATGGCGGATAATGAGATCAAAAAGCCCGTAATTTCCCCCTGCCAATTTGTCCACAGAGGGTCTGCAGAACAGCCAGATCGCCCCCGCAAAGAGAACAGCAGAATAATTTTCAGTCAGCACCGTTACGAACAAAGCAATAGACACAACCAACAAAACCGTTGGGAAAATCCATGCAAAGATATAAGCGGCAAAAGCGAATCTATTTACAGGAATGCCCCTATTACGGCAATACAGCACCAATGTCAGTAAAGATTTTACCGGCAGGATAAGGATAGGGAGCATGATCATACAGCTTACCGCTCCAAAGCGGGTGATGATTATTTTTGCAGAGCTTTCCGTCCGGGGATAAAGCAATGAATTCATCCTGCACCGTTTATCTTTTAACAATAAATCAATCATGACAAATGCAGGCAGGCATAATACAATGAGGGAAATGCTGTCACAAAAATAGCGGGCAAATGCCCCTGTCACATTATCTTTTTCATAGAATTCCCGGTGCTGCTGCTCTGTAATCGGGGTATCCTGCAGATCATTTGGACAATAGTACATGGAAAGCATGGTCCAGCTAAAATAGGAATTGCGCCCAATCAGATTGTTCACACAATCCATAATCTCTTTGAAGCGGTCAAATGGAACCTGTATTTCAAATCTGCTTCCCGGATTCTCCTTAGATTGTGACAACCCGGAATAATTCTCCACATATTCCCAATCCTCCGGCTCCGCAATAAACTGCCCGTTCCCGAAAGTACCTCCCTGTCTCGGATGTAGGATAAAGGCGCCGCCGCCGGAAATCTGGATATCTTCTGCATCCCGGTTTTCCTCTGTGCCAATTATCCCGGATTCCTCAAGACCTGTCAGCTCTTTCAGATACGAAAGCACTGCTGCCTGTTCCTTTTCGGACAGCTTTTTTCGTTTCACATATCCAAAGGGATAATATTCGTAGCTGTTGCTTCTGTAATTCTCCATAAGCCGCTTTGTGGCTTCCATCATCATCCTGTGCTCTGTATCTTCCCCCAATGGATCGGTATTTTCTGCATACACACCATTTTCCGCGATATAAAATACGGAAGCCGGATTGTCCGTCTGGCCAAGCTCGTTTTCAACAGTGGTTTCATAATTTTGCATGACGGTGACCACTAAGGCTGCAAGATACAGCCAATACAGAACGCTTCGTGTGATTTTTCTGCACTCCATGAGAAATAAACGCTTCATAGTTTCGCCCCCTTTTCCAATAAACGCAGCAGCTCCATATAACCGTCGCAGACAGTGGGGGTACATGAAACCGGACAGCCAACGGCAGGAACCCTGTCAGCCAGTACGCGGATTTTGGTATCGGATAAATGCCCCTGACTGGATAGAATGCAGTAGTTTTGCTTTGCTGCCGCCAATTCCTTTTTGGGAATCATCAGTTCATACACCTTTCCCCTTGCTGTTTCAGCCAGTTTCTCTATTGCTCCGGCATACAGAAGCTGTCCCGCATCCAGTACGGCTACCTTTGCACATACCGATTCCATATCAGCCACAATATGAGAGGACACAATCACAATGCGGTCACTGGAAAATTCGTCTAACAGATTATAGAAACGCAGCCGTTCTTCCGGGTCAAGATGGGCGGTGGGTTCATCCACAATCAAAACCTTTGGATTGTTCAGCAAGGCCTGTGCAATTCCAAGCCGCCTTTTCATTCCGCCAGACAGTTTCCGGACTTTACTTTTCCGGTGTTCCCATAAATTCACCTGCTGCAAAAGGTACGGTATGCGCTCCCTCTGTATCTCCTTTGGAAGTTTCGACATGGCTGCCAAATAACCCATGGTTTCCCATACCGACATATCCGGGTATAACGAAAATTCCTGTGGAAGATAGCCGATCAAAGGGCGAATCCGCTTTGTATCCTCCAAAGGAATCCTGTCAAAAGTAATTTTTCCGCCAGAGGGTTTCAGCAGGGTAGATAAGATACGCATGAAAGTCGTTTTTCCGGCTCCGTTCCGTCCAAGCAGCCCATACATACCGTTTTCGATTGTGAGGGAAATGTCTTTTAGAACTGCATTTCCGCCATAACATTTTTGCAATCCTGTTATTTCGATTTGCATAAAAAACTCTCCTTTCAACGTTTTCCAACGTTTGTGATAAGGAGAGTTTAACAGGGATTTGTCTACATTCCGTCACAATGCAGATAAATTTTCTGTTTTTATTTTTACTGTCACCCTTGCGCCCTTTCCCGGCGCATTATCAAGCCGGATACAACCGCCATGTTTTTCCGAAAGCATTTTACAGATGGATAAACCGATACCAAAATGATCTTTTGAAGATTTCCCTTTGTAAAAATAATCGGTTGCTTCTGCAAGATCTTTCTGCGAAAAGCCTTTGCCGTCGTCGGTTACCATAACGATGAGAAACGGCTGCGAAAAGGAAATGTCTACTTCAATTTTTTCTTTACAGTATCGCAGGGCGTTGGAGATTATATTTTCTGTGATACGGAATACCGCTGCAGTAGAAAGGATGACTGTCTGCTGCGGAAGCTCTGATGATACACAAATTTTTTTCGCGGTTTGTCCGCCAATGACAGAAAACTGGGAAACCATTTCTTCCTCAAAAGCGCTCAAGGATACTTCCCGGTATTCTAAACGCATATCCTCCAGGCTTTGCATTTCATGGACGGAATCGGCGTATTCCTCCAATCTGCCTGCCGCCTGATGAATATATACCGCAATCTCCTGAATTCCTCTCTCTGTGAGGGTCCCTTTGCCTGTATTCTTATCCAAATACTCGCTGTATCCTTTAATGACTGTGATCGGTGTCCGCAGATCATGGGATATACTGGCATTGATTTTTTTCCTTTCGTCCACCAGATTCCACATATGGCGGTTATTTCGGACCAATTCCCTGCGCATGCATTCAAAAGCGCTGCATAATTTGCCTAATTCATCATTCTTTTGGTAATCTATTGTAAAATCCAAATCATTGTTTGAGATATGGTCAATTCCCTGCTGCAATGCTTTCAAAGGTTCCTTTAACTTGATATGATAAAAACTGATTGCAGCACAGCCAATTCCTAAGACGGAAAACAAAACAGGCAGCAGCACAATCAAAATCTCCAAAGTCCGGCATATAAGCAATTCGGAATCGGTATATGTCGTTGTATCGGCATCTGCATCACCGGCTGCTGCCTCCATAATATAGCGTCCGTTTTCGGGATATATAAGTGCGCCGTTTGCGATAAAAGCGTGTGATACTGTAATTTCGTCATGTTTCTGGGAACAGATTTTTACTGCCGCCGTAGAGAGGACAATGACAATCATAGCGGCGATAAAAACAATAAGGCAGAACGATTTTTTCAGCGACATGCTTTTTAATTTACCCATTTATAGCCGCACCCCCAGACAGTTTCGATATAGTTCTTGTCCGTCACCTGTGCCAATTTCAAACGGATTCGCCGTATATGTTCTTTCAGAATATCGCTGCTTCCCTCTGCGTCATATCCCCAAATCCTTTCGTAAATTTTTTCCCGGTCAAAAACCTGTCCGGCATTGAGTGATAGAAATTCAATAATATCAAATTCCTTTTTGGAAAAAGGAACAACCTGTTCATTGCAGTACACACAACGCCCTGCGTAATCAATAAATAATTCTCCACACATTTTGACATCGCTGCGGCGTACTCTGCTTTCCCTCCGAAGATGGGCTTCTACACGGGCGGTCAATTCTGCAAGACTAAAAGGCTTTGTAATATAATCATCACCGCCAGCTTGTAAACCGACAATCTTGTCCTGCTCTGTAACGCGGGAAGTTAAAAAGAGGATAGGGCAGTCAATGTAATTTCGTATCTTTTTGCAAAGTTCCAGTCCGCTGACCTCCGGCATATTGATATCCAATAATATCAAATCCGGCCTGTTTGACAGTGCCCTGACAGCTTCCTCTGAATCGAAAGCCGTGTAGACAAGATATCCCTCTGTTTGAAAATGCAGTTTCACCATATTGCATATGGATTCTTCATCATCGACTAATAGAATTTTAGGTGTCATTTTTTCTTCCTTTCATTTTCCATTTATTTAAGACTGCTGCATGATAATTCTATCAGAGAAAAGTCTACAAACGGTCAAATCCTCACTTCTTTTTCAGGCGTTTATCAATAGGTTTTTCCGGGCTGAATTTTGTCACGCCCTCGTCATCCGGCGTGAGCGTTATCTTCTTAAAATAGAAGCGGCAGAAGCCCGCTTGGGCGCCCTGCCGCTTTTGCCATTTATCAATTTGCTTTCCCGATATGCCGATTACCTGTACATAGGGCCGTACGCCGCACACGCGCGGTAGTCCTGCCCCTCCTTGTCCATGCCGAATGCGTTCCAGGATGCGGGACGGAAGATCTTGTCCTCAGGCACATTGTGCATGCACACAGGGATGCGCAGCATGGAGCACATGGTGATCAAATCCGCACCTATATGGCCGTAACTGATGGCGCCATGATTGGCTCCCCAGTTGTTCATCACATCGTAGGCTGTCTTGAACGCGCCCTCTCCTGTGGTCCTGGGAGCGAACCAGGTGCAGGGCCATGTGTAGTCGGTGCGCTTCCACAGCTTGTCGGACACCTCATCGGGCAGATGGATGGTCCAGCCCTCGGCGATCTGCAGCACAGGTCCCAGGCCTTTTACCAGATTCAGCCGGATCATGGTGGCCGGCATCTGAGCCTTGGTCAAAAAGCGGGAAGAATATCCGCCGCCCCGGAAATAACCGAAGTCCGCCGCGTTCCATGTGGTGGCCTCCATAATGGCTTTCTGGTCCGCCTCGGTGACTTCATACCAGGGCTTCATGACGCCGTTGCCGTCAGCGTCCAGAGCCTCGCCGTTTGCGTCCAGGCAGGCCGCGCCGGAATTGATCAGATGGATGAAGCCGCCGGCCTCTTTTGCAATGCCCTCCAGCTCGTAGCCCGTAGCTTTCTTCACCGCCTCGGGGCTCCAGTAGGTGCGCACGTCCGCGAAAATCTGGGCTCTGTTGGTCAGAAGCTTCATGAACAGCATCCCCAGGCCGTTGAGCACATCGTTCTCCGTGGCCAGTATGTAGGGCTCTCTGGCGCCGTTCCAGTCGAAAGAGGTGTTCAGCATGGCCTCAGGGAAGTCGCAGTTGGGATAGAAATCCGTCCATTGTCTCTGTCCCTGGAACCCGGCTGCGATGGCATTGTGGCCAACCATCTCTTCCTCTCTGCCCTCCGGCAGGTTCTTGTTGCCGTTCATCAGGTCTTTGATGATACACATCATCTTGACTACAAACTTCCAATCCTTATCTTTTTCTTCCCTGGTCTTCTGGACAGCCTCGGGATTCTTGTCGAATCCTTCCTTGCAGTTTGCTCTCACCCAGGCAAGGGCTTTCTCGTATTCCGCCTGATCGTAGATGCCCTCTGTCATGCGGCGGATGATCTCCACCTCGTCCACGGACTCCACGCGCATGCCTAAATACTCCTCAATAAATGCAGGGTCAATGATGGAGCCGCCGATGCCCATGCAGATGGAACCGATCTGCAGATAGGATTTTCCGCGCATGGTAGCCACCGCCACTGCGGCGCGGCCGAAGCGCAGGAGCTTCTCCTTTACGTCCTCAGGAATAGATGTATCGTCCGCCTCCTGCACGTCATGGCCGTAGATGCCGAAAGCGGGCAGGCCTTTCTGGGCATGGGTGGCCAGCACTGATGCCAGGTACACCGCACCCGGACGCTCCGTGCCGTTGAAGCCCCAGACCCCCTTGATGGTCTTCGGCTCCATGTCCATAGTCTCCGCTCCGTAGCACCAGCAGGGGGTCACCGTCAGGGTGATGTCCACGCCTGCCTTGCGGAACTTGTCCGCACAGGCCGCGGTCTCGCCCACGCGCCCGATGGTGGTGTCCGCAATGACTACCCGAACCGGCTCACCGTTGGAATAGCGCAGGTTCTCCGCAAAAAGCGCAGCCGCCGCTTTGGCCATGTTCATGGTCTGCTCCTCCAGAGACTCCCGCACTTTCAGATAGCCCCTCCTGCCGTCAATGGTAGGTCGTATGCCGATTACCGGGTAATCGCCAATCAATCTGTTCTCTGCCATTGTATGTCCTCCTCTGAAATCTGATAGAAACATGATAACAGAATCCTGTTTTGGATTCCGCTATAAAGTCAAGTGACTTTATTATAACATATAAAATGTTTTTTGCAAGCTTGCCTGAAAATAACTTTAATAAAGCCGGTCTAATCTGGTTATAGTTCACGGCCCATGTCATTTAGCTAAATGAACACGCCACTTCGGAGCCGACGATGAAGACACGGAAAGCGTCTCACCCTGCCCGCAACCGGAATGTCTTCGGCGCCAGCTTATACACCAGAATACAGGCGATTATGCCGTAAAGCACGGAGAACACAATGGTCATAATGCCGAACAACAGCGTGGGCATGCGCAGCTGCATCAGGTAATAGCAGGCGATATAGGTGACGATGTACACCAGCCTGTAGGTTCCGCCTTTCAGCTCTGTGCCCACTGTATATGGCTGAAGCAGATAATAAATCATCAGATAATGTACGGAAAAGAACAGGCTCATGCACACTGTGGAAACCACCAGCACGACGTAGTTGACCGGCTGCTCTGTTCCGCCGGAGACAAAGAGAATCAGCGCCAGCCCCACGCCGATGATAAACGCCGGAACCGCATTGATCTTCATAATCTCCCACAGCCGTATCCGAAACAGCTTCAGCACATAGCCCGGCCTCTTATAGACCGAATACGTCAGCAGGCTGTGGTCGCAGTTCATGAACAGCGCCTGGGTAAAGTTCGTCCCCCGGTTAATGGCGTACAGAATAAACGCGAAATACGGCAGGCAGGTCATGACCAGTTTGTTTGCCAGGGGCTTAAGCTCCGGCTTCAGGGACAGGACAAGCAGCGCGCCGCAGACAAGGGCCGCACACACAAAGGAAATCTTCTCCGCCGTCCGCCACAGAATCTTCCGGTGCCGCAGGATAAAGAGCTCATTCAGATATTCGAAGCCGCTCTTCCTGCTGGTAATGGACACATCCGCGGATATCTTCTTTTCGGTTGCCGCTTTCAGCGCCAGCGTATTCCGCGCCGACGCGTCCATCTGGAACATGGTATCGGCCAAAAGGCCCCGGCAAATCTCCCTGTATTCCTGAAACCGGTAGATTCCCGGAATACAGACCGCTCCTATAGGGATAAAGAGCAGGAACAGTGCAGTCGCAATGCCCGCAGGCACCATCAGACCGAAAGCAGGCAGCCCGTAAGCCAGCCCCAGCAGCAGGCCTATCCCCAGCCACTGAAATTTGTCGAGCTTGTTCTCATTGTACACATTCCCCTGCCGTTTATAATCCCGCAGCGTATACGCCACATAGGACAGCTTAAACCCTGCGATGGAAAACGGCAGCAGGGCGCAGAGCCAGGCCGGAACGCCGCCCAGCATTCCAAACAGCAGACAAAAGGGCAAAAAGCCTGTGATGACCTTTAAAATCGAATACCCATAGCCCACCACCAAGTATTCCCTGGCATCCATCCGCATCAAGACAACGGCATAGTACTTATCTTTCGTGGGGTTGAAAATCGTGGTATTTGCAAAGCCGCCGATGATCGTCAGACACAGGAGAATGTGCAGAAATACACCCTCCCCGGGCTGTCCGTCGTACAGCAGACAGGGCCCGAAGACCATCAGGAGCAGATACAGGCATTTCCCAAGGAATACGGCAGCCACCTCCCAGATCACGGAAATCACATTTGCGAGAATCTTAAGCCATCCCGCCCCGTACAGGGTCTCAGGCAGGATTCTCTTCACCAGGGGAATCTGCTTCAGGGAATACAGAATGCTGTTCACCCGGTATGTATTTTTTAGAGAAAAGGTCAGAAACAAAGTTTTTTTCAAACGGCTACCTCCTCCCGCAGGGCTGCGATAATCTTCTCCCGGAATTCCTGGCCGTCCAGATGGCTCTTCTCCACCACCTCCAGCTCCCCGTGGTTTAACAGTATGATCTCATCGCACAGATCCAGAGCCAGATCCAGGATATGGGTGGAGAAAATCGTGATGCGGTTCTGCTTAAAGGAGCGCAGAAGCTCTTTCATCTCCTCCGCCACCACCACGTCCAGGGATGTCAGTGGTTCATCCAGCAGCAGGATATTGGGCCTGGCAATGATATTCACCAGCATCTGCATCTTGTTCTTCATGCCGTGGGAATAGTCTTTGAGCAGCTTGTCTCTGTCCTCCGGGGCGATGCCCATAAATGCAAAATATTCGTCCAGAGGCCTGGTCCGTCCGATGGCTTTCTCGTTGATATCTATGAAAAATTTCAGAAATTCTCTCCCTGTCAGGAATTCCGGCACGGTAGGCGTAGAGAGCACATAGCCGATGTCCTCCGCGGTCAGCCCCCGCCGTCCGGTATCTGTCTCCAGACAGAAGCTCCCGCCGTCCGCTTTCACGTCCCGGTTGATGCAGTTGAAGAGCGTGGTCTTACCCGCGCCGTTTCGGCCCAGCAGACCGTAGATCCTCCCCTCCTCGAAAGTAAAGTCAATGTCCCGCAGCACTTCCTTTTTCTCGAAATGCTTGGACAGATGTTCGATGATGAATTTCATAAGCTTCTCCTTTTCGTCCGCAGTCTTATTCGACGGCGTTCTCCGCCTCGTAGTCCCTGCGCAGAATCCCATAGGCACATATATCGCAGATCCCCTGATTGTTTCTGCCCGCCTGGCGCAGTGTCCCCTCATGCCGCAGTCCGCATTTCTTCATGACCATTCCGCTGTGAGGATTGTTCGCGTCATGCCGGGCCCAGATCCTGTTCACCCCCACTTCCTGAAAGAAGAACCGGATAACCTCCGAGAAACACTCGGACGTCACACCCCGATGCCACCATTTCTTCCCGATGCAATATCCGATCTCCACCTCGCAGATGTCCTCGTTCCAATCCACCGCGGAAATGCTTCCTATGGGCTCCATGGTTTCTTTCCAGACGATGGCCCACTGATAGTAGGTGGGATCGCCGCCTTTCTCCACCCAGGAGGCTACCACCTGTTTCGTCACCTCCACCGACCCGTGGGTGGGCCATGTCAGGAATTCCGTCACTTCCGGGTCGTTTGCCCAGTTCCGGAACATTGCGCCCGCATCCTCCGGCGCGAATGCCCTGATGATCAATCTGTCCGTTTCCAGCTTCTTGCTTCCTAAATGCTTCATCTCTCCTTCTTTCCGCCCATATCGGGCCCGGTCCCTGCCGCGTTATACCCAAACCATTCCTGCCGGCAGCTTCCGCTTTCTGCCGGCACCGAATAAAAAAAGCGCCTGAAGAAACTTTCCTCAGACACCGGCCTATGCTGATTATCCCTGCACAAAATATCCTGCCGAAAACAATCGGTCCATTCCCATTCTCCCTCCGCAATCATCCGGTTTTTCCGGTCCGGCGTCATCTTCATCACGGAGCTGTGAAAAGTACTAAACTTTATTCTACGCTTTTTTCCTGAAATGTCAATAACCCTTTCAGAAAGAATGAAACCAGCCGTTGCCGGGATATATGCTCCCTGCGACGGCTGGTTTGAAGTGTATTCGTTTTCAGGTAAATGACTGTTCCATCGTCATTCAGTTTTGGCATTTGATAATGGTCAAGGATTGCCTGTGCCATCCGTGCCGCCGGATTCCGGCACATCTGAATGCAGTTGAAATTCCAGAGCTACCAATCCGTACGACTGGTGCAAGCGGATTTCCTTATTGCCTTGCTTCCATGCAACCCAAGTCGAACCGGTTTCACTTACTGCGGCTGACTGTTCTTCCGGCTGCCCCAAAAATTCTGTCAGGGCTTCCTCATATATCCCTGCGTCCGGATTTTCGAGCTGCATAGTAACCGTGGTCACACGCTGTTCCATATCACACAGTGTTCCCACTGTCACCTTTTCGTCAAACAAATCCACTTCATAGATTCTGCCGGTCAGCGTGCCGTCTTCCGCTATATTCTGTTCGCCCGCCATGATCTCTACTGTCTCGGCATCTGTTTTGCCCAGCATATCCAGAAATTTCCCGATAACATCCTCTGTATTCCCCGGTTCATTATTCGATTCGTTATTCGATTCGTAATCCGCCTCCTCTTCTATGGTTGCGGGAGTCTCTTCAATCCCTCCCGGCTGTTCCGCTGTCTGCGATTCCGTGGAACCGTCCTGCATATCAGAATTTCCCCCGCATGCGCTTAAGACGATTGCCAACCCCAGTCCAATTCCTGCACATAATATCTTTTTCATCTCTGTCAGTCCTCCTCGTTTTGTTTTTATTCCGGTCTCTCACTGCTGCTACAGTGGTCTACGGAAAATGAATATTTAGATATAATACTTTCGTCCATTGCCTGCAAAGCCTGCAGGGCTTTTTCTTCTGTATCAAATTCCCCAATACAAAAAATATAGCGGCCATCCTGTGTCCCTGCGATTACTCCCTTGCTGTCGGCAAGCAGTTCCGACATAAGAGCCAGCTCCTCCGACATATCCATTTTACAGCTGCGGATAAACCAGATATCCCGTTCGTTTTCAGGCTGCGAAAACAGACGCAGCTCCAGTGAAGCCGGTTCCTTGTATTCTGTCACTTCATAGCCCGTATCCTTTTGCAGTTCCAGTACAATACGGACAGCGGAATCATCCAAAAAGATTTCCCTATATGCGGCTTTTACATAAGTGCATTTCTCAGCCTCCCGCATAAATGCTTCCGGGTCATAGCTTCGTATCCCGCTTACTGTGATGACAATCCGGTTTGGAGCGGCATATTTTTCCACACGATATGCCGGTACGTCAGCCGCCTGTTCCCCTGCCTCTGTGTTTTGGCTGAATATCAGCTTTAGGCATTCTCCCTCTGCAGCCGTATCCATTCTCATACCGTCAAAAATCATGCCCCCGGAACCAATATGGAATACTTTTACCACTTCCCCGATGACTGGGATATCTGAAAGAGCCGCATATACAGTCGGGGTATTAGACGATATCAAAATAACGGCAAAAGCCATGACGACTCCGGCAAACTTCCTCACGATTGCTTTTCTTTTACGCATCGCTGTCTTTGCTAAAATGCCGGAAATCTCCTTTGGAATTTCAATGTTTTCATAATTCTTCCGGTCAATCCCCATAAGATTCCTCCTCTCGAATTTTCTTTAACAACCGATATGTTTTTGTCTTTACCGTATTCTCCGGTACGGAAAGAATTTCTGAGATTTCCTTAAAACTCCTTTCCTCAAAATATTTCAGGATTAGCAGCGTCCTGTCTTCGGCGGACAGTTTATCAAGACACCGGTAAACATCTATATTTTTCTCTACCTCCCGGAACATATTTTCACTCGGCGCCTCCATATATTCCTCATAGGGAACCCATCTTTTTTTCTGCTTTAAAAAATGACATGCCTCAAAGATAATAATGCGGCTCATCCATGTGTCAAAATATTCAGGCTGCCTGAGCTGATGCAGATGACAGTAGCCTTTATAAGTGGCTTCCGAAAGTATGTCCAGTGCATCCTGTTCATTTTTTGTATAACAGTATGCCAGCCTGTAATACTTTTCTCTGGAAGCCTCCCAGCAGTCCGCAAACTGTTCTTTTGTAAAATGCTTAAAGCAAAACATATCCGTTCTTTCCTCCTTTCTCCGCCTTTTGTTATTGCTTTATACAAGTTAGAGTAACCAGGCTGACTGATAGTTTCATTTTTTTATTTTTTGTATTTCAATATGTGAGGCCGGCTTTGCAAGGCTTTCTCTCTATATCCCTATAACGAAAAATGACCTCATAGAAAGGATATTTCCTCTCTACAAGGTCATTTGAACTTACTCTATTCTCTTTCCGGGGCTATCCCAGATTGCCCTCACTGGCTATTCGGGAGTGCCTCGGGATACTCGGGATAATACGGCATGTGCCAGGCAGTCGTGGCCTTGAAAAGGTCCCCGTCTACCTCCAGCGTCAGCTCTCCCCCCTGGAGCTCCATGAAGCTCTTGGCAATGGCAAGCCCCAGCCCGCTGCCCTCGGTATTGCGGGAGGCATCCCCTCTGACGAAACGCTCTGTCAACTCCGATGAGTCCACTGTTATCTCCTGGGCAGAAATATTCTTTAATGTAATGATGACCGTATCTCCGATCCGGAATCCGTTCACGTAGACTCTGGTGCCCGGCAGGGCGTATTTCGCGATATTGCCGAAGAGGTTCTCATAAATCCGGTAGGTCTTCTGGCTGTCCAGGGGCAATATCACTTTCTCCTCCGTCAGATTCATCCGCACGTCAAGCCCGGCCTCCCCGATTTTATCCGACATTTCAAAAGCCACCTGATTCACAAGGTTCATGATGTCCACGTCCATGATATTCAGCGTGACATTCTGGGAGCTGGCCTTGCTGAACTCGAACAGATCCTCAATAAGGCTCTTAAGCCGCAGGGACTTCCTCTCCAGCGTGCCGAGATATTCCCTGCGCTGGGCATCGGTAATGCCGTCCTCTTTCAGCAGGTTGATATAGGTGATAATTGCAGTCAACGGTGTCTTTAAATCATGGGACATATTGGTCACCAGCTCCACTTTCATGCGCTGGCTCTTCACCTCTGTGTCCACGGCCTTTTTCAGCCCGTCCTGGATTTTGAATACCTGCTCTCTGAACGGCTCGAAGATCCCTAAGTCCTCCGGAATGGACACGTTCAGGTTCCCCTGAGCAATCTCGTCCACCGCTTTCAGCAATATCCGGTAGCGCTTCTGCAGCTGGCTCACATATCGTCTCAAAATAATATACAGCAAAACGGAGTAGACTACCACCACCGGGAAGCCGCCCACCCAGAGGCTGCTTATCAGGAGGAGGATAACGGCATTTACGATCAGCAGCTTAATAATCGTCCTGTTGGCATTCTTCGTCAGATCCATATGCGCCATCGCCTCATAGGCCCCCACAGCCTTTCCTTTTATAAACGGGAAGAAGCGGTATATCAGGCTTCTCTGTCTGATATATCTCCTCAGGCCCAGCTCCCGCAGCGCTCTGGCGCAGATACCCACATACCAGCAGCAGAAAGCAAATGCAGTAAGCGCTGCAATGTTCAGCAGCATGGCCAGCTCTCTCCCCAGGTGCGGGCTTATCCCCAGATATTCCGAAAATACCCCCCCTGCCCTGCCGCTGGCCACATAGACGATCATGGAGAGGACCAGTTCGCTGCATGCCAGCAGGCAAGTGCCGAAGCAGATCAGAAACTCCAGCGAGACCGCACATACTCTTTCAGTCTGCCATGGCTTTTGGGACCGGGGCATGGGCCAGAACATGCCCGCCAGCGCCAGAACGGACATACAGAGTGTCAGGATGCCCGTCAGGCCGGAGTTATAATAGGCGCTGGCAGAAAAATTATAGTAGCGGGCCGTGGAATAATACTGGATATTTGTATCATAGGCAGCATCGGAAATCAGCCTCCCCATATACAGCCCCTCTGAATTCTCCTTTCTGGCATTCCATTCCTGCGTGGAGACAGCAAAGGTGACGGTACATGCAGCCGGCGCTTTCATACGTCCGTATCTTTGGAATGTGTCCAATACATCCTCAATCTGGCTCTGGGTAAGATTGGCTCTGATCGCCTCATTGGCCTGCTTTCTGACCAGGTTCACATCCCTGCCGCAGATGTCGTCCCCAATGGTCACATTCCCGGCATCGTCAAAATGGAAGCTAATCCGGAAATACTGATCCTGGGCTCCTCTGTTCCTGGCCTCCACGGACATGTTCGTGACATATTTTCCGGTGGCGTCATCCTCGATGATATAGTCATAGCAGCTGTTTAAATCCGCAAAGTTCACCTCCAGGGATCCGAAATACTCCTCCATGGTCTGGATTTCTCTGTCCAGATTGTAACAGTCTCTCCGGCCCAGGTCAAAGATTTCCTCGCTCTGGGCGTAACTCTCCATCTCTTTTTCGTCCAGTATCCCCTCTTCGATATAAGCCTCCACTTTCTCCCGGTTCAGGTATCCCTGGGTGAGGGCTTCCTGCAGAGATATCCCGGTCAGCTCCTCCTGGACATCATACCCCTCCGCCGTCTCCATATCCGTCAGCACATCCAAAAACTCCAAATACCTCTGTCTGCGGTATGCATCCAGGATCCACTGCCTCTGTTCCTCCGTCTCCAGATAAATGCCGGCATAGTCCAGGGTTTCCTCGCTCTGTAAATTGCAGAGGTCCCGGTACAGCAGATAGCAGTTCTGGTACAGCCATGCGATGTTATCCGTGCTCTCCAGGGGATTCTCCTCAAACTTCTCCGCCCTGGACCGAAAAATGTCATAGCAGCAGCTAAACAGCACCGCAAAGGCCAGGCTTACCAGAATCCCCCTGTAAATCCACGGCTTCTCCTGCCGCAGTCTTCCCAGTCCTTTCCGCTTTTCGTTATTTCGTCCGGAGGCAGTCATCTGTTGCTCCGCCGGTGCTGTCTTCTTCTTAAAAAGCCCCATACTTTCCTCCTGCCCCGGCTTGCCTGCCTGGCCTCCGCCTCTCCGGGCTACTGCCTGTCAATCTTATACCCCACGCCCCAAACCACTTTCAGATACTTTGGATTTTTCGGATCTATCTCGATCTTTTCCCGAATGTTGCGCACGTGTACCATGATGGTATCCGTGTTCACGGCTTTCTCATTCCAGATGCGCTCGTAAATCTCGTCCGCGGAGAAGACCCTGCCCGGGTTCCTGATCAATAGCTGCACAATCTTGAATTCCATGGGGGTCAGCTTCACCGGTTCCCCGTCCACGCTTACCTCCACGGTGTCTTCGTTCAGTTCCAGTCCGCCGATGGTATAGACATGGTCCGACTCTCCGCTGTCTTTCAGAGCGGACAGATACTTGGAATACCTGCGCAGATGGGAATTGACCCTGGCCAGGAGCTCTAACGGCGTGAAAGGCTTGGTCACATAGTCGTCCGCCCCCATGTTCAGCCCCATGATTTTGTCCACCTCCTCGGATTTGGCGGACAGCATGATCACAGGGAACTCGTACTCCTGCGACCGCAGCTTCATCAGCATGGTAACCCCGTCCATCACAGGCATCATGATGTCCACGATAGCCAGGTGTATCTCCTCCTGCTCCACAACTTTCAGCCCTTCCGCGCCGTTGACGGCCTGATATACTTCATATCCCTGATTCCGCAGATAGATCTCGATTCCCTCCCGAATTGCCTTGTCGTCTTCTACCACAAGTATATGATACTTCTGTTCCATTGTTGTCCCTCCGGTTTTTGCGGGCTCCCACAGCCGCTTTTCCCTGCGCCGAGGGGATACTCGGCAGCGGCGTTCCCGGAGAAGATCACCCCTCCGGCAGCAGCCGGATATTCCGCTTTTTTAGTGTCGCGTTTTCTGCAATAACACTATTATAATAATGAACCGCTTTTAACGCAACAGCTTCTTCGCGATATAGAGTGCCTTTTTGAAAAGCATTCTCCGACATCTGAAGATACCGGGCTCTCTGATGCTCTGCTTCTCTCCCGTCCGCCGCTTCCGCTCTGTCCGTCCAGACTCCGGTCAGGAAGTCCGCCACCTTGGCGGCGTACTCTTCTGTATCCTCTCCTGTCAGGATACCGTTTACGCCGTCGTCCACCAAGTCCTCCACGCCGGATGCCTTTACCGCAATGACGGGAGTAGCCCCGGCAAAAGCCTCAAGCACCACGATTCCCTGGGTCTCAGTCTTGGAGGCGAACAGAAAGGCGTCCGCGGCCTTAAAATAGACTGCAATCCGCTCATTCGGAATCAGCCCCGTAAATACCACATTGTCCTCAAGCCCAAGCAGCCGGCTTTGCTTCTCCAGGGCCTCTCTGTCCGGCCCGTCCCCTACCATCAGCATCCGGAAAGGCTTTTTGTAAAGGGCTTTGACCCTGGCAAGACTTTCCAGCAAAAAAGTCACGTTTTTCTCGTCCGCCATTCTGGACACCGTCAGCAGAAGCGGCATGTCCTCCGCGCCGTACTCTCTGCGGATTTCACGGGCCTGCTCCGGACTCACCCGGTAATTTTCCTGTTCGATACCTGTGGGCAGGATTCCGGTCCGCTCCCCGGGGACATGGCAGCTTCCCGTAAGGTACTGCCGTATCCCCTCGGTGGGTGCGAATACGAAGCTGCAGTGCCTTAAAAACCTTTTGAGATATAGGGGCATGATTCTATCCAGTTTACAGATTCCCTTTGTATAGCAGCTGGCATACTGCTCATACCTGGTGTGATAGGTGAATACCAGCGGAATATGGAATTTCCGTGCCAAACGCACCGCTGTCCTGCCGATCAGCATGGGGTGATGCACATGGATGATGTCGAAAGATTTTCTCCGGAACTCTTTTACGATTCTCGGGTCTAAAGGATTGGGAAGCACAATTCCCCCGATAAAATGTTTCATGCAGGTGGCATATCGAAATACATTTTCTTCGGGCTCTTCGTCCCTGTATGTAGGCGCGAAGATTGTCACTTCGTGCCCTTGCGCCTCCAGTCCTCTGGCCAGGCGCTCTATCGAGATGGGCACACCGCCCACGATCGGTTTATAATTATTGGTCATCAACGCGATTCTCATCTGTCATTCCGCCTTTCTTCTCACGCCACACCCAGCAGCCGAAACACCTTGTCTCCCAGCACATAGCCTGCACCAACGAACACAAAATTCCAGATCAGGATTCCGCAGGCAGAGCTGACGATATATTTGGTCAGGTTCATCTTGATGACTCCTGCGGGAATGGACACTATGGTTCGGATCATGGGAATCAGCTTCCCCAGAAATACGCCCATGCACCCTTTGTTTCTGATCCATTCCAGGTTTTTCTCCAGCGTCGCTTTCTGCTTGGGAAACTTTCTGGTATAGGCGTTCAGAAACAGCTCGCCGCCCTTGCGCCCCAGCACATACAGCGCCAGGCTTCCCGCAAGCCCTGCCGCCAGTGTTATCACCATCACCCAGAAGAAATTGATGTTCCCTCTGGCAGCCATGATCCCGGAAAGCGGCATGATAATCCCGGCCGGAAAACCCGGCAGATTCAGATACTCCAGAAATACGATGACGAATATGGCGACGGCTCCGTATCTTGTAAAATAGTAGGTAATCGATGATAAGTCCATTTTCTTTCCTCCCTCTTTCCTGCGAAAAGCTGAACATGCTTTGCTTTTGTTAAGGATAGTATATGGAGAAAAAATAAATTACAGACGCATAGTTTTCTCAAGAATTCCTAAAGATATTTGAAGAAAATACGGAACAACTCTCAGAATAAAGAAAATCTCCATGACGCAAAAAAACTCCTGGGGATCTCTCCCCGGGAGTTTTCCGTTTCGCGCTTTCGAATAGAATCAGTTGTTGATCAGCTTGTCGTCCTCATTGTTCCAGCTGTAAAGCTTCCTGATCTCCTCGCCCACTTTCTCCGCGGGATGCTCGCCTGCCAGCTTGCGCATGGCCTTGAAGTGCACCTGCTTTCCGGCAGGGGACATATCCAGCAGGAACTCCTTGGCGAAAGTGCCGTCCTGGATGTCGCTCAGGATCTTCTTCATGGCTTTCTTGGTCTCCTCGGTGATGATCTTGGGCCCGGTGATATAGTCGCCGTACTCGGCCGTGTTGGAGATGGAGTAGCGCATGCCGGCGAAGCCGCTCTGGTAGATCAGGTCTACGATGAGCTTCATCTCATGGATGCACTCGAAGTACGCGTTTCTCTCGTCATAGCCGGCCTCCACCAAAGTCTCGAAGCCCGCCTGCATCAAGGCGCATACGCCGCCGCAGAGCACGGCCTGCTCGCCGAAGAGGTCTGTCTCGGTCTCGGTGCGGAACGTGGTCTCAAGGACGCCTGCCCTTGCGCCGCCGATGCCCAGAGCGTAGGCCAGAGCGATGTCCTGTGCCTTGCCCGTAGCATCCTGCTCCACGGCAATGAGGCAGGGAACACCCTTGCCCTCCTGGTACTCGCTGCGCACGGTATGTCCCGGTCCCTTGGGCGCTATCATGGTCACGTCCACATAGGCGGGAGGCACGATGCAGCCGAAGTGAATGTTGAAGCCGTGGGCGAACATCAGCATGTTGCCCTCCTCCAGGTTGGGCTCGATGTCTTTCTTGTAGAGATCCGCCTGCTTCTCATCGTTGATCAGGATCATGATGATGTCTGCCTGCTTCGCGGCCTCCGCGGCGGTGAACACCTCGAAGCCCTGCTTCACTGCCTTGTCCCAGGACTTAGAGCCCTCGTACAGACCGATGATGACGTGGCAGCCGGACTCTTTCAGGTTCAGCGCGTGGGCATGTCCCTGACTGCCGTAGCCGATGATCGCGATGGTCTTTCCCTCCAAAAGGGACAGATTACAGTCTTCCTGATAAAAAATCTTTGCCATTTTCTTTTCCTCCGTTTTGTTTTTATTCTATGTTCATTCCTGCGCACGGCACCGGGTTCATTCCGCTTCAGCCAAGTGAATCCGGCATCTGTCATGCTGCAAGGGATAAATATCCGCATGATATCCATCCGCCCCTGTCAAGGACTTCTCCATGCATATCCGCCTGCCCTGTCTAGGACTTTTCCATGCATATCCGCCCGTCTAGGCTCCTCCATGCATATCCCCCGCCCTGTCAAGAGCTTCTCCATGCTGAAAGGCGGGCGCTTTCGCAGGGAAATGTGCCGTCAATCCAGGCGCACTACGGGCTCCGTGCCCCTCCCCAGGCCGGCTATGCCTGTCCGGGCCAGCTCCAGGATCTCGTATCCCTCCAGCAGGCCGATAAAGGCATCGATCTTCTGCTGGTTGCCGGTGAGCTCGATCATCAGGCTCTCCGGCGCGATATCGATGATCTTCGCCCGGAAGATGTCCGCCACGGAGATGACTCCCTGCCTTTGCTCCGCGGTAGCGCGCACCTTGACCATGATCAGCTCGCGGTATACGCTCTTCTCCGGCTCCAGTTCCTTGATATTCCGCACATCCTCCAGCTTGGACACCTGCTTCTCGATCTGCTCCAGAATCTCGTCGTCGCCGGATGCCACTATGGTGATACGGGTGATGCGGGGATCCGATGTGACGCCCGCCGTAATGCTCTCCACGTTATAGCCCCGTCTGGCAAATAGCCCGGATATCCGGCTTAAGACGCCGGACGTGTTGTTGACCAGCAATTGGAATACTTTTTTCTGCATCAGCTTGCACCCTCTCTTTGTCTTTTCATGAATGTTGCTACAGGTTTCCCGCGGTTTGCATCGTCCCTGCCCGGAACCCTTGCCCGCTCCCTCTTAAAACCCTTTCGCTATCATATCAAGTTCCGGCCGAAATGTCAATAAAAGCATCATCAGCCCTCATCATTCTCCGCGCACTTGGAAAGCGCCACCGTCCCGGTGCGGGCCACCTCCACAATGCTGATGGTCTGGAGCATCTTGATCATGAGCTTGATCTTCTCCGGCTCATCGCAGATCTGGATCATCATGAAATGCTTGGACATGTCCACGATCTGGGCTTTCATGATCTCGCACAGCTCCATGATCTCCCGGCGGTTGTTCTTGTTGTACTTGATTTTGATCAGCATCAGCTCCCTGGCGATGCACTGCTGCTCCGCAAAGGTCTTCACTTTGATGACATCCAGTTTCTTGTTCAGCTGCTTCTCGATCTGTTCGATGGTGCGCTCGTCCCCGCTGCTGACAATGGTCATGCAGGACACGTCGCTGTTATCGGTCTCTCCCACCACAAGGCTGTCTATGTTGAAGCAGCGCCTGGCGAACAGACCGGCCACCTTGCCCAATACGCCGGAACGGTTCTCCACCAGTACGGAATATATTCTTTTCCTCATAAATGTCCTCCTCGTATCCCACCTGTCTATACCAAATCCATAGGGTCTATCACGCATTCCAACAACATGGACTCATCCTTTTCCAGGAAAGCGTCGATGGTCTCATCGCATTTCTCCATGTTCTCAAGGCGCAGGAACGGAATGCCGTAGGCCGCGGAGAGCTTCTCCAGATCCGGACTTCCGGACAGATCCACCACGGAATACTGATCCTGATAGGTGAAATGCTGGTACTGGCGCACCATGCCTAAGTAATTGTTCTTCAGCACCACGATCTTCACCGGAATATCATGCTGGCACATGGTGGCCAGCTCCATCATGGACATCTGGAAAGAACCGTCGCCGCAGACAGCCACCACCTGCCTGTCCGGGGCCGCCGCCTTGGCTCCCATGGCCGCCGGGATGGAGTATCCCATGGTGCCCATGCCCCCGGAGGTGAAGAATTTCCCTTTCCGCACTTTCACATAGCCGCAGGACCAGATCTGGTTCTGGCCCACATCCGCCACATAGACGGCATCCTCCTGCATCTTCTCCGTCAGTCGCATGATGAATGCCGCAGGATCCACATAGGCCGGGTCGGGCTTTCGCTTCGTGGCCATCGTCCGCCTGTACCCGTTCAGGACCTCTATCCATTCCCCGCAGCTGCAGGTGAATTCCTCTTTCTCCAAATCCTCGAAGATATACTTGGCATCTCCCACCAAGGGTATGGTGGGACCGGCGTTCTTGCCGATTTCCGCGGGATCCACGTCGATGTGCACCAGCACCTTGTTGCGCGTGATCATGTCCGGCTGATTCACGGCCCGGTCGGCCACCCTGGCCCCCACCATGATCAGCAGATCGGACTCGTTCATGGCACGGTTGGCATAGGCCTTGCCGTTGTTGCCCACCATCCGAAAATACAGTGGATGGTCCGTGGGCATGGCACCGATTCCCATCATGGTGGACACCACAGGGATATTATGGGTTTCCGCAAACCTGCGCAGCTCTCCCTCGGCCCCGGCCAGCAGTACGCCGCCGCCTGCACAGATGAGGGGGCGCTTTGCTTTCTCCAGCTCCTTTACCACCTTTTTGATCTGCACGGCGTTGCCTTTCACAGTGGGCTTGTAGGTGCGCAGGGAAACGCTCTCCGGATACTTGAATTTACTGACAGCGGCATTCTGGATATCAATGGGCACGTCGATCAGCACCGGCCCCCGCCTGCCTGTATTTGCAATGTGGAAAGCCTCCTTGAACACCCTGGGGATATCGTTCACATTCTTTACTAAATAGCTGTATTTCACAAAGGACTCCACAGCCCCGGTGATATCGGCCTCCTGAAATACGTCGCTTCCCAGAAGCTCGCTGTTCACCTGCCCGGTGATGCAGATCAGCGGGATGCTGTCCGCAAAAGCCGTGGCGATTCCGGTGATCACATTGGTGGCACCCGGGCCGGATGTGACCGCGCACACACCGGGCTTTCCCGTAATCCTGGCCATGCCGCTGGCCGCATGGGCCGCATTCTGCTCCGTGCGGATCAGGATTGTCCTGATGTCCGACTCCAGGATGCTGTTGTAAAAAGGACAGATGGCCACTCCGGGATACCCGAATACCGTCGTGACGCCCTCCTCCTCCAGACATTTGACAATAGCGTCTGCACCTAACATATCTATTCTCCTCCTATTCCAGTTCCGCCTCTCCACTCCCAGCCCTTACAGGGGAGCAATTTCCGGCTGCACAGTTCGCATCCGTAAATTCTCCCGGGCTGGCCGTTCCGTGGCT
>JAAWOU010000068.1 GCA_022799755.1 Lachnospiraceae bacterium
CGCTTTTACCGGGGAGATAAGGCCAGGAGCGATGCCAAAAGTTCCGGGCTGGGGCTGGCCATTGTAAAGCGCATCCTGGAACTCCACGGAGGGGAAGTGAGCGCCTCTCTGGAGGGGGAGGAACTGTCGGTTCATTTGTTCCTTGGGTAGTTGCGGCACTGTATGACAGAAAAATCTTGGAATCTGGGAAAGGAGAGATACAAAATGACAAAGAGGTATGCAAATTTGGCGATTGTCTATGCAGCCGTGGCCATGGTGTGCGGTGTATTCTATAGGGAGTACACGAAATTCAGCCAATTTAACGGCGTGACAAATCTGTCCGTGATGCACACCCATTATTTCCTGCTGGGGATGGTATTCTTTTTCCTGCTGATGCTGGCGGAGAAAGGGTTTGGGTTTTCCAACAGAAATACCGGAAAAATCCTGGTGATTTATCACATCGGACTGAATGTGACAGGGCTGGGGTTCCTGATGCGGGGGCTGAACCAGGTGTGGGGGACAGCGCTTAGCTCCGCCATGGATGCGTCCATCTCAGGAATCTCAGGAATCGGGCATATCCTGACAGGGGTCAGCCTTATCCTAGTGCTGCTACAGATCAGGAAGCATGCGGCTGGGTAAAAAGATTGCCGCTGCATCATATGGGCCACATGGTCTGCTCCCTCAAAGCGAATTGATACCAGTGTCTCCTGCAGTACATTCATGTTCCCTGCCTGCGGTACTGCAGGGGGGTAATGCCGAACTTTTTCTTGAAGACATTCTGGAAATAGGACTGGCTGGAAAAGCACAGGTAGCTGCTGATTTCCGCCAGGCTCTTGTCGCTGTAGGTGAGCAGGCTCTTAGCCTCTTCCAGCTTGCAGCGCATGATGAATGCGCCTACATTGATGTCCAGCTCCTCTTTGAAGCGTTTGATCACATAGGAGCTGCTGCGGCCGATGTGGGCGGCCACATGCGAGATGCTGATATCCTCGTTGGTGTGGCTGCGGATATAGGAGATGCAGAGGCTGACCTCTTTGGAGAGGCCCTCCGGTGCCAGGTGGTCGCCTATCCGTTTGCAGAAGTCCATGGCTGAAATGTAGTGGAGGGAGCCGATTTCTTCCAGGGTAGTGAGCCGTTCGCACTGGCGCACATACAGGTCGATGAGCTGGTAGGTCTCTTCCACGTCCAGTCCACCGGGAATGGCGGCAAGCATTCCGATTTTGGTGACTGCGCCGATAAAGATATTCTTGGCCTGGCGCAGGGGCGTTTCGGCCACATTTCCCTCCTGCAGGCGGAGGTCACTGGCGGAATCCAGGAAAGCTTTCAGCCTGGCGGGACTGCCCGCTCTGATATACTCGTAAAGTGCCTGTTCATAGTAATAGGTATTGTGCAGTATTTGTTTCTCTTTGGCGGTAACATTGGCTTCCACATGGCTGGCGGCAAGGCCTTTGATTTTTTCTTCCGGTTCCCAGGCAAACTGTTCCATAAGAGAGCTCTTCTCCCCGTTCAGGCACAGATGCAGGAAGTCCAGATGCCGGAGGAACAGGTGGTAGGAAATCATGGGAATGCCCTGGAGGAATCTGGTAAGCGTATCCCGGAAGCTTATGGGGATGGCGTTCTCATGCATATAATCCCGGAGGATGGATTCTGTCACCGGGACATTGTGGGCCGGCCCCAGAATCAGGCGGAAGCCGTTTCCTTTGACCGTGATGCAGCCGTACATGGTGGTGGAGCCTACAACGCAGAAATCCCAATCCTTTTCGCCAAAGACAAGGCGGTGTACGGCCAGGGGCTCGAAAGGCAAAAAATCCGCATAGGAGGAATAGAGTATCTTTCCCTTGTCATAGAGACTTAAGGGCAGATTGCATATACAATGATAGTTTTCACAGAAATGAATATAGTTCATCCGGGGCTCCTTTCAGCGACATGGGGCTTTTTTTATTTTAGTGGAGATTTTTCGGTTTGGCAATAGAGAACAGAGCTTAAAAATAGAAAATTAAAATTTTATACCTAATTTTACAATAAAAAAACTCATAATTCATAATTTCATATAAGATTCTACAATATTTCTTCTTTCTTATTCCTTATAATATTTTTAAAATACCAGAACAAATATCTGATAAGGAGAGAAAAGCAATGGGTGCAAACAAAAAAGAGCCGAAGCCGGAAGCCATCAGCCTGGCCGGGAAGCGAACCTGGAAACAGGACTGGCATATGAACAAATGGCTGTATATTCTGGCGATTCCAGTGTTTCTGTATTTCTTTATCTTCAGCTATCTGCCCATGTTCGGACTGGCGATAGCCTTTCAGGATTACAAGCCCCAGCTGGGTATTTTCGGGAGTTCATGGGTGGGATTCCAGCACTTTATCGACTTCTTTACGGGGCCAAATTTTCTGACCATTCTGCGCAATACTTTGGTAATCAGCCTGCTGGGCCTGGGGGTGGGATTTCCGCTGAGCATTATCTATGCGCTGATGCTGAATGAGCTGCACTGCAAATGGTTTAAGAAAGGCGTACAGACCATCCATTACCTGCCCTATTTTGTGTCCATGGTGGTCATCTGCGGGCTGATTATTGAATTCTGCGCCACCAACGGGCTGATTACCAATCTGCTGGTGAATGTCTTTCATATGAAGCGGGAGAATTTGTTGCAGAATCCGAAATATTTCTGGGCCATCAACCTGGTTTCCGACATCTGGCAGGGGCTTGGCTACGGGGCCATCTTCTTCATTTCCGCGATCACAGCCGTGAGCCAGGAGCTTCACGAGGCGGCGGCCATCGATGGGGCAGGGCGGCTGAAGCGGGCCTGGCACATTACGCTTCCGGGCATCATGCCTGCCATTGTGACTATGCTGGTGCTGAAATGCGGCATGATTCTCCAGGTGGGCAGCGACAAGATTCTGCTGCTCTACAATGCCAGCATCTATGAGACAGCGGATGTCATCGCCACCCATGTACAGAGGATGGGTATTGAGAAGATGCAGTATGGCTATTCCGCGGCGGTGGGCCTGTTCAATTCCGTGGTGGGTACGATTTTGTTGATTCTGTCCAACTGGGCCAGCAAGAAGCTGACGGATAATTCCATTGTCTGAAAAAGGGAAGAATAATTAAGCGGAACAAAAAACAGTCTCGGAACGGACATGCCCGGGAGCAATTCCAGATGCGGGTTTTGCAGCTGAAATTGCTCCCCCGGAATGGGCATGGAAGTAAAAATAGCGCGAAAGGCACGCGCATGACGGTACTGGAATAAAAAACAGTCTCGGAACGGACATGCCCGGGAGCAATTCCAGATGCGGGTTTTGCAGCTGAAATTGCTCCCCCGAAATGGGCATGGAAGTGCAAATAGCGCGAAAGGCACGCGCATGACGGTACTGGAATAGGAGGAGAACTACAATGATAGAGAAGAATTCGCCGGGTCGGATTGTCTTTAATATTATGAATTACGGTTTTATGGCATTGTTTGCGGTGGCCTGCATTGCGCCCATCTGGCATGTGGCCATGGCATCCATCAGCGAACCCAGGGTGCTGATGGGCACATCCGGAGTCCTGTGGAAGCCGGTGGGCGATTTAACCATGAAAGGCTATCAGCTGGTGCTGAAAAACGCCAACATTCTGACAGGCTATGGCAACACGATTCTGTATGTGGCATGGAATGCGGTGGTGGGCACCGTCTGCACCATGGTGGCGGGCTTTCTGGTGAGCCGCAAGGATTTCAAGCTCCAGATTCCCCTGCTGCTGTTCATTATGTTTACCATGATGTTTTCAGGCGGCCTGATTCCCACCTACCAGGTCACCAGGATGCTGGGACTGATTAACAACCGTTTGGTGATGATGATTCCGGGCCTGATGAACGCTTTCTACATAGTGATGATGAAATCGGCCTTTGAACAGCTCTCTCCCAGCTATGAGGAATCCGCAAAGCTGGACGGCGCGGGACCCCTGACCATTCTGTTCCGGATTCTGATGCCGCTGGTGAAAGCCAATATCGCCGTAATCGTTATGTTCAGCGTGGTCATGACCTGGAATTCCTGGTATCCGGCTTCTATCTATCTGCCGAAAGCCAGGGAATACTGGCCCCTGCAGCTGTTCATGCGGGAGATTTTGATTCAGAACGACACGGCGAAGATTCTCACCGGGGCAGACGCTGCCGCTAAGGCCGATATGACAAAGAATCTGGTGAAATACTGTGTGACCATTGTGGGCACCCTGCCGGTGCTGTGCGCCTATCCCTTTGCCCAGCGGTATTTTGTCCAGGGCGCCACGCTGGGAGGCGTGAAAGGATAAGTTTCGTATGACAAGTGCCAGGCACAAAATGCAGGGTACTTTCAAAAATAAGGAGGATGACTATGAAAAAAAGAGCATTGACAGTATTATTGACTGCCGCAATGACAATGAGCCTGTTCGCAGGCTGCGGCAATGGAGACAAGGACAGCGGCAGCCAGGCAGGCGACAGCAGCCAGGCGGACAGCGGGGCACAGTCCCGGGAAAGCGCCGGAGAGGGGGAAGCCGACAGCAGGGAGGAGGCTGGCAGCGGGGATGAGGCCGGAGAGAGCTCCGCGGATGACTTATCCCAGCACCGGGAGATCAGCGCATGGCTTTACGCGGATGACTACAAATACTTCGGCAGCAGGGACGAATCGCCCCTGGTGAAGTATCTGAATGAAAAGTTCAACTGCACCGTGACATTCCAGCAGCCGCCTGTGGGAAGCGAGACGGACTCCTTTAACCTGATGCTGGGCTCCAGCGAATACACGGATGTGATGGAACTGACCTACAGCATAGACAGCCCGGCCACGTTGTATGAGGACGGAGTTATCATTGATTTGGCGCCGTATCTGGAAACCTATATGCCCAATTATTACGCATGGCTCAATGACCCTGCCCATGAGGAGGAGCGGCGGGCGCTGTACGATGACGAGGGCCATTGTTTTGTCATAACCGCGGAGGCAGGGGATGGGACTCCGTCTTTGGTCTGGGGGGGTATGGTGTACCGCAAGGATATCATCGATACCATGACAGGCGGTTCCCCCGCCTATCCCAGCGGGAATCAGGAGCCTGTGACCGTTGCGGACTGGGAGTATATGCTGGAGCTGATGAAACAGTATTTTGACGCTGCGAACCTTGCGGACAGTGCGGCGCTGATTCTGCCTTACCAGGGATATTTCCCCACAGGCGAGTTACTGAACGGTTTCGGCGTAGGCGGCGGTTTCTATGTGGAGGACGGCCAGGTGCATTACGGCCCTACGGAACAGGGCTTCTACAATTACCTGGTGAAAATGCATGAATGGTACGAGAAAGGTTATATCTATCAGGATTTCGCCAGCCGTACCAACGACCTGTTCTATCAGCCTAATTCGGCCCTTACCTACGGCGGTTCCGCAGGCGTGTTCTTTGGGGGCTACTGGCAGTTAGAGGAGAAGATGTCCATGCCGGACTACGGCCTGAACATGATGGTGAAAGCCCTGCCCAGCCCCCTGGACGCAGAGCATGGGGAGAACGGTGATTTCGGTATCATAGGCATGGACGGCGGCTTTTCCGGTACCAGCGGCGTATGGGGCGTGTCCACCGCATGCAGCATGGAGAACATGATTCGGTTCATGACATGGAGCGATTATATGTTCACCGAAGAGGGAAGCATGATGAAGAAATACGGCTTTACCGGCGAACTTGCAGCGGCGGACAGTCTGTATCAGGAACTGGGTCTGGAGAAAGGGATATACTGGTTTGATGAGAACGGCAATTTTGTTCAGGATGAGAGGATAGTAAGCGGAGAGATTGAGGGCATGGGCCTGGGCGGCAACCGTCTCCCCGGCATGAATGCCAATAAATGGGGCTATGCGCTTACAGAGCAGAGCTGGCTGGACGCGGACAAGGTGTGGGCCAGCTTGGGCAAGGAGAACAACTACCCTAACGGTGCTACCCTGACGGCTCAGGAAAGCGCCAGCTTTACGGATTACTACAACAAGTTCCAGGATTATTCCAACAGCATGATACCCAAATTCATCATGGGCACAGAGGAGCTGACAGAGGAAAGCTTTGGGGCTTATGTGGCGCAGATGAACGAGTACGGGGTGCAGGAATCCGTCAAGTTATATCAGGCGGCTTATGAAAGATACTTGAATAGATAATGAGAATGGCGGATGGCGGGAGGATAGCAGTATCCTCCTGCTTTCCTTTCTCCGGCCCTGCGTATGGAAGCCTGCCTGTGGCGCAGGGACAGGCCCTGGGGTGTGCAGCGGAGAAGTGTATGCCGTTACCGGACCTGAATGCTTTGGAACAGGCATTTCGGAGGCGGATTGGGAAACCGGAATGCCGTCTGCAGGATTGGATGTGCCCCGGGAAAAGGAATAAGGCGAGAGGATAGAGAGGGAAGAAAATGGACAGATACCAGATATATGGAATGAGGAGTCCGGAGGAATCGGACAGGGAGAGAATCAATCGGCTGCTGGCCAGGCGCACGGCGGCAGAGGGAATGGTGCTTCTGAAGAATGAGGGCGTTCTTCCCCTGAAGCAGAAGCGCATTGCCCTTTACGGAGCAGGGGCGAGAAAGACAGTGTGCGGAGGCACCGGAAGCGGAGATATGCATAGCCGCAGGAATGTGAGCATCGAACAGGGACTGATAAATGCCGGGTATGAGATTCCAAACAGCAGATGGCTGGACCGCTTTGACCGGGATTATGACAGAAAAGAATCGGAATGGCGAAAGGGTGTGGAAGAGCGGATTCAGGATTACACCATAGACCGGGTTCTGGAAATGTTCCAGGTGATATACGCTGCAGAGCCTTTCCGCTTTCCTGTGGGAGACCGGATAGAAGAGGCGGATCTGGCAGAGGGGACGGATACGGCCGTGTATGTGGTAGCCAGACAGGCAGGGGAGGGAGCCGACAGAAAGGTGGAACCGGGGGACTTCCTGTTAGACCAGACAGAGCGCTGGAATCTGGAATATCTCACAGAGCATTATGAAAAGGTTCTGGTGGTCATCAACTGCGGCGGAATGGTGGACCTTACCTTTCTGGACGAACTTCCGGGCATCGGAGCCGTGCTGTTCTACGGCCAGGGAGGGACGGAGGGCGGAAATGCCTTTGGGGACCTGGTCAGCGGAAAGGTGACGCCCTCGGGAAAGCTGGCCGATACCTGGGCCATGAAATATGACGACTATCCCTCTGGGGAGGAATATCTGGCAGTGACACCCGACACCCGGGAGGAGGATTACGGGGAGGGGATTTATGTAGGATACAGGTATTTTATGACCTATGGGGTAAAGCCCAGATACGGTTTTGGGTATGGACTGTCCTATACGGCATTCTCCTTTCGGATGACAGGGTTTACCCAGGAAAACGGGAAAGGCTGTATTTTGGCGGAAGTGAAAAATACAGGGACAGCGTATGCCGGGAAAGAGGTACTCCAGGCCTATGCGGCTAAGCCCTGGGGAAAGCTGGACCATGAGGCAATCAGCCTGGTGGGCTTTGTGAAAACCCGGAATATTGCGCCTCAGGGGAGCGCAGAGGCGGAAATCTCCTTTGAAATGAGGGATTTGGCTTCCTATGATGAGGGTGGGGCAGAATGGTTCCTGGAAAAGGGAGAGTACGGCATCTATCTGGGCACTTCGGCCCAGGAGGCGGAGCCGGTATTGGTTCTCACCGTGGAAGCGGAGACTGTGATAGAAAAAAATCAGAATATATGTAAGAGCGGGCATTCTGTCATTACCCCGAAGCCCTCCTATTCCGTTTCGGAATATGACAGGAATCTCCCCCGCTATTTGGTGGATACCAAAGCTTTGGGGTGCAGGGTGCATGATTATGAAAAGCCTGCCGTAAGGGTAGGGAAAGAGGTCCGTGGTTTGACAGACAGCCTCTATACGGAAGAGCTGGCAAGCCTGTGCGCGGGCGGCGGCCAGTTTGGAAAGACGCTCCATATTACGCCGGGAGCGGTGGGTTGGACCACCATGGATTTGGCGGAAAAGGGGATTCCCAATGTGAATTTCGCAGACGGCCCTGCAGGACTTCGTCTCGTGCCCGAATCCGTCATAGAGGCGGATGGGACCATGAAATATCTGAATGCCCTGCCCCGGGAGCAGCGCTGGGGATGCGTTAAGAAAATGGAATCCCAGGCCCTGGGAAACCCGGAAAAAGGTACCGCGGTCTATCAGTATATGACAGCCTGGCCTGCGGGGCATGTGCAGGCACAGACCTGGAACACGGCGCTGCTGGAGGAAATGGGCCGGGCTGTAGGAGGGGAGATGCTGGAAACCGGTGTGACCCTGTGGCTTGCGCCGGCCATGAACATCCACAGGAACCCTTTGTGCGGACGCAATTTCGAGTATTATTCCGAGGACCCCTGCCTTTCGGCCAGATTGGCCGCGGCTGTGACCAGGGGTGTGCAGAGCCATCCCGGAGTGGGGGTGACGGTGAAGCATTTCTGCTGCAACAACCGGGAGACCAACAGGCAGCACATTTCCGAGAATCTGTCGGAGCGGACGCTGCGGGAAATCTATCTGAGAGGATTTCGGTATGTGGTGGAGAACGCAAGTCCCAAAGGGATTATGAGCAGCTATAACCGGGTCAATGGGGAGTATACGGTAAACAGCTATGATTTGCTTGTGAAAGTGCTGCGCTGCGAGTGGGGATATGAGGGGTTGGTGATGTCGGACTGGGGCTCTACGGGAGAGGGAAAAGCAAGCCATGCACTTGCCCCCGGGGCAGGCAATGACCTGATTATGCCGGGCGGGGAGGAAGTGGTTAAAGACCTGATCAGGGCGCTGAGTGAGGGCAGGATAAGCAGGGAAGAGCTGGAGTGGTGCGCATCCCATGTGCTGAACCTGATATATGACAGTGCTGTAATTACAAGCGGGAGACCTGGCTGACACAGGAATGGCAGAGGATACTATGTGCGGGTAGACGCGTTCAATGAGGCGGGAATTACCCAGGGGATAACCTGTAAGGTAGGCAGGGAGGAAAAATGAGAGCAAAATTAACGGATAAGAATAGCATTGAACAGGTTCTGGCAGAGCTGACCCTGGAGGAGAAATTGAATCTTGTGGGAGAGTATACCTCTTCCCATTCGCTGGAAATACCGGATATGGGGATTCCGGCCCTGTTTCTGGCAGACGGGGTGACAGGCGTAAACGGGACACAGATGATTCTGGACTATATGACATCGCCGGGGATGGACACCGGACGGCTGCAGCAAAGGTTCTATGGGGAGCCGGATTTCGAGAGGACCCTGACCATGGACTTAGACCAGGCCAGTGAGGAATACGCAAATGACCCGGACATGCAGGGACTGATTTCCTACATGAGGAAAGTCCGCCCTGGCGGGAAGCAATTTATCAGCTTCCCCTCAGGGGTCAACATCGGGGCCTCTTTTTCGGAAGAGACCGCCAGGAAAAGCGGAGAGGCCGCAGGGTGGGAGCTGCGGGCATCCGGAGTGGATTTGTGCATGGGGCCCAATGTGGACATTGCCAGGGACCCTCTCGGGGGCAGGAATTATGAGATGTACGGGGAGGACCCGAAGCTTGTCTCCCATATGGCGGCAGCCTATGTGGAGGGCATGCAAAAGACCGGGGTAGGCGCATGCGCGAAGCATCTTTTGGCCAACAACCAGGAGACCAACCGGAACATCTCGGATGCCCATATTTCAGAGAGGACCATTCGGGAATTGTATCTTCGGGGATTTGAAAGCGCTGTGAAGAAAGGGAAAGCGAAATCCGTCATGACTGCCTACAGTGCGGTAAACGGGGTGTTCTCCTCCTATAATAAAGAATTGCTCACCGGGCTTCTGCGGGAGGAATGGGGATTCCGGGGAATCGTGGTCAGCGACTGGGGAGCGGTAAAGGAGGAAAAGGAGAAAGCGCTGGAGGCAGGGCTGGATATGATTCTCTGCGGCCCCAATGATATGTCAGAATGCAGAAAGGCACTGGAGGAGGGGAGATTGTCTGAGGAAATATTGAACCAGAGAGTCCGGGCTATCCTGAATCTGATTGTGGAGCTTAAGGACATGCAGGCCGCCAATCCCCTGGCCTATGACCAGGAGAAATTGCTGCAGGTCTGCTATGAGACCATTGTGGAGGGCAGCGTCCTGTTAAAGAACCGTGGCAGCGTCCTGCCGCTGGAAAAGGGCGGACGGATTGCTTTCTATGGGGAGAGAAGCAGGGATTTGGTGGAATTCGGAACCGGGTCAACCAAAGTGAGCACCAGCCTCCACTGCAATGTGTATGACGAAAGCCTGAACTACAGCCATAAGCTGCGCTTTGAGTCCATGGAGGGAGCGGATACATTGGTCTATACCGTGGCCGCACCGGCCGGGGAGAACATGGACAGGGATGCCATGGACATAGAGGCCGGGGACAGGGAGAGGCTGCCGAAAGTGCTGAGGGAGGCAAAGGAAAAGGGCCTGAGGACAGTAGTGCTTCTCAATGTGGCGGGGCCTGTGGACATGAGAGGCTGGGCAGAATATGCGGACAGCATTTTGTGCATTTTCATTCCGGGATGCATGGGAGGGAAAGCTGCCGCTGCTCTTTTGTTCGGAGAAGCCGTACCGGCAGGAAAGCTGCCGGTCACGTTCCCTATTCGCTATGAGGATACGCCGGCATACCCCAATTTTCCCGGAGAATATATCCATTGCTACTACGGGGAAGAGCTTTTTGTGGGATACCGCAGCTATGACAGGAAGAATCTTCCGGTACAGTATCCCTTTGGATTCGGTTTGAGTTATACTTCTTTTACAGGGGAACTGACAGAGAACAGATATGAGATGGATATCAGGGAGGAAGATGCCATAGGGATTCTGGTAAAGGTGAAAAATACCGGGACAGTGGCTGGCAGCGAGGTCATCCAGGTCTATGGCATGGAAAGGAATCCCCGGAGCAGACGGCCGGTGAGGGAGCTTTTTGGCTTCCGGAAAGTGACGCTGCAGCCGGGAGAGGAACAGGTCATACAGGTACCGGTACAGAAAGACGCGCTTCGGATTTTTGATGCGAAGAGGAGGGAATGGCTCATTCCCACCGGCAGCTATGGGCTGTATGTGGGGAATTCCAGCAGGGATTTCTTTGGGGAGGCGGAGCTGACGGTAAAGGGGCAGAACCCCTACCCGGTAAACGGGGACACCACCATGGGAGAAATCATAAAGAATCCCCAGGCGGTGGCGGTCATCAACCAATTCACAGGCGGAATGTTCGATAAGCTGGGGGAGGAAGAACTGAAGTTCATGGTGCAGATGAAGCTGTCGGACATTTTATCCCAGGCGCTGATCTGTGTGATACCGGACAGCGCGAAAGTAAAGGAAATCCTGACGACCCTCTATGGGCAGTTAGAGAGGCTGGAGTAGATGAAAGATGCGCGAGAAAACGTGCTAAGGGAGCAAAGATGAAAAAACAATTATTCTGTACACAATGGAAGATTTCGAATCAGCCCGGGAAATCCATGGTAGAGGCCATGATGACAACGAAAGAAACCGGGCGGCAAATCACTCTTCCCTATGATGCCATGATTCACGAAGCCGTCACGCCGGATACGAAAAACGCCGGACAGACCGGTTATTATCCCGGGGGAATGTATTACTACACAAAGGACTTCACAGCGCCGGAGGAATGGAGGAACTGTCTGGTGCAGCTGGAATTCGAGGGCTCCTACGGTAGGACTTTGGTGTATCTCAACGGGGATTTCATAGGGGAACAGGTATACGGATACACCAATTTCTTTGTGGATTTGAACGATTCGCTGAAATACGGAGAAGAGAACCATCTGGAAGTGGCGGTGAACAATGAGACGGAGAAGAATTCCCGCTGGTACAGCGGAAGCGGGCTTTACCGTGATGTGAGGCTATATGTGGGGGAGGCCATACATATACCCGCCACGGGAGTCAGGATATCCACGCCGGAGGTGACGGAGAACGAAGCGGTGGCGGATGTGCGGATTTCCCTAGGAAACAGGGGATTTCGGAAAGCAAAGGTACATGTGGAGACAGTCATCCTGGATGACCAGGGGAGGGCCGTGGCGTCCAGGGTCACGCCAGTCACTTTATTTGCCCTGGGACAGGATGAGGCAGAGCAGCGCATCATCATTCATAAGCCGAAACTGTGGGATGTGGACAATCCGCACTGCTACCGGTGCCAGATTCGCCTGCTGGAGGGGGAGCGTGTCTGGGATGAGGCCGAAGAGACATTCGGAATCCGCACCTTAAGCCTGAACCCCTCCACAGGCCTTAGCATCAACGGAAAGACGGTGAAGCTGCGGGGCGCGTGCATACACCATGACCATGGCATTATGGGCGCGGCTGCGCTGCCGGATGCGGAGGCGCGCAAAATAGGGAAGCTGAAAGAGGCGGGATTCAACTGTATCCGAATGGCCCATCATCCGGCAGGGAGGACGCTTCTGGAGGTCTGTGACCGCTTTGGGATGCTGGTGATGGATGAGCTTTCTGACGCATGGACCCACACGAAGAACAGCAATGACTTCGCCAATGACTTCAATACCTGCTGGGAGGAGACCGTGGAGGCCATGGTAGCCAAAGACTACAATCATCCCTCTGTAATCCTCTACGGAATGGGAAATGAAATTCAGGAGGCAGGGACAGCCAAAGGTGCCCGGATGGGCAGACGCATCCATCGGAAGATAAAGTCCCTGGATGACACCAGATATACCACCAATGCCGTAAACGGCATCCTTGCGGCCGGAGACCGTTTCCCTGAAATCATAGGCGCAGCCATGGCACAGCTGGGCATGCCCGTCCCGGATATGACGGGCCCGGCGCAGGAAGTGCAGGGACAGGAAGCGCAGCAGGAGGTACAGCACCAGGAAGCGCAGAGACAGGAGGTGCAGCAGGAAGCGCAGAGACAGGAGGTGCAGGGGCAGGAAGCGCAGAGACAGAAAGTGCAGAGACAGGAAGCGCAGAGACAGGAAGTGCAGCGGCAGGAAGTGCAGCACCAGGAAAAGCAGCGGCAGGAAACCGGGGGGAGCGACGCGCTGAATTCCATGATGGGCGTCATGGTAGGGCCGTTAGCAGACGCCATTGCCGTGAGCCCGATACTGACGGAGCTGACGGAAGAATTCATGGAGACCATGGATGTGGCGGGGTACAACTACCTCACTGGGAGACATGCCATGGAGCATGAGAGATACCCCAACAGGGTGATCCTGGGAACAGAGACCTTTCCGGGGGACATTGCGAATCTGTGGCGGACGGTGGAAGAGAACGCCCATGTGATCGGGGATATGACCTGGACGGGCTATGACTACCTGGGGGAGGCGGGAATCGGAATCTTCCACTATGACGGCGGGATGAATTTTCAATCCATGTTTCCGGAGCGGGCGGCATATATCGGGGATCTGGACCTTTTGGGGAACCGCAGGCCCATCAGCTACTACCGCCAGATTATCTATGGACTTCGAAAAGAGCCTTATATTGCGGTGGAGCGCCTGAACCGCCACGGAATGAACGTGGGGAGGACGCCCTGGATGTGGAAAGACAATATGGCCAGCTGGACATGGCCGGGATATGAGGGGAAGCCTGCCGTGATTCAGGTGCTCAGCGACGCGGAGGAAGTGGAGCTGTTCCTGAACGGAATCTCTAAGGGGAGGAAACCTGCGGGAAGAGCCAATGACTGGATGGCCCAGTTCGAGATTGCCTATGAACCGGGCACATTGGAGGCAGTGGCAGTCCGAAATGGAATAGAGTGCGAGAGATATCGCTTGTGCTCGGCAGATTCCGGGGTGAGGCTGTCTGTGGAAGCGGACCGGACTTCCATGAGCGCCAACGGGCGGGATCTGTGCTATCTGATGATCGGCACAGTGGACCAGAACGGAACCCCTAACCTGTGGGAGGAGAGGGAAATCTCCGTCCGGGTAGAGGGGCCCGGCAGCCTGGCGGGATTCGGAAGCGCGCAGCCTAGCTGTGAGCGGAGTTATTTTGACACAAGCTGTAAGACCTATGACGGATACGTGATGGCGGTGATTCGGGCAGGGCTTACAGAGGGCACTACAAGGGTAACCATATCCTCCGGGGGAATGGAGCCTGTGGTGGCGGAAATCGAAGAAAGGTAAAACAGTGTCTGCCCATGCCCTGGTGCTGGGCGGGGCAGACACGGAACTGGAATAGGAGGATGGGACAATGGGATTTGGGAAAGATTTTCTGTGGGGCGCGGCCAGCGCTGCCTATCAGGTGGAGGGAGCCTACGATGAGGACGGCAAGGGAATGGGAATCTGGGACGTTCTGTCCCAGGGGCATGTGAAGCACGGGGAGAACGGGAACGTGGCCTGTGACCACTATCACCGCTATAAAGAGGATGTGGCAATCATGAAAAGGCTGGGGCTGAAAGCCTACCGCTTTTCCGTGAGCTGGCCCAGGATTCAGCCCAGGGAGGGGGAGGTCAATGAGAAAGGCATCCGATTCTACCAGAATCTGGTGGAGGAGCTTTTGGATGCAGGTATTACGCCCATGTGCACCCTTTTTCACTGGAACCTGCCCATGTGGCTCCACGGGAAAGGCGGATGGCGCAATCCCCAAATCAGCCGGTATTTTGCGGAATATACGAAAATCGTGGTGGAGGCTCTGTCCCACAAGGTCTCCTGGTGGATGACGGTGAACGAGCCTTTGAGCTTCCTTATGGCCGGGTATATCGGGGGCGCCCACGCGCCCTTTGAGAGGCTGGAGAATCCGGAGGACTTCAGGACGCTTCCGGGGGAACTGACAAAGAACGTGCTCCTGGCCCATGGGAGGGCGGTGGAGACAATCCGCGCCCATGCCCTGCTACCGTCCCATGTGGGCGTGGCGCTGAACGGGGACTGCTATTTCCCCTGGGAGGAGACAAAGGAGGGCATCCGGGAAGCCAGGGAGAAGACCTTTGGCGGGGAACAGGGATTTACCGGAATCCGGTGGTGGGCTGACCCTATGATTTTGGGCACCGCGCCGGAAACGCTGGCAGGTGCCATCAGCCCGGAGGAGATGGCGATTATCTGTCAGCCCCTGGATTTTCTGGGATACAATTGTTACAATGCAGCCAACTATAACGAGCCCTGGGAACCCGGGGCAAGGAATACCCATGTGTATCCGGGGCAGCCCCGGACTGCCATGGACTGGCCCGTGACGCCGGACATCCTGTACTGGGCTGCCAGATTTTTCCATGAAAGGTACGGGCTGCCGCTGGTGATTACGGAGAACGGTATGGCGAATCTGGATTTTGTCATGAGCGACGGCAGAGTGCATGACCCCCAGAGAATCGAGTTCCTGAAAGGGTACCTGGGGGGCGTGAAGCGGGCCGTGGAGGAGGGGATTCCTGTGGCAGGCTATCTGTACTGGTCTATCCTGGACAATTTCGAGTGGGCGGAGGGGTACGACAAGCGGTTCGGTCTGGTCTATGTAGACTATCGCACCCAGAAGCGAACCCTGAAAGACTCGGCCCTGTGGTATGCCGGGGTGATTGCGGAGAATGGCAGCGGATTATAAGATAAATTTTAAGAAAAAGAAAAATGCAGGAGGAGAGGCAAAATGAAGCAGATACCGGAAGTCAGGACGGACAGGGGGATTCCCACGCTATATGTAAAGGATGAGCCATTCCTTGCATTTGCCGGAGAGGTGCACAATTCCAGCGCCGGCAGCCTTGCATATATGGAGGAGCGGGTCTGGAACAGCATTGAGGGAATGAATCTGAATACATTGATTGTCCCGGTTTATTGGGAATTGCTTGAGGAGACCCAGGGAAGCTATGACTTTGCCCTGATTGACGGAATCATCGGACAGGCCAGGGCGCATGGGAAGCATTTGATTCTGCTCTGGTTCGGACTGTGGAAGAACAGCGAGTCCATGTATGTGCCCGGATGGATGAAGCAGGATTCCGAGAAATATTTCCGGGTACAGAAAATCACCGGGGAGAAGATAGACACCATATCACCCCTGTGCGAAAGGGCTGTGGAGAAAGATGCCATGGCATTTGCCAGGCTGATGGCACATATCAAAGAACTGGATGAGGAGGAATCCACGGTTCTGGCAGTGCAGGTGGAAAACGAAGTGGGTCTGTTGGGCACGGAGCGGGATTACTGCCCGGAAGCCAACAGAGCATTTCAACAGGAGATTCCCGGTGCCCTTGCAGAAGAATATCAGGTGAGAGGAGACTGGAAAGGGGCTTTTGGAGAGAATGCGGAAGAGTATTTTATGGCGTATTATCTGTCGAAAGCCCTGGAGAAGATCGCACATGCCGGGAAAGCGGCGTATCCCATTCCTTATTATGTCAATGTCTGGTTAAAGCAGCACCCCTGGTATCCTGGCTCCTACCCGTCTGGAGGCCCGGTAAAGGAAGTGCACAGAATCTGGAAGAAGATAGCCACCTCCCTGTTTACCATTGCGCCGGATATCTATGTCCCCTATGGGGTGGACGTGATGGAGGAGTACCATTATGAGGGGAATCCTCTGATGATTCCAGAGGCGAGAAAGGACGCGGTGACCGCTTCCTACGCATTCCACGCCTTTATGAAGCACAATGCGCTCTGCTATTCCCCTTTTGGAATCGAGGATTTGGGCCTGCCGCCGGAGCTGGTGATGAAGCCCTCAAAAGAGACCATGGAGGCGCTGAACATCAATCCCATTATGTTCAACACAGAGGGCGGAAAAGAGTATTTGAGCAGGGTATACGGCCTGCTGGAGAACCTGAAGCCGCTGTATCTGCGGTATCGGGGCACGGAGCAGTTAAAGAGCTTTATCCGCGGCTCGGAGACGGATTTGGGAACCTACCTTTCATTCCGGGAGTACGACATTGTCGTGGATTATTTCCCTGCCGGGGAGGGCATGCCGATTTCCACAGGGGCAGTGTTTGAGCTGGACAGGAACCGTTTTTTGCTTGTGGGGATGATGAACCGTTTGACCTTTCGGGTGAAAGCAGGGGAGAAAGGAAAAGTCCGGGCCCTGAAATTGGAAGATGGAACCATAGTAAAGGGAGAGTGGGTGCCTGGCCGCAGGCAGAACGGCGACGAACAGATGCAGTTTAATTTTGGGCCTGCGCCCGGCTGTCTTTATGTAGAGTTATATAAATACTGAGAGCGGGAATTGGGTTGAGACGGCAATTCACATACTGCGCAGCATGCCCGGGACCCGTTTGGCTATACTGCAGACTGCCGGAATTTACAGTGGGTAAAGAATGCAAGGTATCTTGTCGGCGGCAATATGCCCTATAAAAAATAAGAAGTATTCCGTGAACATGGCCGGTGCCGGAGGCAAATCGCTTCCAGGCATCGGTCTTTTTGCGTTTGCACTTTAGGTAAAGATGGGTAAAAATTTACAATTACAAACAATATTTCGCAATAACACAAAAGAGATTCATGTTAAGCTATTTAGCAGAGAAGAATATTAGAATACAAGGAGGAGCAGCGATGAAACAGCGAATCAGGATTCACAAGACAGAGCCCAACAAAGGGGCGCTGGATTATTCCCACCTTTTGGACGCACCGGCAGGAAAACACGGCTTCGTGGAGAGCAGAAAGGGACATTTCTATTTTGAGGACGGCACCAGGGCCAGATTCCTGGGCTTTAACATAGCCGCCAGGGCCAACACGCCGGACCATGAGACGGCGGACAAAATCGCGGAGCGCCTGGCCAGCATGGGTGTGAACATCATCCGTCTCCATGCCGCGGACGCGCCCATAGGTGACAAGCCCTGCAGCTGGAGCAGCTGCAGGGAAGCGCCGCTGCTCCACTATGAGAGCGGCAGCAGCAGGAAATTCCATCCCCAGGGGCTGGAGCGCTTTGACTATCTGGCGGCAAAGCTGAAAGAAAAGGGCATTTATCTCCACATCGACCTGATTGTGGCAAGGCAGTTTACGGAGGAGGACGGACTGGACTACCCCGGAGGCGCGCCCTCCTGCATCAAGAGGCATACCATGTACAATGCCCGCCTGATAGAGCTGCAGAAAGAGTACGCAAAAGCGCTTCTGTGCCATGTGAACCCCTACACCGGACTGGCACTGATAGACGACCCGGCCGTGGTCACGGTACAGATTAACAACGAGGATTCCGCCATCAAGTGGCCCATGGGCGGGGACGACGGAGAGCAGATGAAGCCCTACCGGGATGAGGTGCGCAGGCGCTTCAACCATTATCTGCTGATGAAGTATGATACCAGGGAGCGGCTGAAAGAGGCCTGGACAAAGGAGGGGGTCTGCACCCTGGGGGAGGGAGAGGATCCGGCCCAGGGCACCGTGGAGGTAGTGCAGGGCGGCTTCTATCAGCCTGCCAATGACCCGGCAGGCGCCTGGGACGGAGACTGCGGGCCCGCCAGGTACGCGGATTTCATGGAGTTCGGCATGTACATGAACCGGAAATTCTATCAGGACATGAAAGATTATCTCCGCTCCCTGGGCGTGAAAGTGCCCATCGTCACCAGCAACCTGATTGCGGGGGCAGCGGATGTCTACGGGCATACGGACGGAGACCTTATGGAGAACAACAGCTACTTCAACCATCCGCTCCTGCCTGTCCAGGGGGATCAGTATCTGGTGGCAGGGCCCATGGAATATGTGTCCGTGAATCCACTGACCATGCAGAAAGGAATCGGAGCCATGGGCACCTCGCTGTTAAGCCTGGCATCCGTGGCCATTGTGGGAGGAAAGCCTTTCATGCTCAGCGAGTGGAACGAGTACGGAGTACATCCTTTCCATTCCACGGCATTTTTACATACCATCGCATATGCCTGCCTGAACGACTGGGACGGATTGATTCTGTACAATTTCCATACCTCGGAAAAATGGGACAATCAGCCCGCGGATGAGATTCTGAACGTATTCGACGTGTACAATGACCCGGCAGTGGTGTGCCAGTGGGGATTTTTGGCTTCCATGTTCTTAAAAGGCCTGGTATCCGTGGCAAAGAACCTGGTGGATGTGGTCTATACCCGGAACGACCTGCGGACGTTCCCGCCTTTCGGCGCAATGCCCTCCACATTCTTCCCCTATGTCACCGCTGTCCGCAATGTATTCCTGGACGGTGGGAACAGCTACCAGGGCAGCGCGGATGTGGCGGTCAATGCCGGATACTTAAACGGCGCCAACCTGGCGGATGCAAAGCACGGCATTTACTATGCCTGGTCTCCTTACCGGGACGCCATGAGCCGCTACCGTGACCACAGCCGCCTGGCCGCGGCCGCAAAGGGAACCAGAGAGCTTCAGCCCGGCGTGCACCTGGGGCAGCAGGCTTTAGTGTTTGACGAGATTGGCCGGATTGCGGGGACAGGCGACTACCGGGATTTCGCGAAGTTGACGGACAGGGCCATGAAAGAATGGGGCGTCCTGGCGGAGGATACCGGATATGTGGACGGAAAGCTGATTTCCGATACCGGGGAGCTGGTCTTTGACCCGGAGCATTCCCAATTTTCCATCCACACGCCGTACTGTGCCTGCTTCAGCGGCGCGCCTAAGGCGGAAATCGCGCTTTCCGATAAAATCTCTGTCCGGGCAAAAAACGAGAGGATTTCCCTGACTTTACTGGCCGTGGGAGAGACGAAGCTGGGCGAAGCCCGGGAGTATGTGCTCACCGCCATGGGAACCACAGGCATGGACGAGACCACCTTTGGCCCCGGGCCGGATATGATGGGCATGCCTTTCACGGCGGTGGACATGAAAGGGAAACTGTACGCGGAGACCCTGGAGGGAACCCTGTCCGTGAAAGCAGAGAAAGCCCTGCTTCGGATTCTGAATCCCGTGGGAGAGGTTCTGGCGCAGCTGGAGGGAGAGAAAGCGGGAGACAAAATCCGCTTTGTGCTGGACGGCCAGGTGCCGGGCGTGCAGTATCATTTGACTATTCAGGAATAAGAAAGAATATGGCATCCCAAAATCCATTGGAGGTATGAGAATGAGAATATATGATTTCCGGATAGAATACAGACAGGAACCGGCACAGCTGTCGGTGCAAATTCCCCGCTTTTCCTGGAAGCTGGAGGCGCAGGAGAGGGATACGGTGCAGAGGGCATATCAGATACAGGTATTTTCCGGGGAGGAGAGTGTCTGGGACAGCGGCAGGCAGGACAGCCCCCGGTCCGTGCTGGTGCCCTACGGCGGAAAGGCGCTGGAGGAGGAAACCGATTACCGGGTGAACCTTTGGCTGGAGGACAATCATGGGAACAGAGCGGAGAGCCGCACCCGGTTTTCCACGGGAATCTTTGACGCTGCCCATTTCCGGGCGGAGATGATTACCCACGACTTCCCCCAGGAGGAGACGGCCTGCCCTGTCTTTACCCGCTCCTTTTCCCTGGCAGAATCCGGGGAAAAGCCTGTGGCAAAGGCGATTCTCTACGCCACGGCCCAGGGTGTGTACGAGGTGAGACTCAACGGGAAGCGGGTAGGGGAGGACTATATGTGCCCGGGCTGGACAGAGTATCATAAGCGGCTCCAGTATCAGTCCTATGACGTCACGGCGTATCTGGAGACGGAGAACCAGGTGGAGATGACCGTGGGGAATGGCTGGTACAAGGGAATCTTGAGCTTTGACTGTAAGCCCAACCGCTACGGAGACCGGGTGGGAGCCTTTGCGGAGCTTCATATCCTCTACCGGGACGGCAGCAGGGAGGTCATTGCCACGGACAGGGACTGGAAAGTGAGGACAGGGGAGATTCGCTACAGCGAGATTTACATGGGGGAGACTTTAGACACCGTCGGTGCGGAGCGGAAAGAGGGAACCGTTTTGACAGCGCAGTTCGACCGCTCTGTGCTGGTTCCCCAGGAAAGCGAGCCGGTGCGGATTACGGAGCGCCTTGCGCCAAAGAGGATTTTCACGGACCCGAAAGGCAACCGGCTGGTGGATTTCGGCCAGAACCTGACAGGGCTGGTGGAGGTGCGGATCAAGGGGGAAAAGGGACAGAAGATTACGGTGCGCCACGGGGAGACCTTAGACCGGGAGGGCGTGTTCTACACGGATAACCTGCGCACCGCCGCGTCCCTGGACACCTATATCCTGAACGGTGAGGAGCAGATCCTGATGCCCCATTTCACCTTTCACGGGTTCCGCTACATTGCGGTGGAGGGCGTGGAGGAGCTGAGGCCGGAGATGTTCACCGCCTGCGTCATGCACTCGGACATGCGCAAAATCGGCAGCTTCCATTGCTCCAACGAGACGGTGAACCGCCTGCAGGAGAACATTTCCTGGAGCCTGCGGGACAATTTTTTCGACATTCCCACGGACTGCCCCCAGAGGGACGAGCGGCTGGGATGGATGGGGGACGCCCAGGTGTTCTCCCGGACAGCGGCGTTCAACCGAGGTACCGCCCTGTTCTTCTCCAAATGGATGAAAGATGTGGCGGCGGCTTCCTCCCTGGAGCAGGGAGTGCCCCATATCGTGCCGGATATCCAGGGCACCTACAGCTCCGCCGCCTGGAGCGACGCTGTGGTCATCATCCCCTGGGTGGTGTATCAGGCCTACGGGGACGTGCGGATTCTGGAGGAGAACTGGCAGTGCATGCATGAGTGGGTGGACTATATCCGCAGCCGGGTGAACGAAAACGGGCTCTGGATGACCAACTACCAGTACGGGGACTGGCTGGCCCTGGACAGGGAGCAGGGAGAGGGAAGCGTGGGGGCCACGGACGTGTATCTGGTGGCCAACGCCTGTTACCTGCATGTGACGGAATTGGTGGCGAAGACGGCCCGGGTGCTGGGCAAGGATGGGGAGGCTGCCTACTATGAAAAAATATACGAAGAAACCTTAGAATCTTTCCGACAGGAGTATTATACCGCCCGGGGCAGAATCGTCAGCGAGACCCAGACCGGCTGTGTGCTTTCCCTGCATTTCGGCCTGGCCAGGGAAAAGGACAGGAAGCGGATTCTGGATGCGCTGCTGGCCAATATCGAGAACCATAAGAACCACCTGACCACAGGCTTTGTGGGCACGCCCTACCTGTGCCATGCCCTGTCGGACAGCGGCGCCCATGACATGGCGGGGGTCCTGTTCATGCGGGACGACTATCCCTCCTGGCTGTATGCGGTTAAAATGGGAGCCACCACCATCTGGGAGCGGTGGGACGCCGTCCGGCCTGACGGAACCATGCCCCATCCGGGACTGAACTCCATGAACCATTATGCCTACGGCTCCATCGGAGACTGGATGTACCGCAAAATCGGGGGAATCAACCAGCTGGAGGCCGGATACCGCAGATTTTATGTAAAGCCCCTGTTGGTCCGGGGCATCGAGGAGGCGCGGACAGAGCTGGAGACGCCCTATGGGAAAATTATGTCTGCCTGGAGCTGCCGGAATAAGAGAATCCGCGTGGAGGTCAGAGCCCCGCCTTCATTGTGGCCGGGCCGCGAGTTACGGAAGTATCATTATCGCTGTCTGTTGTCATCGCCAAACCAAGAGCAACTTGGCATTTTCAGTCGGA
>JAAWOU010000069.1 GCA_022799755.1 Lachnospiraceae bacterium
CAAAAAGTCGAGAGTTATGGGATATTTGTATAGCATCCATAACTCTCGGCATAACGGCCTTTTTCCTACGTTGATTTTTTCTTCGTGAAACAACCCTGTCAAAATATTTATTTTTTATATTCTTATTTGTATTAAAAATTAACATATTTTCTTTGTTTTTTATTATATTTTTGTATATTTTTCTGTTTTTCGTGCTTTATATACACAATTTTCTCTGTCTCCTTGTTCATCCGAGGAAATCGCATTTTTTATTGATTTTTTTTCGCGGCGGGTGTTATAATAAGGAAGAAACAAAAATCCGATAAGGAAGTACAGCCATATGTATAAAATCGACTTTGACAACCCCTCCTCTCTGTATTTTGTGGGCATAGGCGGCATCAGCATGTCCGCCCTGGCGGAGCTTCTGGCGGACGCGGGCTTTCCGGTGTCCGGCTCCGACCGATCTCCCAGCGCAGTCACCAAAATGCTGGAAGCGCGGGGGATTACCGTATTCTATGGACAAAAGGCGGAAAATATTACCGATTCCGTCGACTGTGTCATCTTCACCGCCGCGATCCGTCCGGACAATCCGGAGTACAAAGCCGCCCATGAAAGGCAGCTCCCCTGCCTGACCAGGGGGCAGCTCATAGGGCAGATTATGCAGAATTACAAGATGCCCATTGCGGTCAGCGGCACCCACGGCAAGACTACCACCACATCCATGATTAGCGAGATCCTGCTGGGAGCGGATCTGGATCCCACCCTGTCCATCGGGGGCATCCTCAAGGACATCGGCGGCAATATGCGGATCGGCCACTCGGACTATTTTGTGACCGAGGCCTGCGAGTATACCAACACTTTCCTGGATTTCTTCCCGAAGATCGCCCTGATCCTGAACATAGGGGAAGACCATCTCGACTTCTTTCGGGATCTGGAAGATATCCGCCACTCTTTCCGCCGCTTCGCCCTGCTTCTGCCAGCGGACGGCTGCCTGATCATCAACGGAAACATAGAGCGGCTGGAGGAGATCACAAAGGATTTACCCTGTCGTGTGGTCACTTTCGGCAATGAAAGCTGCGATTATTATGCCACGGACATCACCTATGACCAGTGGGGCAACCCGGGCTTCATTCTGCACAGCAAGGCAGGCGGCGCCCGCCCCGTGTCCTTGAGCGTGCCCGGCGCCCACAATGTGGAAAACGCCCTGGCGGCTTTTGCCGCGGCGGATGTCCTGTCCGTGCCCTCCGCCCTGGCGGACGCGGCCCTTAAGGCGTACAGGGGCACTGACCGCAGATTTGAATACAAGGGCTCCGTCGGCGGCGTCACGGTCATCGACGACTATGCCCACCATCCCGCGGAGATCACCGCCACCCTGAAAGCCGCCGAGAACTATCCCCACAGAAAGCTCTGGTGCGTGTTCCAGCCCCACACCTATACACGCACCAAGGCCTATCTCAAAGAGTTCGCCCGGTCTCTAAGCCTGGCGGACCAGGTGGTTCTGGCCGACATTTATCCGGCCAGGGAGACGGATACTTTGGGCGTCCATTCTCAGGATCTGCAGCGGGAGATCCTGGCCCTTGGACACCCCTGCCACTATTTTCCCAGTTTTGACGAGATCGAAAATTTCCTGTTGGAAAATTGCATAAACGGTGATATGTTGATAACCATGGGGGCGGGGGATGTGGTAAAAATCGGCGAAAACCTGCTCGGGATATAATTATCCACATTATCCACAGAAAAGATGAAAATCCGGCCTGTGGATATTTTTTTGAAAAGAAGCTTTCAAACACCTGGATTCCAAAAGTTATCCACCGTATCCACATTTTCCACATTTTTTATATTGGCGGGATTCCCGAAACGGATTCAGGCAATTTGTCTATTTCTTTTTTCAAGACCTTATGCTATACTTTTTCTACTGCGTCAGACCGACGCATACCGCAGAATGCAGGAAAGCTTTCTGTGATTATAGAGCGATTGTTATGAGAGGCAGGAGAGAATTCATGGCGCGTTTGACGATTTATCCGGATAATCATGGGGACTCCACGGCGGTGTCCAATCTTTTCATCGATGAATATATGGGGGATGCCAACGACGCGCAGCTGAAAGTCTATCTCTATCTGCTCCGCATGATGAACGCCCACCAGGCCACCAGTGTGTCCGATATCGCGGACAAGTTCAACCACACGGAAAAGGATGTGCTGCGCGCTCTCAAATACTGGGAGAAGCAGTGCCTTTTAAGCCTGGACTATGACGGGGCCAAGAATCTGGTAGGCATCCATATCCACGATTTGGGCCAGGAGAGCCAGAAAGGACGCAAGTCTCAGACGCCCTCCTCTTTTGTGCCCGTGCCCTCCATGGCAGCGGCTCAGATCCCGGCGCCCGGCCCGGCTGCGGCCCGTCAGGGGGCTGCGGATTCTGCGGATAGTTCTCAGCGCTTTCCGGAAGAAACGGCTGCGGGCCCTCAGGAGCCCTCTCCCTTTGAGAAACCCTCCTATTCGGCCGATCAGCTCAAGGAATTCAAAAACAGGCAGGAAACCACGCAGCTTTTGTTTGTCGTGGAATCCTACATAGGAAAGCCCCTGACCCCCTCGGAGATTAAGACCATCCTGTACTTTACGGACATGCTGCACTTCTCCGACGATCTGATTGACTATCTGATCCAGTACTGTGTGGACCGGGGCAAGAAAGATTTCAAATACATAGAGAGGGTGGCGGTGAATTGGGCCGAGGCGGGTATCACCACCCCAAAGCAGGCCCAGAAAAGCGCTTCCCGGTATGACAAGAATATCTATACCATCATGAACGGCCTGGGCAAGAGCAATTCCCCCACTGCCAAGGAGATGGAATTCATCACGCGCTGGCTGAAAGATTACGGCTTCCCTATGGACGTCATCATCGAGGCCTGCGAGCGCACGGTTCTCGCCACGGACAAGCATCGCTTCGAGTACGCGGAGAGCATTTTAAGCAGTTGGAAGCGTCAGAACGTGCACCATAAGTCCGATATTCAGGGAATCGATGACATGTACCAGCAGCGCAGGAAAAATACCGCTTCCTCCGCGCCCAGACAGTCGGGCAACCGCTTTAATCAGTTCACCCAGAACAACTATGATTTCGCTGCATTGGAGCAGGAACTGGTCAGTAATTAAACTGCCAATATAAGGAGAGCAGACGTGGCACTGAGCAATTCTCAATACGAAGCCATTATAAAAGGGTACCAGCGCGTCAGGGACGAGAACAGACTTCTTGCAGAGTCCAGAAAGCAGGAGGTCTATGACGCCGTCCCGGAGTATCTGGAGCTGGCGGAGTCCATCAGCACCCTCTCCGTGGCCGGCGCGAAGCGCATGCTGGAGGGTGACGAGGACGCTCTCTCCAGACTGCATCGGGAGCTTTCACAGGTCACTTCCAGGCAGAGACACCTCCTCGCCCTGCACGGTTTCCCCGATGACTACCTGGAGCCCGTCTACCGGTGCCCCCACTGTCAGGACACCGGTTACGTCACCGCCCCAAACGGCCTCAAGACAAAATGCCATTGTTTCAGACAGCAGGAAATCTCTGTCCTCTATGCTCAGTCCCATATACAGGATATGATAGAGCAGGAGAATTTCTCTTCTCTCTCGTACGCCTATTATCAGAATGACGACCTGCGCCGTTTTGAGGCGGCGGTGGACATCAGCCGAAAATTTATCGCGGATTTCCGGGACAGCTACCGGAATCTCTTTTTCTACGGCACCGTGGGAACCGGAAAGAGCTTTCTGTCCGGCTGCATTGCCAGGGAGCTGCTGCAAAAGGGTAATTCCGTGATTTATTTCAGCGCCGCCGGCCTTTTCGACACACTGGCAAGGTATGCCTTTGACGGAAAGTTAAAAGACAATCTTCACGACCTGTGTGAAGATCTGTATGGCTGCGATCTGTTGATCGTGGATGACCTGGGCACGGAAATCACCAACAGCTTTGTGACCTCCCAGCTGTTTTCCTGCCTCAACGAACGCCATCTGCGCAGCCGCTCCACCCTGATTTCCACCAATATCAGCTTAGAAGAGCTCAGGGACCGCTATTCCGACCGTATCTTCTCCCGGATTACCAGCGGCTTTACTCTCTGCAAGCTCACAGGGCCGGACATCCGTATCCTCAAGAAGCGTCTGTCCAATGCCCCTGCCACATAAATACGCACAAAGTCCTCTTCCGGATACATAAAATTACGACAGCCAAGCAAAAGAGCAGAAAGGGACACAACATGGGCAACCGCGAAGAAAAAAGAAACTTGGAAACCATTCCCGTAGGTTCACTGGGAATCATTTCACTGGAGGGCTGCAGGCCGTTTTCCGAACGAGTGGACAAATACCTGGTCAGATGGAGGGCCGAGCGGGAGAGCGAGCACAAGGACTCTCTGGCTTTCTCCGGCTATCAGCGGGATTCCTATCTGCTGCAGACAAAGGTTCCCCGTTTCGGCTCCGGTGAAGCCAAGGGCACGATCTTAGAGTCCGTCCGGGGATTTGACCTCTACCTGCTGGTGGATGTGTGCAATTATTCCCTGACCTACCCTCTGGGCGGCCATGAAAATCACATGTCGCCGGACGACCATTATCAGGACTTAAAGCGGGTCATCGCGGCCGTGGGCGGAAAGGCCAGACGCATCACCGTGATCATGCCTTTCCTCTATGAGAGCCGCCAGCACAAGCGCACCAACCGCGAGTCCCTGGACTGTGCGCTGGCTCTGCAGGAGCTGGTGCAGATGGGCGTGGATAATATCATCACCTTTGACGCCCATGACCCCAGGGTCCAGAACGCCATCCCCCTGCACGGCTTCGAGACCGTTCAACCCGCCTATCAGTTTATCAAGGGACTGCTGGGGCATATGCGGGATCTCCGGATAGACTCGGACCACATGATGATTATCAGTCCCGACGAGGGAGGCATGTACCGCGCCATCTACTTTGCCAATGTACTGGGACTGGACATGGGTATGTTCTACAAGAGACGCGACTACACCAGAATCGTAGACGGACGCAATCCCATCATTGCCCATGAATTCCTGGGCACCAGCGTGGAGGGGAAAGATATGGTGATCGTGGACGACATGATCTCCTCCGGAGACAGTGTGCTGGAAGTAGCCACGGAGCTGAAGAACCGCAAGGCAGGCAAGATTTTCGTCTTCTCCACTTTCGGTCTGTTCACAAGCGGACTGGACAAATTCGACAAGGCCTACGAGAGCGGCCTGATCGACCGGGTGCTGACTACGAATCTGATCTATCAGACGCCGGAGCTGCTGAAGCGGGAGTGGTACATCAACTGCGACATGAGCAAGTATGTGGCTTACATTATCGACACCCTGAACCATGACTCCTCTATCAGCGATCTGCTGAATCCCGACGAGAGGATACAGAGCATTGTGGCAAGGTACAAGAACGGAGAGCTGTAGAAAGAAAGCTGTCCCGGGATTGTCGTAAGTAACCGCCGGACGTGACAGTCCGGCGGTTTTTAGGTGTCTCGTGATGACCTCGCGCAGCTCCCCCCGAAAAGTAGTCCTTAGACGGCAAAATTGTCAACCATTCTATTTTAATGGTTGACAATTTACATAAATTAAGATATACTCTCAATTGTCAACCGTTAATAATTTAAGTTGACAATAATACGAATAGCGAGGTAAACCACATGAGCAACACATCCCCAAATCCCAAACTGAACGTTAAGCAGCTGGCTTTGACAGGTCTGATGACAGCCGTTCTGTGCATCTTAGGTCCCATTGCCCTGAATATCCCTGTCAGCCCGGTTCCCATCTCTCTCGGATTTCTGGGAATCTTTTTTATCTGCTCCGTGCTGGGCATGAAGCTGGGCACCTTAAGCGTCATCGTCTATATCCTGTTAGGGCTGGCCGGTCTCCCTGTGTTCACCAACTTCACCGGCGGACCCGCAAAGCTCTTCGGCCCCACGGGCGGATACATCATCGGCTATGTCTTCATGGCCCTGATCTGCGGCTTCTTTGTGGACAAAGGCGGCGGCAGGCTTTTGCCCACCCTGGCCGGTATGATCCCCGGCACAATCGTCGGCTATCTCTTCGGCACGCTGTGGCTGGCACGCCAGCAGTCCATCGGCTTTGTGGAGGCCCTGCTCATCGGCGTGGTCCCCTATATTCTCGTTGACATTCTGAAACTCGTGGTGGGCGTAACTGTCGGAAGCAAACTGCGCAAGCGTCTGCTGCAGGCAGGACTGCTCTCTTCATAGAACCGCACGGACTTTTGCCCGGTGCTTTCCGCAGGCTCCCTTTGCTCTTTGCCACCGCTTTACTGGTTCATGCGCCTGTAAAGGTGTCATAGAGCGTCACCACATTTTCCTGTGCATCGTACATGGTAATCGCGCTGCAGTCGATGGGAAGCACTATGGCGAATGGCTGGTCGGAGTCTACCTGAATGGTCCTCTCCTCCACATTGTTGTCCACTACGATTTTGCACACTTTATCTTCATTCAGGGACAGCAGCGCGATACCTTTGTCTTCAAACACCAGGCCCTTTACGCCCTCTTCCATATAGGCGTCAGTGCCGCCCTGTCTGTAAAAGTAGCCGTATGAGAGCCCCCCCTTTGTCAGATAGATGGAATAGGCGTAATTCCCTTTGTCCTCGTCGTAGAAAAGCATGGCGCAGATATTGTCGTCCACAGCCTGGGCCATCTCCCAGCTGCCGGCGACATGCTGCTTCTGCCTTGCGTCCTGCTCCAGTCTGTCCTTTGACACGCCGAATATCCCTGCCTGCCATATGATCAGAAAGGCCAGAAGAATGATCAGTACCATTCCGATCAGTACCGGTATCTTTTCCGCTTTCATGTTCCTTACCTCCTGGTTCTCGCGTATTCTTTTCCCGGATCTCGCATGCTGCCGTTCACCGCTTAGCCGCATGCATACTATAGTATAGCACAGAATCTTCAGACATTTTACCATATATTTCCCGTTTCGTCCAGTCGTAAAACAGGGCTGACTTACTGTGAGCGCTGTCTACTCCCGCAGATAGGTGATGAACTGGTTGCCGTTCTCCTCGAACCACCGGGCTGCCTCGCTGTTCTTCACGGTAGATATGGTTCCCGCGGCAGGGTCCATGATCCCCACCTCAGTCTCGTTGAATCCTACCAGCAGCACGGCTCCCTCTCTTTCCGTCAGCGCCAGCACCGGAATGTCCTGATTTACATAATACAGCACGGCGTCCAGACTGCAGCCTGTAAGATCCAGCACCGCGGCGTCCGTCAGGTTCTCACCCAGTATCTCCAGAATGGTATCTCCCCGCTCCAGATAGGGCCTGGTGTTCCTTGTAATGCCCTCATAGGCCAGCATAGTGTCCAGACAGGCGGCCAGCACTTCCTCCCGGGGCACAGCCTCCGTGGCCTTGATGGCCATTATCTGATTTTTTGCGGCCCGGTTGCCCCGCAGCCAGATCCTGCGGCCGCTCTCATCGATGACTACGCCGGAAGCTTTGTACGCCAGATCCACCGCGTGGGCAGAGGAAAAGAAGATCCCGTCCACACCGTAGGCCCCGTACACATAATACCGGTCTCTCCCTTCCCTGTCCGGCAGGGAAAGCCGCCGGCCCCCCTCGTACACCACTTCCTTGGGAGTCAGGAGCATGGCGGACTTACCCTCTATGCTTTTGCGCATCTGTATCACTACCAGCCGCTCATACTTCTCCGTGTCAACGGTCACCACCGCGTTTTTGCCCTCTTCCTCCTCCATGTTGTTCATGACATGGTCCTGCTCCGCCTCCTGATACTCTCCGCTTTCCAGCCGCCTTACCCGCTCCAGCGTGATCTGATTGGCCGCCACGGTACAGCCTGTGACATAGACCCCTGACTGCCGGTATTCTTTCAGCAGCTCGCCCTCCGAGTCGCAGATTCCGATGGTGTGCATGGGGAAGAAAATCCTGCCCGAGTGCTCCTGCACCACATCGTCCCCATGGGCTATCCCGTATATGATATCCTCGTCCATAAAGCCCAGCGGACGGATGACCTCCCCCCGGGGCACCGTGATGCTCTCTGTGGTATCGCTGCCCAGGTTCTGAATGTACAGCGCATCGCTGTGGTAAATGTCCTCGCCCGAGGGCCATACGATGATCTTATGATTGTCCGACACCTGCAGGCTTTCGTCCTGAGCGGTCTCTATCAGCCCGGAGCATGTCCTGTCCACCAGGTCGATGCCGTATACCACACCGTCCAGGGTCAGGTACAGCTTCTGCTCCCGGTTCAGGTACAGCAGTTCCTCCATCTGCGCCGCCAGAACAGAGTACGGCTTGTCATAGGGAATATAGAGCAGCTCCTCCACGGTGTTCTGCTCGCTGCTGTAGGTGTAGACCTGGATGCCCACCTCTCCCTCATGTCTGCCCCGGTTCATATATCCATAGACCGCAAACTCCACATTACCGCCCTCGTTCACATCCAGGATTTTGATGGCATGCTGGTCATACATGGTGCGGGCGTCGGCGTTTTGCTCGTCATAGAAGCTGAAGATTGCCGCCAGTTTGTTGGTGGTGATGTTGTAGCTGTATAGCTGATTGGCGATGCCAAATACCACTATGTTCCCGTCTTCGCTCTCTTTCATGTCCACATCCGTCCCCGCGATGCCAAGCACAATCCGGTCATCCTCGCAGAGTCTCTCCCTGTCGGGGATCTGGGTCATGGTGCGCTCATAGGACAGCAGGTAGATCCGGTCCGCGGTATAGCGCAGGCGGTAATATTCCCGGGCTCTGTAATAGGTACTCTCGCCCTCCTCGGATGTGGCCACCATAAAGTCTATCAGCACGGAGGCTGTCTGTTCCCCGATCTCGGTCAGTCTGAGCATTGGATTCCCGATCTGTCTCACGTCCAGATTGCCCCATGTGATCTGGCGAAAGCTGCTGTAAATGTTCACCTTGTGAAAAGAGGTATTGTCCTCGAGCCTGGCATTGGATTCCAGGTACTTTGTCAGCTCCCTGGCCGCCTCCTTGTCAAACAGCCGCTCATGGAAATCCCGGCAGAATTCCATCTTCTCCGTCACATGGAGTCTGTCGCTCCATATGATCCTGGTGTAATAGGATATCTGCTTCCCTTCTTCCAGTGTGAGCAGAATCGTAAGGGAATATTCGGTATCCGGCTCAATCAGGTCTTTCAGGGCAATGTGCCCGCTGATCTTTCCCTCTGTCGTCACATAATCCGTGATCTCGGTATTCTCGATAAGCCTGGCGCCGTCCGCGCTTCTGACCTGAACGGAAATGGCCGCCACCCGGGCGCCGTAAGTGTCCACCGCAAAGTCCGTATCCCTGCTCTCTCCCAGCACGGTCACGGAATCCCGCTGAAACGCCACATCTGTCCCCGCCCCGTAGCCGTGGAGCTCGTTGCAGGCCTGTCCGTCCATGACCATGGTGACCAGCGGAAACGATGCAGGCGCCATCTCCATGGTCAGATTGTCATGCCCTCTGTTCATGAATTTATTCACGATGACCACCGCCAGCGCAAAGACAAGGCAGCATACCAAAAGCTTAATGATCGTCTTCTTCATACAACAGCTCCTTCAGGGTGGGGTCCACATGCAGAAATTCCATGGTGCGCAGGAACGCCGCTTCCCCTCCGGCCCCAGAATGCTTCGGGCGCATCCCGGCGGACTTCACGGCCCGGATCATCAGGTTCTTCGGCGTATGCTCTATGTCGATGAATTCCAGAATCTGCACCTCATATCCCTTATCCTCCAGCAGATCCGCACGCAGGGCGTCCGTAATCAGCGCCGCCATGCGCTCCCTGATCACGCCGTATCGCAGCACAGGCTGCAGCTGCTCGCACCGGATCTGTCCGTTCAGCTCATGTTGACAGCAGGGTACCGCCAGGATCACCGAGGCGCCCCATTTCACCGCTTTCTCCAGCGCATAGTCCGTGGCCTTGTCGCAGGCGTGGAGGGACACCACCATGTCCACCTGTTCCGCGCCCCGAAAATTGCTGATATCGCCCTGCTCAAAGCGCAGCCCGTCGTAGCCAAGCTTACAGGCCAGCTCCCTGCAGTGCTCTATCACATCCGCTTTCAGATCCAGCCCCGTCACCTGAATGTCCAGGCCCTTTCGCCGGTGCAGATAATAGTACATGGCAAAAGTCAGGTAGGACTTCCCGCAGCCGAAATCCACGATCCGGATGGTACGGTCCGCGGGAAGCCTGTCACACACGTCCTCTATGAACTCCAGGTACCGGTTGATCTGTCTGAACTTATCGTACTTGGCTTTGACTACCTGCCCCTGGGGCGTCTGCACCCCAAGGCTTACCAGAAAGTCCGCCGGCTCCCCTTCCGGCAGGATGTAGCGCTTGGACCTGTTGTGGGACATATCCGGCGCTTTTTTATCGTCAATAGGATTCTTTTTCTTCTTTTTAATGGACACTGCGCCTTTCCTGCTCACGAGAATCGTGGCTTCCAGGCCGGCACAGCTTATCTGAGCCTGTCTGAACAGACCTTCCATATATCCCGTCAGGCGCCGGACCAGTTCCTCTCTCTCCAGATTCCTGTGGAACACCTGTGCGCCCAGGTAGAGGGTCTCCTGATAGCACACCCTCCCCCTGATCAGCACCGGGCGCACTTTCACCTTGGAGGCCTGTGCCGCATCCAATGTATTGCTCAGTGTAATCTGTATGATATTTTGATCCGGCAGCTGCCGGAAGAATTCTCTCAGCTCCTCCATGGAATTCCTTTCTTCCGATGGAAATCTCCGTCGCCTAAGGCCAGACCGGGAAACTCCCTCTGCGGCCTCCGTGGCGGCGCTTGTATACTTCGTTGAACAAAAGAACCTGTATCATGTCCTCAGCGGGCGCATTCTGCTCCTCGTTCTCCAGAATCTTCAGCATGGATTTCGCCAATGCCTGCAGACTGCATCTGTCCGGATACTCGTCGTAGATCATGCTGCCCTCATAGTCTGTCTTATCCAGAATCTCCGCGATTCTTCTCTGATAACGTTTGATATCTCCCGGATACATCTGCTGTAGATATTCCAGATCCTGCAATAACCTGACCTCATTCTGCGCGCTGCGGTAATCCGGGTAGGTCATATAAAAAGGAAGGGGCCCGTTCCAGCCCCTTGTCCTGTCTTCCGATAGCGGCTGTAACAGTTTTGAGTGAAATTCCATATGCAAACTCTCTTGGGGTTTTTTAACAGCATATGCGCTATTTCCTCTAACTGTTACCACGCTTCGGTCGTTATTACTTTAACACTTGAATACGCGCGATGGCCCTCTGCAGCGCTGTCTCGGCCCTGGCCACATCCGTGTTCGGTGCCTTGTCCTGCAAGCGATGCTCGGCCCGCTCCATGGCGGATTTCGCACGATTTTCATCTATCTCGCCGGGCCATTCGATTACTTCGGCCAGAATCGTCACACCCTCCGGAAGGATTTCCGCGAACCCTGCGTGCAGAGCCGCTTTTTTCTCCTCCTGTGCCTCATGGATGTAAAGGATGCCAGGCCTTACAATCACTGTCATCGGAATATGTCCCGGCAGCACGCCAATCTCTCCCTCTGTGGTATTGAATTCCACCATATCCGCCTGGTTCTCATAGAAGACCCTGTCAGGCGTGATGATACGCAGAAGGAAACCGCTATTATCTGCCATAGTCACCCTCCATCCTTATGATACCCTTGCCAGCACATCGTCGATGCTGCCGGCATTCAGGAAGAAGCTCTCCGGGATATCGTCATGCTTGCCTTCCAGAATCTCGCGGAAGCTGCGGATCGTCTCGTTGATGGGAACGTACTTCCCTTCCATGCCGGTGAACTGTCCTGCCACGAAGAAAGGCTGGGACAGGAATCTCTGCACCTTACGGGCTCTGGATACCACTCTCTTGTCCTCCTCCGACAGCTCATCCATACCCAGGATGGCGATGATATCCTGGAGCTCCTTGTAGCGCTGGAGAATCTCCTGCACGCCCCGGGCCGTCTGGTAATGCTCCTCGCCTACGATCCTGGGATCCAGGATACGGGAGGTGGACTCCAGCGGATCCACTGCCGGGTAGATGCCCAGCTCCACGATCGCACGGGACAGCACGGTGGTGGCGTCCAGATGGGCGAATGTGGTGGCGGGCGCCGGGTCGGTCAGGTCGTCTGCAGGCACGTATACAGCCTGTACGGAGGTGATGGAGCCGTTCTTGGTGGAGGTGATTCTCTCCTGCAGCGCGCCCATCTCCGTCTGCAGCGTGGGCTGGTAACCCACTGCGGAAGGCATACGGCCAAGCAGAGCGGACACTTCGCTTCCTGCCTGGGTGAATCTGAAGATATTGTCAATGAACAGCAGCACGTCCTTGCCGCCCTTGTCGCGGAAGTACTCGGCCATGGTAAGTCCCGAAAGGCCTACCCGCATTCTGGCCCCGGGGGGCTCGTTCATCTGGCCGAAGACCATGGTGGTCTTGTCGATAACGCCGGACTCTCTCATCTCATGGTAAAGGTCGTTCCCCTCACGGGTGCGCTCTCCCACGCCGGTGAACACGGAATATCCGCCGTGCTCCGTAGCGATGTTTCGGATCAGCTCCTGGATCAGAACCGTCTTGCCCACGCCCGCGCCGCCGAACAGACCGATTTTTCCGCCCTTCTGATAAGGACAGAGCAGATCTACGACTTTGATACCAGTCTCCAAAAGCTCTTTCTCCGTGGCCTGTTCCTCGAATTTCGGCGCAGGCCTGTGAATCGGCTCATAGGAGACTCCCTCCGGAGCCGGCTTGTTGTCAATGGGCTGGCCCAGGACGTTGAAGATGCGCCCCAGGGTCTTCTCTCCCACGGGAACGGAGATTGCGGCGCCGGTAGCCACCGCATCCATTCCTCTCACCAGACCGTCGGTGCTTCCCATGGCGATACACCTTACGGTGTCATCGCCCAGATGCTGGGAAACTTCCACGGTCAGCTCACTGCCGTCTCTGGTAGGAATGCGAATTGCTTCGTTGATTTCAGGCAGCTTACCCTCATCGAAGCGGATGTCAAGTACCGCTCCGATGACCTGGGTAACCTTGCCTCTGTTTTCTCCTGCCATTTCTACCTCTTTCCCGCCCGCTTGCGCGGGCCTAAATCTTGTTTCAAAAATGTACGGACTGACCTGTCGCGGCAATTTCGATTTTCTTCCTGCCCTCTCTTGCGGGCTTGAGAAATCTCTGCACGCTTAGCCGAGAGCCTCCGCACCGGCTATGATTTCCGTCAGCTCCTGTGTGATGGAACCCTGACGGGCCCTGTTGTATTTCAAGGTCAGATCGCTTATGATTTCCTCTGCATTGCTAGTCGCATTGTCCATGGCCTGCATACGCGCACCGTTCTCACTGGCCACCGATTCCCGCAGCGCCCCGTAGATCAGGCTGGCCACGTACTTGGGAATGAGCAGATCCAGCGCCTCCGTATCCTCTGTCTCGAAGTTCATGATGGCAGCGGCCTCGCCGGAAGTCTCTTTCGGCTCCTCTTCCCGGGGCATCTCCACCGGAAGCAGGCGCAGCAGCGTAGGCACATGGCTCACCGTGTTCTTGAATCCCGTGTACGCCAGATAGATCTCGCCGATCTCGCCTGCCGCGTAGGAAGCTAAAAGCGTTTCCGACAGCGCGGCCGCATCCGTATACAGGGGGCTCTCCACGATATCATTGTCGCACGCTTTCACCGCATATCCGCCCCGCGCAAAAGCCTCCCGGCCCTTATTGCCCAGGCAGTAGAGATCCAGCTCCTCTTTCTTCCACTCGGGATGTCTGGTCACCAGCTTCGTCACATTGGAGTTGTAGCCGCCTGCCAGTCCGCGGTTGGACGTGATCACCACCACTGCTTTCCTCCCGGATTCCCCGGGCGTCAGATAAGGATGGTCGATATGTCCCACCCGCTCCAGGATATTGTTCACCGTGTCGTACATGCAGGTGAAATATCCCTTGGAGCGCTCCGCGCTGGCTCTGGCGCGCTGCAGTTTCACGGTGGATACCAGCTTCATGGCCTTGGTAATCTGCTGCGTCCCCTGGATACTGCTCTTGCGACGCTTTATATCACGCATTGATGCCATATTCTATATCCTCTTTCTATATTAGACTCGCGGGCACTGTTGATCGCGTCACAGGCATGCCCGCTCGTTATACACTGCAGTTAGAACATGCTTCACTTTGCGTGTATAAACTGCTTCTTGAACTCCTCGATGGCTTTCTTCAGAGTGTTCTCCGTCTCGTCGGAAATCACTTTCTCAGACGCAATGTTGCCGGGAACCTCGGGATATTTGGTATCCAAAAATTCAAAGAACTCTTTCTCGAACCGGGTGATGTCCGCCGCAGGCACATCCAGCAGATACTTGCGGGTAGCCGCATAGATGATGATAACCTGGTACTGCACCGGCATAGGGGCATACTGGGGCTGCTTTAGCACCTCTCTGATGCGCTCGCCCTGGGCCAGCGTCTCCTTGGTATTGTCATCCAGCTCGGAGCCGAACTGAGCAAAGCTTGCCAGCTCTCTGTACTGGGCCAGCTCCGTACGGATGGGCGCCGCGATCTTCTTCATAGCCTTGATCTGGGCAGCGCCGCCTACACGGGACACGGAAAGTCCTGCGTTGATGGCGGGACGGAAGCCCGAGTTGAACATCTCCGTCTCCAGATAGATCTGACCGTCCGTGATGGAGATAACGTTGGTAGGGATGTACGCGGACACGTCACCGGCCTGGGTCTCAATGATAGGCAGGGCCGTCAGGGATCCTCCGCCGTACTCCTCGTTCATTCTGGCCGCGCGCTCCAGCAGTCTGGAGTGCAGATAGAACACGTCTCCGGGATATGCCTCACGCCCGGGCGGACGTCTCAGCAGCAAAGAGAGCGTACGGTATGCCGTCGCATGCTTACTCAGGTCATCGTACACCACCAGCACGTCCCCGCCGTTCTCCATCCACTCCTCGCCGATGGCGCAGCCCGAATAGGGAGCAATATACTGCAGCGGCGCAAGGTCGCTGGCGGTGGATACTACTATGGTAGTATACGCCATGGCGCCGTACTCTTCCAGAGTCTTCACGATGTTCGCAATCGTGGAAGCTTTCTGGCCGATGGCCACATAGATACATTTGACGCCCTGGCCTTTCTGGTTGATGATGGTGTCTATGGCGATAGCCGTCTTACCTGTCTGACGGTCGCCGATGATCAGCTCACGCTGGCCTCTTCCGATGGGAATCATGGCATCGATGGCCTTGATACCTGTCTGAAGCGGGGTGTCCACGCTCTTTCTCGTGATAACGCCGCTGGCCACACGCTCAATCTTACGGTATTTATTGGTCTGGATAGGTCCCTTGCCGTCAATGGGCTGTCCCAGCGCATTGACCACGCGTCCTATCATTGCATCGCCCACCGGAACCTCAACCACGCGTCCGGTAGTCTTGACAGTGTCGCCCTCATTGATATTGCGCGCACTGCCCAAAAGAACCACGCCCACGTTATCCTCTTCCAGATTCAGCACCATGCCGTAGACTTCTCCGGGAAATTCCAGCAGCTCACCCTGCATGGCGTTTTCCAGTCCATGGACACGGGCAATGCCGTCTGCCACCTGGATGACCGTGCCCACATCGGACACGTCCAGCGTAGAGGCATACCTCTTGATCTGATCCTTGATAACTGAACTTATTTCTTCCGGTCTTAAATTCATGGATCTGTCGCACCTTTCCTCCGGCCGGTCACCCCAGCTGGATTTGTAATAGTTGTTTCTTCAAACCATCCAACTTCGTGCGGACACTGCTGTCCACCACTCTGTCTCCTATACGGATAATCATTCCGCCGATGATAGAGGCGTCCACCTCATAATGCATCTCCATGCTGGCATAGCCGCTGGTCTCTAAGAGCTTGGCTTTCACGGAATCTCTCTGTCCCTGATTCAGCTCCACGGCCGTGGTCACATGGGCCATGCCGATGCGCTGCTCCTCTTTCACCCTGTCTGTAAAATAGGTGAAGATCACGGGCAGCTCCCTGTAGCGCTCCTTGGAGACCACCACCTCCAGCAGCCCTGTCAGCTCATCGCTGATCCGGCCCTTGAAGACATCCTCCACGATCTTAAGCTTCTCCTGTTTCGGGACGCCCGGATGCTCCATCAGCTCATCGAACCCGGGATTCGATGCCAGTATCTCGCGCACACAGCGGATCTCTTCCATCAGCTCCGACGTCTTGCCCGCCTCAGCGGCCACTTCATACAGAGCTTCACCGTATGTCTTCGACACTAATTTAGCCATGTCTTATCACCCATTTCTTTCAAGGTTTCGTCTATCAGCTGATTCTGCATGGCGGTATCTACAGATGCCGACACGATCTTGCCGGCCATCAGAGATGCCACAACGATGATCTCTCTCTTCACATCGTCGGACATCTTCTGCTTCTCAAGCTCCGCTTCCACACGCGCTCTGTCCAGAATGCGCGCCGCCTCTTCCTTTGCCTCGGCGACAATGGCATTCTCGCTGGACAGCGCTTTTCTGCGGGCCTCGCTCAAGATGCTCTCCGCCTCCTTGTCGATCTCCTTCAGCTTCGCCTCATATTCCTGCTTCAGGCTCTGCGCACTGTCCATGGCGGTCTTGGCGGAGTCCAGCTCACTCTGGATCTTCTCCTTACGGCCGTTTAACATCTTCCGCGCAGGATTGAACAGGAAATAGCTCAAAATCAGGAACAGGAAAAAGATGGCAATAATCATCAGGCTGGAATCAGCCAACAGCTGCCAGTCCAGGTCGAACAGTCTCGACATGGACTCACCCTCTGTTAAAAGTATCATTTTTGCCTCCTTTCTGCCTTTTAAAATGCATCTGCTAACATTTTACGTAAAAGAACGCTTCCTTCGCGTTCTCTCGTGTGAAACATAGATTTTCTCAGCGGGTTTCACACCATTAAGGCAGAAGAGGTTTCACGAACATCAGAAGAATTGCCACCAGCAGACCGTACAGACCCGTGGTCTCTGCCACTGCCTGGCCAAGAAGCATGGTCTGCATAACCTTGGGCTGAGCGCCGGGGTTGCGTCCCACTGCCGCTGCAGCGTGTCCTGCCGCGATACCCTGTCCAACACCAGGTCCGATACCGGCGATAACTGCCAGACCTGCGCCAATTGCGGAACAACCTAAGATAAAGTTTTCATTGAAATCCATTCTTTTTTCCTCCTAGAATAATATAAAGTAAAAATTAAGTACAAGCTTTTTCCACACGATTACCTTCTGGTGCCATCACCGATCTCGTTTGAAATGTATGTCATGGTCAGCATGCAGAACACATATGTCTGGATCGCCCCTGAGAACAGATCAAAATACACATGGAGCGCTGCGGGCCAAGCTGTGGCGAACCATCCCAGCAGACCGTACAGCAATGCCATCATAGCCGTTCCCGACAAAACGTTGGCGAACAGACGCAGCGACAGTGAAATCGGCACTGCGATTGCACTGATCACATTGATAGGCATCCAGATCGGAAGCCAGGGCGGCAGCGGAGAACACAAATCCGCCCAGATTGTCTTCGGCTTCTGATATTTCCATTTGTTATAATGAATCAATGAAAATGTCAGAATCGCCATCGGCAGCGTCACGCCGTAGTCCGCCGTAGGCGGCCGCAGGCCCAGCAGACCCGATATATTGCTGACCAGGATAAAGATAAAAATGGTTCCGATGTAATTAAAATACGTCGGCGCGGCCTGTCCCATAGAGCCGCTTACCATCCCGTCCAGCTTCTCGACAATCATTTCCACCACATTCTGAAAACTGCCCGGCACTTCCGTGGCTTTTGCCATACATCGGTTTGCGGCTATGGCAAAGGCTACCAGCAGAAGCATCACGATCAGGATGCATATGTGCGATGTGGTGATCCACACGGGATGTCCGAAAAAGGAATACTGAAACACTCCGTGGATATTAAAATCCACTTCCGCACTGCCAGACAGCAGAATTCCATGTCCCATACTCTCACCTCACTTTCCTTAAATTTTTTTAGCTTGCTTTTGCCACTGAGTGACACCCCCCAAACGGGCAGGTATGTCCGCTAGCTGGCAGGGATTTCCCCCTCCTGTGCTGCGAGCTCCTCCTCCGAAAGAGGAACCGGGTCCTCCTCACGGAACAGCTTATTGCACAATTTATGAGTAATCGGCTGAAGATATGCCGTTACTTTCAGGCTCATATACCCCAGGAAGAATACCAGGGGATTCATCACGTCTGTGAGAGCTATGACCACCAGCACCGCGGCCACCACAAAGTACCGGAACAGATAGCCCCGGGTGACCATCCCGGAGGCATTGCCCCCGCTAAGAAGCGCCCGGTCCAGGGTACGGCACATGTGAATGCTGCCCGCCAGGGCGAACGCCACGCCGAACCAAAGGCTCAGGGCATAGCTCCCCTGATCCCCTGCCACAAACGCCCCCGCCGCCTGACACACCAGCCCGAAGAAGATCATGCCGATGTGCATCTCCAAAAGCGTCCTATTCATTCTCTTCGCCGCCTCGATCATCCTCATCGAAAACACGCTCCCTCTCCGACTCGTCCGTGCCGAACATGCGCATCGTCATACGGTACACATTCTGTCCGCCGGCCACGGCGCCGATCACAAAAAAAAGAATGGTGATCCAAGAGGTACCAAATCTTTTGTCAAGCCAGACTCCCAGCGCCGACATCATGCAGATAGGAACGATCATATTCAGGCCGAACTGCATGACCATGGCAAAGGATTGGTACACTTTTCTTTCATCATTTTTTCGCTGTTTCATGCTCCATATACCGCCGACTTCGCCGTTTCATGTACTTGTGAGGCAATTTTTGCCCTTTTTTGATTATACTCATTTTTGCCGGAAATGTCTAGGCCAATTGCATGATTTGTCAAATTTTCATTTACAAAAAATTTCCCCGGCTGTATCATAAGAAAAACAGGTGAAAAAGGAGGCCGCCATGAACATATCCAAAATATACCGCAGACGCATCATCCCCCAGGACTGTATCCTCTTAAAAGACGATATCATCGTAGCGCAGGATGAGGAAACCGTCATCACCAAGTGGCACACCCTGAACCCCAAGCCCGCATTCTCCCACGGCTGCTCCTGCTTCTTTTTGAAAGAGGGCCTGAAAGTCAGCAAGGTATACCGCAGCGACAATTCCCTGCTGCGCTGGTACTGCGACATTGTGGAGTATGCCTTTGACCCCGGGGAGGAAAGCATGACCTACACGGACCTTTTGGCGGATGTAATCATCGATTCCCAGGGGATGGTCAAGGTGGTGGACTTGGATGAGCTGGCCGAGGCCATGGAGCATGACTGGATCACAAAAGAGCAGACGGTTCATTGCCTGCGCAATCTGAACGGTCTGCTCGCATTGATCTACCGGGATAAATTCGAAAGGCTCCAGACAAAACTGGACAGCCTGGGGCTCTGAGCCCGAGAACCTGCGGCGCGGGCGTTTTGTCGCACCGGCTGCAGGGACAGCCGTGCTCAGTAAAAGACATGCCCGCCGATGTTGATGCCGCTTAGGCCCTCGATGGGCGTCCTGAAATACACGCAGTTCCCCACATTGGTGATGCCGGACATGGCTTCGTCCGCCGCCTGATAGCATCTGTCCGTGGCCAGATCCGCGGCAAGTGCCAGATCCAGTCGTCCGCTGGCCACCGGCGAGAACTGCCAGCTCTGATAGATCACGCCCACCACCGTGTCCGGATACTGAGAGCTGAGCACCCGGTTGATGACCACGCTGCCCACCGCCACCTGGCCCTCGTAGGGCTCCCCTCCTGCCTCGCAGTAGATCAGGTTCGCCAGAAGCTTTCTGTCCCCTTCGGCAAAGGTCACCTCGGAGATATTGCGCCAGACGCCGTTGGCCGCCGCCTGGGACATGGCGATCTCCTCGGCCAGCTTTTTCTTCAGATACTCCAGATTCTCTTCCTTTTTCCTGATTTCCGCCTCGTAAGCCAGCGCTTTCTGCTCCGCGTCGGATATCTGGTTGGAATACTGGCTGATGGAGCTGGAGGCCTGGTCGATGAGGCCGGAGACCTTGTCCCGCTCCGCCTGGGCCCGTGCCGTCAGTCCGTCCAGCTCGATCTTTTCCGTCTCCAGCCTGGCCTCCTGCTCCTCAATGAAGACCCTGTTGCTGATATAAGTCTCCAGCATCTTCTGATCATAGGCCGCCACCTTTTCCATACGGTCCGCCAGATTCAGCAGCTCCCCGAAGCTCCCTGCCGTCAGCAGCATATTCAGATAGCTGTCCTCCTGCTGCTCGTACATGCAGCGGACCATGGCCGCCATGCTCTTCTGCTGCCATTCCTCCTTGATCCTGGCCTCCTCCAGCGCTTCCAGGGTGTCTGCGATTTCCTGCTCTTTCTCCTTTGTCAGCCGCTCCAGCTCCTCCAGATTGGCCGCCACCATGTCCATCTGGGACTTTAAGTAAGACAGCTCCTTTTCCAGGCTGTCCCGCTTGCCCTCCAGGCTGTCCAGATTCTCCTGTGTCTTATCCAGCTCGTTCTGGAGCTTGTCTTTCTCCTGCTGCTCCTTTTCGATCTCTTCCCTGGTCTTGGTAGTTGCCAGAACCACTGGCACGCCGGGGACAGGTTCCCATTCCGCAAACAGCAGAACCACTGCCAGAACAACGCCTGCCCTCTTCCAAACTTTCAAAACATACACCGCCTTTCACAGTGTCATTTCCCGACGGCTATTTTGTACCGAAGATGCGGTCCCCCGCATCGCCCAATCCGGGTACGATATAGCCGTGGTCATTGAGTCTCTCGTCCAGAGCGCCCACATAGATATCCACGTCCGGATGGGCCTCTTTCATGGCCTCGATCCCCTCCGGCGCCGCGATGATGCACATAAAATGAATATTCCTGCAGCCCTTTTCTTTCAGCATCCGGATGGCTGCCACGGAGGAGCCGCCGGTGGCCAGCATGGGATCCACCACGAACACCTCCCTCTCCGCGCAGTCCGCGGGAAGCTTACAGTAATACTCCACGGGCTTTAAGGTCTCCGGATCCCTGTAAAGGCCGATGTGCCCCACCCTGGCGGCGGGAATCAGGGTCAGCATGCCGTCCACCATGCCCAGTCCTGCCCGCAGGATGGGGACGATGGCCATCTTCTTGCCGCTGAGCTCCTTGACCACTGTCCTGCAGATGGGAGTCTCCACCTCCACGTCGGACAGCTTCAGCTCCCTGGTGGCCTCATAACAGATCAGCATGGCAATCTCGCTGATCGTCTGGCGGAAATCCTTGGTGCCCGTTTCCTTTCTGCGTATCAGACCGATTTTGTGCTGAATCAGCGGGTGATCCATGATGAATACGTTTGCCATTTTGCGTTCCTCCACTTTTGTATTTTGGGTTTCTTTTATGAATCTTTCTTTTTTTCTGTTTTTGATCTATTTTTCAATCATATCCACTCTTCTCTGATGGCGGGCTTCCCCGGAAAAAGCCGTGTTCAGGAAAGTGTCCACGATCTCCAGGGCCAGATTCGTCCCCAGGATTCCGCCTCCCAAGGCCAGCATATTCGCGTCGTTGTGCAGCCTGGTCATCTTCGCCGTGAGGCTGTCCGCGCACAGGGCGCAGCGGACGCCCGGATGCCTGTTGGCCGCAATGCTGATGCCGATGCCCGTGGTGCAGATGACGATGCCTTTCTCAAAACGCCCCTCCGCCACCGCCTCCGCCACCGCATGTCCGTATGCGGGATAGTCGCAGCTGTCCTCACAATAGCAGCCCAGATCCTCGTATGGGACTCCTGTCTCTTCCAAATGCCGAATCACGCGCTGCTTCAGCGCAAAGCCTCCGTGGTCGCTTCCGATTGCTACCATACCTGTGCTCCTTTCTCCTGTTGGCGTTATATAGGCGATTGCGAAACGCCAGAATCCCGCATAAATACGGGATATTTTTTGTTATAAAATAAAACAACTCCTCACTGATATATGGTATAATTGAGCTGTC
>JAAWOU010000070.1 GCA_022799755.1 Lachnospiraceae bacterium
GCTTTTTAACGGCCTGGTAAAAGAGAATCCTACCTTTGTGCTGATGCTGGGCATGTGTCCCACGCTGGCCGTGACCACCTCGGCCATGAACGGCTTGGGGATGGGCCTTACTACTATGGTAGTATTGGCGCTGAGCAATCTGATCATCTCGCTGCTGCGGGGGATTATTCCCAACCGGGTGCGGATTCCGGCGTTTATCGTTATCATCGCGTCCTTTGTGACGGCGGTGCAGCTGCTTCTGGAGGCCTATATTCCGGAGCTGAACAAATCGCTGGGCGTGTACATACCCCTGATTGTGGTGAACTGCATTATCCTGGGGCGGGCGGAGAGCTACGCTTACTCCAATCCCGTGATACCCTCCCTGTTCGACGGGCTGGGCATGGGGCTGGGATTCACGTTTGCCCTGACCTGCATCGGCGCGGTGAGAGAGCTTTTGGGCGCCGGGGAGCTGTTCGGGTTTGCCCTGATGCCGGATTCCTTTGTGCCCATCCGTATCTTCGGGCAGGCGCCGGGAGCGTTCTTCGTGCTGGCAGCGCTGGTGGCCGCGCAGAATTATATCAAGACGGCCCGGAAAAAGGCCGGGAAGAGCTATGAGAAAATCGGCTCCGGCTGCAGCGAGGACTGCATGAACTGCTCCGAGAAAGGCTGCACCAAGCGCTTCTACGATGAGAGCGGGGATTCGGGAAAGGGGGAGAGATAAATGGGAATGGAGAATGTAAAAGAGCTGCTTGTCATTTTGATCGGCTCCTCTTTGGTGAGCAATGTGGTGCTCAGCCAGTTTCTGGGACTCTGCCCTTTCCTGGGCGTGTCCCGCAAGACGAATACGGCCGCGGGCATGGGCGCCGCGGTAATCTTCGTCATCACCCTGGCCAGCGCGGTGGCCGGCGTGATCTATCGTTTTGTGCTGGTCAGGTTCCATGTGGAGTATCTGGAGACGATTGTGTTCATTTTGGTCATTGCGGCGCTGGTGCAGTTCGTGGAAATGTTCCTGCGCAAGGCCATGCCTGCCCTGTACGAGGCGCTGGGCGTGTATCTGCCCCTGATCACCACCAACTGCGCGGTGCTGGGCGTAGCCATCACCAACGTGCAGAAAGAGTACGGCATCCTGGCCGGCATTGTCAACGGCTTTGCCACGGCGGTGGGATTCACGGTGGCTATCGTGATCCTGGCGGGAATCCGCGAAAAGCTGGAGTACAATGACATCCCGGAATCCTTTAAAGGCATGCCCACGGTGCTCCTGACGGCAGGGCTGATGGCGATTGCTTTCTGCGGATTTTCAGGCTTATTGTAGGAAGGAGACGGACGGATGAGCATAACGGGTGTTTTGACCGCTACGGCCGTGGTCGGCGTGGTAGGTATTTTCGTAGGACTCTTTTTGGGAGTCGCAGGCATCAAGTTCAGGGTAGAGGTGGACGAGAAAGAGGAGGCGGTGCTGGCGGCGCTGCCGGGCAACAACTGCGGCGGGTGCGGATACGCGGGCTGCAGCGGCCTGGCTGCGGCCATCGCCAAAGGGGAGGCGGCTGTGAACGCCTGCCCTGTGGGAGGCGCCCCCGTGGGGGAGAAGATCGCGGCCATCATGGGCGTGGAGGCCGGGGCCTCGGAGCGCAAGACGGCTTTTGTGGCCTGCATGGGGGATTGCGAGAAGTCCAGGCAGGACTATGAGTATTACGGGGCCCAGGACTGCCAGATGATGGGCTTTGTGCCCGGCGGAGGGCCCAAGTCCTGCAACAGCGGCTGTCTCGGATTCGGTTCCTGCGTAAAGGCCTGCCCGTTTGACGCGATCCATGTAGTAAACGGTGTGGCCGTGGTGGACAGAGAGAAGTGCAAGGCCTGCGGGAAGTGCGTGGAAGTGTGCCCGAAGCATTTGATTTCGCTGATTCCCTATGACGCGAAGTATGCGGTGGCCTGCAGTTCAAAGGACAAGGGGCCGGTGACCATGAAAGCCTGCGATGTGGGCTGTATCGGCTGCGGGCTGTGCGTGAGAAACTGTGCCAGCCAGGCGGTGGAAGTGAAAGAGTTCCACGCCGCAATCGATCAGGAGAAATGTGCCGGGTGCGGAACCTGTGCGGAGAAGTGCCCCAAGAAATGTATTATAAAAGTGTGATAACAGGATGCGGAAAGCGGTTCCAAGAGGACCGTGAAGAACCGAAAGAGGCTTGCGGCGGGGGGAGCCTGGAATAGAAAGGAGATAAAGACCATGAAGATGCCGGATGATTTTGACGATCATTCCAGTCTCGGACCTACAGTGATGATGTCGATTCTGGCTGTAACTGCCTTTGTGGCTGTGATTCTGGTGATGGTATTGTTCCTGAATCACAAGCCTAAGAACAGCACTGCCGCCAGCGCTTCCCGGAGCGCGGATTCCGCGCAGGCCTCACAGGAGGCCGCGCCCCCTGTGATTATATACCCGGAGACGGATGAACTGGTGGGAGGCAGCGAGCTTCACCCGGATGATTTCGATTTCTGGGATATGTATCCCCAGGAGACGAAAGAGCCGGAGCCCGAAGAGGAATCGGAAGAGGAGACGGAATCGGTACAGGAAGACCCGTCCACGGACGGAAAGCATACGCTGGTGCAGTACGCGGACGGAAAAGAGGAATGGGTTCTGATCAGCCCGTACCTGCCCAAGCATGAATATGATTTCACAAAGCTGGTCTGCCAGTCGGATCTGATGAAATACTATGAGAACGGCAAGCAGACTTCCTATGTGGGCGTGGACATCTCGAAATTTCAGGACTATGTGGACTTTGTGAAAGTGAAGAAAGCAGGAATCGATTTTGTCATGCTGCGCGTGGGCGCCAGAGGCTACGGCACGGGACAGTTGATTTTGGACGAGTATTTTCTGGACAATATCAAGAGGGCCACGGACGCCGGTCTGGAGGTGGGAGTCTATTTCTACTCCCAGGCGATCTCCGAGGCTGAGGCCATAGAGGAGGCGAACATGGTTCTCCAGAATCTGGGGGACTACAAGATCAGCTATCCCGTGGCCTTTGACATGGAAAAGGTGGAGAACGACGCCGCCAGGACGGATATACTGACCAGGGAGGAGAAGACCGCCATCGCGAAAGCTTTCCTGGATACCGTCACGGCGGCAGGCCATAAGACGCTGCTCTACGGCAACAAGGAGTGGCTGATCAAGGAGATCGACATGTCCAAGCTGACGGCCTACGACGTGTGGCTCTCCCAGGCGGCGGACATCCCGGACTATCCTTACAAGTTCTCCATGTGGCAGTACAGCTATGAGGGCTCGGTGGACGGTATCACAGGCTATGTTGACATGAATATCAGCTTTGTCAATTATTCCGAAAAGTAGCCCGGGGCCGGGGAATTGCCATGGTTTTTCCCAATCTCTGTAAAAATTGCCGGGACAACAGATATATTTTCGAGAGTTGTCTCATATATTGAAATATCGGACAGGCGTTTTTACCGTAAAATGAGATTGGGAAAGGAATTAAAAAGGCATGTATAAGAAAGCGTTGAGTTTTCTGGTGACGGGCAGTTTTCTGTTTATGGTCTGCTTTATATGCGTGAAAGGCATGGACGGGATCAGGCTGAGTTCCGAGCCCGTGCGCATGCTGCGGCTGGAGCTGGAAGAACTGGAGGAGAAAGCCAAGGCCGTGGAGGAGCGGGCAGTCACGGATGCGAGACAGGATCCGGGGAGCCCGGGGATAGGGCTTGGGATCGTGGACATAGCCGTGTCCGGGCAGCGGGTGGTGGACTATGATGTGCTGGAACATACACTGATGTACGATCTGCCGGACGAGGAGCTGGACGTGCTGCTTCGGATCGTGGAGGCGGAGGCCGGAAACGAGGACGAGGAGGGGAAGCTTCTGGTGGCAAATGTGGTGCTGAACCGGATGAACGCGGAGGCGTTCCCGGATACGATTTCCGGCGTAGTGCTCCAGAGAGAAAAGGGCGTGTCCCAGTTCTCACCGGTGGCCAACGGCAGCTTCTACAGAGTGAAAGTCAGCGAGGAGACCGTGAGCGCCGTGAGCCGGGCGCTGATGGGGGAGGACATTTCCCAGGGAGCGCTGTACTTTGCGGCCCGCAAGTACGCGGACAGGGGGAAGATGAGATGGTTTGACGAGAACCTGACCTACCTGTTCGTGCACGGAGGGCATGAGTTCTTTAAATAGCGGGAGCAGCCGAAACGGAAAGCATCTGCCGTAGCAAACAGGCAGGTGCTTTTTTTGATCTTTCAACGCTGCAATCCCGCAGAAAATTTTGTACAGATAAGACTGGAAATACATAGGAAAAAATGCTATATTAAGAGCGGCGGAGATTTCGGAAGAGAAATTTCCCAAGCGGCATACGAGAAATGGCAAAAGAGAGATTCGAAGGAAAGGATAAGGCAGGCAGAGCTTATGGAAATGTTATATAACAGTACGCGCAGCAAAGGAATTTCGATCAAGGCATCCCAGGCAATTCTCAGGGGGCTTTCCGAGGACGGAGGTCTCTTTGTACCGGATCACATTCCGGAGCTGGACAGGAGCCTTGAGGAACTGGCGCAGATGGACTACCGTCAGACGGCCTTTGAGGTGATGAAGCTGTTTCTGACGGATTTTACGGAAGAGGAGCTGAGAAGCTGTATCGACAGCGCATACGACGGGAAGTTTGATACGGACAAAATCGCCCCCCTTAAGGAGGCGGGCGGCGCCTATTATCTGGAGCTGTTCCACGGCCCTACCATCGCCTTTAAGGATATGGCCCTGTCCATCCTGCCCCATCTGATGATTACGGCAGCCCGGAAAAATCATGTGAAAAATGAGATCGTCATCCTCACCGCCACATCCGGGGACACCGGCAAGGCGGCGCTGGCAGGTTTCGCTGGCGTGGAGGGCACCCGGATTATTGTATTTTACCCCAAGGACGGGGTCAGCGCCATCCAGGAGAAGCAGATGGTGACCCAGAAAGGGGAGAATACGCTGGTGGTGGGCATTCAGGGCAATTTCGACGATGCCCAGAGCGGCGTGAAGCGGATTTTTGCGGACAAGGAGCTGGCGAAAGAGATGGAAGAAAAGGGTTTCCGGTTCTCCTCGGCCAACTCCATCAATATCGGCAGGCTGGTTCCCCAGATATGTTATTACGTTTATGCCTACGGGACGCTGTTAAGAGAGGGAAAGATCGCAGCGGGGGAGGCCGTCAACGTAGTGGTGCCCACCGGCAATTTCGGCAATATCCTTGCGGCGTACTACGCCAAGAACATGGGCCTGCCCATCGGGAAGCTGATCTGCGCCTCCAACGAGAACAAGGTGCTCTACGACTTCTTCCGCACCGGGGCCTACGACAGGAACCGGGAGTTCGTGCTGACCAGTTCTCCCTCCATGGACATCCTGATCTCCAGCAACCTGGAGCGGCTCATCTTCCGCATCGCGGGAAACGACGCGGACCAAAACAGGGCCTTAATGGAAGCGCTGTCCGGCCAAGGGAAATACCAAGTCACGGCTGACATGCAGGCGGCGCTTGGGGACTTTTATGGAAATTACGCCACGGAGCAGGAAGCGGCAGCAGAGATCTGCAGACTTTATAGGGATTACGATTATGTAATCGATACCCACACGGCAGTGGCCTCGGCAGTATACCGGAAATATACCCAGGAGACGCAGGACACAGCGAAAGCGGTTATAGCCTCTACGGCCAGTCCCTATAAATTTACCAGAAGCGTCATGAATGCCGTCGGCAAAGGGGATAAAGACAAAGACGACTTTGCGCTGGTGGACGAGTTGGCCGGTCTCTCCGGCGTGAAAGTGCCCCAGGCGGTGGAGGAGATCCGCACCGCGCCCGTGCTGCATAAGAAGCAGTGCGAGGCGGCGCAGATGAAAGACGTGGTGCGGGAGTTTTTGGGGCTGTAGGAAATTGGGGGGGACAATGAGAAGGAGATGGCTTCCGGTATGCTGCATGGCCCTGTTGCTGTTGACATGGCCCTGTGAGACCGCCCTGGCAAGAGAGCGCTGGTGGGCCGTGGAGCGGATAGAAGCGGACATTCTTTTAAGAGAATACTATAAGGCATGCTCGGAGGGGGATGCTGAGCGGGCCAGGGAACTGATTGCCATGCAGAACCCCTACAAGGAAAAAATGCTGGGCCAGTGGGCAAAGGAATGCGGCATGGAGCGGTACGATATTATCGGGCTGGACGCCTATCAGCCGGACAGGGAAGAAAGTGTCTGGCTGATCTATCTGGAGTACGACATGATAGTGCGCGATATCAGCGTGCCCATTCCCGGAGCGGAAACCTATGCCCTGCGCAGGGGGGAGGAGGGCTGGGAGGAATGCTCCGACTCCCTGTCAGAGGAAGTCAAAGACGCCATTGAAAAGATCGTGGCTTCGGATGGATACACGGCCAGGATCGCGGATGTGGACAGGAGATTCAACGAGGCTGCGCAGGCCTGCCCGGAACTGATGGAATGGGCGCTGGAGCTGATAGAAGTGATGCAGCGGCATCTGACGGAAGAGGCGGCGGGGGATGGGGATACCCCGGGAGGCCCGGATGTGGCAGACAGCACGGATGGCAGTGGAACAGAAGACGCTTCTGTCGGCACATGGCGCTATACGGTGGAGCAAGGAGACTGCCTGTGGGACATCGCCAGAAAGGAACTGGGCAGCGGGCTGTGCTGGACGGAAATCTATGAGAAGAACAGGGATGTCATAGGAGAGGATTCCGATTTGATCTATACAGGAACAGAACTATGGATTCCAAGGTAAATGGGCCGCCATAAGGAATCAGGATGTTTGGGAAAGGATGAAGACAAAAATGACCACGGAAGAAATGCTTGGCAAGGTAGACCATACCCAGTTAAAGGCATTTGCCACCTGGGAGGACATAAAGAAGCTGTGCGACGAGGCGGTGAAGTACAAGACAGCCAGCGTGTGCGTGCCGCCCGCCTATGTGAAGCGGATCCATGACACCTATGGAGCGCAGCTGAATATCTGTACGGTGGTTGGGTTTCCGCTGGGCTACAGCGTCACTGAGGCAAAGCTTGCGGAGGTGCGGTGTGCCCTGGCAGAGGGCTGTAATGAAATCGATATGGTAGTCAATATCGGCGATGTGAAAAACGGGGATTTCGATAAGGTGGAGGCGGAAATCCGCGCTGTCAAAGAGGCCTGCGGGGAGCACATCCTGAAAGTCATCATCGAGACCTGCTACCTCACCGAAGAGGAGAAGATCGCCATGTGCAGAGCTGTCACCGGCGCAGGGGCGGATTACATCAAGACCTCCACGGGCTTTGGCACGGCCGGAGCCACAAGGCAGGACGTGGAACTGTTTGGGAAGCATATCGGCCCCGATGTGAAGATCAAGGCCGCGGGAGGCGTGTCCACCTTAGAGGATCTGGAGATGTTCCTGGGCCTGGGGTGTGAGAGGGTAGGCACTTCCAGGGCTGTGGGGCTGTGCGCGGAGCATGAAAGTGCTGCAAAGTGTCTTGCATAGATACAACTGTGTTCCGGTGCATATGTTATTGAGAACCGCGCTGCCGTCCCGGGAAGCATGACGGAAAGGGAGGTAGAGCGATATGGACAAGAACAAAAATATTCAGATGATAGGAAGAAACAGAGAAAGGCGGTAAAGAAAAATGGAGAACACAGTGATTCAGGGCAGGCTTGCGGCCCTGAGGAAAGCGATGAAAGAGGCGGGAATCGACTATTATATGATTCCCACGGCGGATTTCCATAATTCCGAGTACGTGAGCGACTATTTTAAGGTGAGAGAGTTTTTCTGCAATTTCTCAGGCTCCAACGGCACTCTCGTGGTATGGCAGGAGGGTGCGGGGCTGTGGACGGACGGCAGGTATTTCATCCAGGCGGAGCGGGAACTGGCCGGTACCACGGTAGAGCTGTTCCGGATGCGGGAGGAGGGCGTGCCCACCATCACGGAATTCCTGGAGAAAAATATGAGACAGGGCCAGACTCTCGGCTTTGACGGCAGGGTAATCCCGGCTCAGTCAGGCAAGGAGTACGAGCGGAAATTTGCCGAAAAAGACATCAAAATCGCATACACAAGAGACCTTGCGGAGGGAATCTGGACGGACAGGCCGGCTTTCCCGGCAGGGAGAGTGACCGTGCTGGACGAGGAAATCGCCGGCAGAAGCTTTGAGGAGAAGCGGGCCCAGGTCATGGAGAAGCTGGAGAAAGAGGGCGCGGACGCATTTCTCCTGACCAAGCTGGACGATCTGATGTGGCTGTTCAATATCAGAGGCTGCGACGTGGAGTGCAATCCCGTGGCCATGTCCTACGCATACCTGACAGGGGAGCGCAGCGTCCTGTTCATCCAGGGCAAAGTGCTGGACGAGGAAGTGCGCGCATATCTGAAAGAAAAAGGAATAGAAACGGAAGACTATGAAAATGTAGTTGAATATCTGAAAGCGCTTCCCGCCCAGGGAAAGGTGCTGGTGGACCAGCGCCACTGCAGCTATTGCCTCTATAAGACCCTGGCGGAGAAGCAGACTCTGGTGGAGAAGAAAAACCCCACGGAGCTTTTGAAAGCCGTGAAGAACCCGGTGGAGCTGGCCAACATGGAGAAGCTGTACCTGAAAGACAGCGTGGCGCTGACAAAGTTCATCTACTGGCTGAAGAAAAATATCGGAAAGATGGAAATCACGGAGATCACCGCCGCGGACAAGCTGGAGGAGCTGCGCAGGGAGATTCCGGAATGCATCGGTCTGTCTTTCCCTACCATCGCAGGCTACAAGGCCAACGCCGCCATGATGCACTACGCGGCGGCGCCGGAGAGCGCGGCGGTGCTGAAGCCCGAGGGATTGTTCCTGGTGGACTCCGGCGGACAGTATCTGGGGGCTACTACGGACGTGACCAGAACCATTGTGCTGGGGCCCATTTCCGATGAAATCAAGATGCATTACACGGTAGTAGCTGCGGGAATGCTGCAGATGACCAACGCCAGGTGGCTTCACGGCTGCACGGGCCGCAACCTGGACATATGCGCACGCCAGCCTATCTGGAATATCGGAATGGACTACAAATGCGGCACCGGCCATGGAGTGGGCTACATCCTGAACGTGCACGAGGGGCCTCAGAACCTGAGCTGGCAGTATGTGGAGGACAGGCCGGAGACCGTCATCGAGGCAGGCATGAACGTCACCAACGAGCCCGGCATCTATGTGGAGGGCAGCCACGGCATCCGAATTGAGAATGTGATGGTGGCCGAGAATGACGAGAAGAACGAATACGGCCAGTTCATGCATTTCAAGACCCTGACCTGGGTTCCCATCGACATGGAGGCCATTGAGGAAAAGCATATGACTGAGGTACAGAGAGCCTGGCTGTACAAGTACCAGAGGGAAGTGTACGAGAAAGTCTCCCCCTATCTGGACGACGAGGAGAAAGCATGGCTTTGGCGGGAGACCCGGGCGGACGGAACGTTCATTTTGAAGAATTAGAGGGTCCGCCGGACAGGTTTATGAAACCGGTTTATTAAATCGTTATAAAATCTGTTTCCCTTTCTTGACTTTTGGACACAGTTTTGAGATAATAAAAACGATAGGGTGATTTTCTTTTTCGGAAATTCCGGAGGGGATCATCCAAAAGAAAACCCATCATCTTCCGGCCCAGGCCGGAAGCGCAGGAAATACAATTTTAAGGAGGACGATACCAATGTCAACAAAAGCGTATTACCCCATTTCCGAAATCGGCGCCGGAAAGCCCGGTTTCAGCAAGACTCGTTCTATCATTGAGGGCGCTTTCTACGGCAACAACGTAGTAAAGGTGAACACCCTGAAAGAAGCATATGAGCTGGCTAAGAATTCTCCCGGAACCATTGTTACGGATATGCCGGTTCACCGCGCGGAAGAGATCGGCCTGGAGAAAGATGCCAAGGTTCTGCTGTTTAACGACGGCGCAGTGACCGGACGTTACGCACAGGCCCGCCGTATCAAGGGTGAGCCCGGCGTGGATGCCGCCAAGCTTGACAAGGTGGTTATGGACGCTATCTACAAGACCCGCTGGCAGACTCTGTATCATGTAGAGTGCTTCATCGGTCTGGATCCCGAGTTTATGGCCAAGGCGCATCTGCTGATTCCCGAAGGGGAAGAGAATATCATGTACAACTGGATGCTGAACTTCCAGTACATGTCCGATACCTATGTGAAGATGTACAAGGAGTCCCAGCCCATCGGCGGAGGCAAGGAGCCGGATATCTATATCTTCTCCAATCCTCAGTGGGCTCCCACACCCAGCCCTGACGTGGACTACAGCTGCTTAAGCGACGACCTGACCCTGTGCTATTTTGACACGGATCAGAACTGTGCCGCTATCCTGGGCATGAAATATTTCGGAGAGCACAAGAAAGGAACGCTGACCATGGCCTGGGCGATGGCCAACAGAAACGGCTACGCTTCCTGCCACGGCGGACAGAAAGAGTATCTGCTTGCTGACGGCAGCAAGTTCGTTGCCTCCGTATACGGCCTGTCGGGTTCCGGCAAGTCCACTCTGACCCATGCAAAACATAACGGCAAGTACGAGATCAAGGTGCTTCATGACGACGCATTTATCATCAATACCGATACCTGCTCTTCCGTAGCTCTGGAGCCGACTTATTTCGACAAGACAGCCGACTATCCTACAGGCTGCCCTGACAATACATTCCTGCTCACGGCCCAGAACTGCTCCGCCACCCTGGACGAGGACGGCAAGGTGCAGCTGGTTACCGAGGATATCAGGAACGGCAACGGCCGCGCCATCAAGTCCAAGCTGTGGAGCCCCAACCGCGTGGACAAGATCGACGCTCCCGTGAACGCCATCTTCTGGATCATGAAAGATCCTACCATCCCGCCTGTAGTGAAGCTGAAAGGCGCTGCTCTGGCATCCGTCATGGGCGCTACTCTGGCCACTAAGACGTCCACCGCAGAGCGCGTGGCAGCAGGCACGGACATGAACGCATTGCGCATCGTTCCTTATGCGAACCCGTTCAGAACCTATCCTCTGGTGAACGACTACGAGAAGTTCAAGAAGCTGGTTGAGGAGAAGAACGTTGACTGCTACATCATCAACACCGGCGACTTCATGGGTAAGAAAGTAAAACCCGCCGATACCCTGGGCATCCTGGAGACCATCGTGGAGAAGAGAGCGAGCTTCAAGCAGTGGGGTCCTTTCGGAGATATCGAGATCATGGATTGGGAAGGCTTCACGCCCGACCTTGGCGACAGCGAGTATGTAAAGGCCCTGCAGGGCGCTATGCAGAACCGCGTGGACGCCGTGGAAGGCTTCGCCACCAAGAAGGAAGGCTACGACAAGCTGCCTGACGAGGCTCTGGCCGCTCTGAAGAAGATCGTGGACGAGGCTGCAAGTCTCTAATCGAGAATGAAATGTATAAGCTTCCCGCTTTGGCGGGAGCACGGATAAGACAGTAGGAAAGACTGCCGTACGGGCGCCGGGAGCGCCGGTGGGGCGGTCTTTCTGCATCTTCCCCTCGTATCCGGAAGCCCCTTGAAAAGATGACAGGGGACAAAGGGGGACACCCCTGTCGAAGATTGGTGATTCTGTGATTATTTTTCAAGATTTTGGTAAAAAAATTAGTTGTATTTCACACACCTTTTTGTTATAATAAGAGTTGCCTGAGATGTTCGATAACTTTTGCTTATTTTGAACCTACATTACTTTAAACGGGATTCCTATATCGCCAGGTGGCTGTCAAGCCCTCACTCGCCTGAAAGCTTCCCCCAGGGACTTCTTCAGGGAGGATTGGAAGGGAAGGCAAAAGCTCTGGTTGCGGTCACCCACCTAGCATTGCTAGGAGTCAGAGGGCAGGAGGCGGCATTTTGGGCGTCATTACAGAAGAGGAGAGCAGTCCTTTAGGGGGCTGCTCTTTTAAGTGCCGGTTCACGGCGCTGGAAAAGAGAGGAACGCATTTAGAGGAGGGGCCTTGGACAGAAACGGACAGAGATGGAACAAATCGAATAGAATGCAGATGAAAGCTTTCGTGTGCCTGCTGGGCTTTCTGCTGCTGGTGATACTGCTGGCAGGGAAATTTTTTCTTTTGCTGCTCCACAGGGGGGACGGGGAAGAAGTTCCGCAGCCCTCGCCGACACCGTATATTCCGGTGGTGGAGACATATAGAAACGTGTGGATCATGGAGGCGGATGAGGAGGGACTCCTGGTCTTCCAGGACGGCGCGTCCCGGCGCTATCCCTGGGGGACAGGGGAGGACGGCGGACAGGCGGCATATGATCCGGCCCTGCGGGAGCAGGTGGCTGACATTGTGCTGACAGACGGCAGAGTCACTTCGGCGGAGGCGAAAACCGAGAAGATCAACGGAAAAGTTCTCAGCGCGGACGAGGGGTCCGTTGAGGTGGAGGGCTACGGGAGACTGCCATTGGCGGCGGACTGCAGGGGGTATCGGCTGTACGATACGCTGGAGATGTGCACGGTCAGGGATCTGCATTTCGGATACAGCGATGCGGATCTGTGTCTGGAAGAGGGAGAAGTCTGCGGGATCCTCATGGTGAGAGAGCCGGTGATGGAGTACATACGTGTCCTGCTGAAGAACTCGGATTACCAGGGAATCTTTCATGAGAAAGCCGCAGTTACCTGCGACACCGATTTTTCCGTGATATACGGCGGCCATGACGACATACGCCGGGAGAGCCACACAGCCGGGGATGCGCTGTATTTTGACTCTGACAGCGATTATTTTGTCTCCGACCGGATTCGGATCGTGCCTGAGGTACTGACAGGGAAAGTGTCCCTGGAGAGCTGCAGCCGCAGCCAGGGGACGCCGGCCTACAGAGGGGCCATCGAACTTCTGAAGACGGAAGACGGAATTGTGGTGGTAAATGAGGTGCTGCTGGAGGAATATCTCTACAGCGTGGTGCCCAGCGAAATGCCCTCCGGGTATCCGCCGGAGGCGCTGAAGACCCAGGCGGTATGCGCCAGGACCTACGCCTATGGCCGCATGGAACATGCCGCCTACCCCCAGTACGGCGCACATTTGGACGACAGCACCTCCTATCAGGTGTACAATAACATTCTGGAGCAGGAGAGCACCACCACCGCCGTAAAGAACACCTACGGGCAGATTCTGCTGACAGGGGACGGCCGGCTGGCGGAGACTTTCTATTACTCCACCTCCTGCGGCGTGGGAAGCGATGCGAATGTGTGGAAGACCCAGAGCGCGCCCACGCTGACTTACCTGAAAGCGAAGCCGCTGAACAGGACGGCCATGACGGCGGCCGTGGCGGCCATGAACGGCAGCGGCGTGGCGCCGTCTGACAGTCTGGGGGAGGAGCTGCGGGAGGAAGAGGCCTTTGCCGCATTCATCCGGACGACGAATCCCGACGATTTCGAACGGGAGGAGAACTGGTACCGGTGGAGCTATCAGGTGGAGGAGATAGACGCAGAGCACATGCTGGAGCGCCTGCAGCGGAGCTATCAGGCCAATGACCGGCTGGTTCTGACCTGGGAGGAGGGAGAATACGTGAGCCAGCCCGTAGAATCCCTTTCCGATATCACGGATATCTATATAGAAAAGCGCGGCAGCGGCGGCGTGGCGGATGAGCTGGTGATAGAGGCCGGCGGACAGAAGATAAAGGTCATATCCGAACATTACATACGGTCCGTGCTCAACGACGGGGCATCGAAAGTGGTCCTCCAGAACGGAAGCGAGGTTGCGGGCATGAATTTGCTGCCCAGCGGTTTTTTTACGATTATGACTAGCATAAAAAATGGAAATGTGGTAGGATATAATTTATATGGCGGAGGTTTCGGTCACGGAGTCGGCATGAGCCAGAACGGGGCCAGGGACATGGCGGAGAGCGGATACTCTGCGATGGAAATTCTGCTTTATTTTTATGAGAACTGTTCCGTTGAGAATATATACTGAACGTTAGATACTGCCATGCATCCGGATTCACGAGCGTAGGGCGCATTGGACATAGCGGCTGACTTCATTGCTCGTGAGTATATATGAGTAGGAGTAAACAATGATCCGCCAGCTTATTACTGTTTTGATGGACTTTTCCGAGAAGATGAAGAAACAGAATATCAGCACTTTCGCTGCAAGCACTGCTTTCTTCTTTTTTCTGTCTATCGTGCCCATGCTGATCATGGTGTGCACAATCATTCCCTATACGCCCCTGACCGAGGAGAATCTGGTGGAGGCGGTGACGGATTTGACGCCGGACCAGGTGGACGGTTTGGCAGAGAGCTTGATTTCGGACATATATGACAATTCGGCGGGCGTACTGTCCATTGCCCTGATCGCTACCATATGGTCGGCTTCCAAGGGGGTTATGGCGCTGATGCGCGGTCTGAACGCCATCAACGGCGTGGAGGAGAAGAGAAATTATTTCGTGGTGCGGGTGATAGCGTCCTTTTATACACTGGTCATGCTGGTGGTTGTGGTGCTGTCTCTGTTCCTGATGGTGTTCGGCGATCAGCTGGTGAATCTGACGCTGTACCGGTTTCCTCAGCTCAGGCAGCTGGTGTCTTTTATCATGAATTTCCGATTTGTGTTTGTGTGGGCGGTATTGTCCGTGCTGTTTGCGGCTGTATATGCCTATGTGCCGGATAAGAAACTTGCGTTTAAGGAACAGATTCCGGGCGCGGTGTTCTCCGCCGTGGTGTGGAGTGTTTTTTCATGGGCCTTTTCGTATTACGTCACTTACGGCAATTCCTACGGCATCTACGGCAGCCTGTCCATTGTGGTCATTGTGCTGCTTTGGATGTATTTCTGTATGTATATTATTATGATCGGGGCTTATCTGAACCGGTACTTTGAGTCGGTGAACAGGGAGTTTTTCAATACAAAGTAAAGGATCGATATTTTTCGATGACGGTCTGAATTACAATAACCAAGGAGGCCAATATGGGTAAAAATCAGTTTGTATGGCAGGAGAGATTCAATATCGGAGTGGAGTCTATTGACAGGGAGCACAGGAAACTGTTCGCTATCATGAACAAGCTCTCGGCCTATGACGACAATGACGAGAAGAGCCGGTGGGCTTATCAGGAGGGCATCAAGTACTTCAAGGAGCATGCCATGAAGCATTTCGCGGAGGAAGAGCTCTACATGGCGTCCATAGGGTATGATGGATATGACGTACATAGACGGATCCACGACACATTCCGCAAGAAGACTCTTCCCGAGATCGAGAAAGAGCTGGCGGAGAGCTATTATTCCATGGAATCGGTGAAGCATTTCCTGGGGGTGTGCGCCGGATGGCTCATCGGACATACGCTGACGGAAGACCGCGCCATCGTGGGAAAGGCGGAGAGCAAATGGGGTGATCTGCTGCCGGAGGAAAAGCAGATCGCCATGAAGAATACCGTCACGGAGCTGCTCTATGAGATGTTCCAGATAGAGGCCAAGGTCATCAGCGAGAGCTACAACGGCGAGAAATTCGGCAAGGGGATCTATTACCGGCTGGTCTATGGAACGGATCGGGGGGACAGATGGGAGTTCTTCCTGGTGTTTGAAGACAGAATAATAATCAATACCATCGGAAAGCTCATCGGGGCCGAGTCGGACGGGGTGGACGTGATGATGATGAATGCCACCAGGTATGCGGCCAAGCAGTTTGTGGAGCGCATCAAGATGCATTTCCCCAATGCCGAGCAGTTTGAAGTCAGGGAGGAGAATCTGCTGAACTACGACCAGTTCGAAAGGGCTTTCGAGAAGCACAATCCCCAGTGCAGCCTGCTGTTTTCCACAAAGGAGGGGTACTTTGCATACAGCGTCATGGCGCCCCATCTGCTGGAGGAGAAGATAGCCACCGCTATCGGGGCGGAGAACGCCATGGCCGAGATCAAGAAATACCTGGAGAACCACGAGGCGGAGAAGAAAAAGAAGATACTGGTGGTGGACGACTCCGACGTGATGCTGCAGGCCACGAAGAGGCTGCTGGAGGAGACCTACGAGGTGAGTCTGGCCAAGTCCGGGGTGGCTGCCATCAGGAGCATGACACTGGACAAACCGGATCTGGTTCTGCTGGACTACGAGATGCCGGTCTGCGACGGGAAACAGGTGCTGGAGATGATCCGGGCGGAGGAGGAGCTGGCCAATATCCCCGTAATCTTCCTCACCGGCAGGACGGACAGGGAGAGCGTCAGGAATGTGGTGGCCCTGAAGCCTGCGGGCTATCTGCCCAAGTCCATGAAGTCGGATGAAATCAAGAAAAATATCAAGGCGTATTTTGAAAAGGTCGGAAAATAATTGTAATAATCTGTGCTGCACGATAGCTGTCCACGGCGTCGTGCAGTTTTTTTGGAGACGTAACTTTCCGCATGCCGCAAGCCCGCAGAATAAAATGGCGGAAAGGGTTCCCATGAGATGCGGAATATGATAGAATGGACTTCAGATGCCGGATGCAGAGACTTTCCGGCAGGAAAGGAAAGAGAAATGGAAAGAAAAATTACATGGGAGACCTATGACGCAGATCATTTGGAGAAGCTGGAGAAAATCAACCGGGAGTACAGGGATTTCCTGGACAACGGCAAGACCGAGCGGGAGTGCATTGACACAATTGTGAATACTATTGAGGCGGAGGGCTATCGGGAGCTGGACAGCCTGATGAGCGAGGGGAAGAAGCTTGCGGCAGGGGACAAGGTGTACAGCGTATGCATGAACAAGTCCATCGTGATGTTCCAGATGGGACAGAAGCCCATGACAGAGGGCATGAACATTCTGGGCGCTCATATCGACAGCCCCAGGATCGACGTAAAACAGAATCCCCTGTATGAGGAGAGCGGTTTCGCGTACCTGGACACCCATTATTACGGCGGCGTGAAGAAGTATCAGTGGGTGGCCCTGCCTCTGGCGCTCCACGGGGTGGTGGTAAAGAAGGACGGCACCATCATTGAGATGAATGTGGGCGAGAATGAAGATGATCCTGTGTTCTTCATTTCCGATCTGCTGATTCATCTGGCAGGCGAGCAGCTGGAGAAAAAGGCATCCAAGGTCATCGAGGGGGAAGCCCTTGACCTGATCATCGGCAGCAGACCCATCAAGCTGGGAGCCGGGGACCAGGAGTCCGAGGGGGAGGAAAAGGACAAGGCAAAAGAGGCCGTCAAGGCCGGCATTCTGGACATTCTGAAAGAGACCTACGATATGGAGGAGGAGGACTTCCTCTCCGCGGAACTGGAAATCGTGCCTGCGGGCAAGACCAGGGAGGCGGGCTTTGACCGCAGCATGCTTCTGGGCTACGGACAGGACGACAGGGTATGCGCTTTTACTTCCATGCGGGCCATGCTGGACGTGGGGGCTACGGAGAAGACGCTGTGCTGCATTCTGGTGGACAAGGAGGAGATCGGCTCCGTGGGCGCCACGGGCATGCACTCCAGATTCTTCGAGAATGCGGTGGCGGAAGTGATGAATCTCGCAGGGGAGTACAGTGAGCTGAACGTCAGGAGATGTCTGACCCGCAGCTGCATGCTTTCCTCCGACGTCAGCGCAGGCTTCGATCCCTCCTACGCCTCCTGCTTCGAGAAGAAGAACGCGGCTTTTGTGGGAATGGGCATGGTCTTCAACAAATTCACCGGATCCCGGGGAAAGAGCGGCTCCAACGATGCCAATGCGGAATACATCGCCTATCTGCGCAGAATTCTGGACGAAAAGGGAATCGTCTACCAGACCGCAGAGCTGGGCAAGGTGGATGTAGGAGGCGGCGGAACCATCGCGTACATTCTGGCGGAGTATGGCATGAATGTAATCGACAGCGGTGTGGCCGTACTGAACATGCACGCGCCCTGGGAGGCCACCAGCAAGGCCGACGTATATGAGACCTACCGCGGCTACATGGTATTTGCGGAAGGAGCCGGGATGTAATGGACGGCCGTCTGCTGAAATCCGATTTTTACTATGAACTGCCCCCGGAGCTGATCGCCCAGGACCCCCTGGAGGAGAGAACCTCCTCCAGGCTCCTGGTGCTGGACAAATGCACCGGGGCGGTTTCCCATCATGTGTTCCGGGAGATCGGGAATTTCCTGGAGCCCGGGGATCTCTTGGTGCTGAACGATACAAAGGTCATTCCGGCCAGGCTTTTGGGGGAGCGGGAGGGCACAGGCGCCCATGTGGAGGTGCTGCTGCTCAAGCGCAGAAGCGGTGATGTCTGGGAGACTCTGGTGCGCCCCGGAAAGAAATGCCGTCCCGGCGCGGCGCTGACCTTTGGAGACGGCCTGCTGAAAGCCCAGGTTCTGGAAACCGTGGAAGACGGCAGCCGGCTGGTGCGGTTTATTTATGAAGGAATCTTCGAGGAGGTGTTGGACAGGCTGGGGGAGATGCCCCTGCCGCCCTATATCACCCACAGGCTCCAGGACAGGAACCGCTACCAGACAGTCTACGCAAAATACCGGGGCTCTGCCGCGGCGCCTACGGCAGGGCTTCATTTCACCAAAGAGCTTCTGGCCGGGCTGGAGGAGAAAGGCGTAAAGACTGCCTATGTGACGCTGCATGTGGGGCTGGGCACTTTCCGGCCCGTGAAAGCGGAGAATGTGCTGGAGCATCACATGCATTCGGAGCAATTCCGGGTATCCCGCGAGACCGCGGATCTGATCAACGAAACGAAAGCCAGAGGCGGCAGAATTGTCTGCGTGGGAACCACCAGCTGCAGGAGCGTTGAGAGCGCGGCGGATGAGGACGGCATCGTGCATCCGGGCAGCGGAGACACGGACATCTTCATCTATCCCGGGTACCGGTTTAAAGTGCTGGACGCGCTGATTACAAATTTTCATCTGCCGGAGTCCACGCTGATCATGCTGGTATCCGCGCTGGCGGGGCGGGAGCATGTGCTGGCCGCCTATGAGGAGGCCGTGGGGCAGAGATATCGCTTTTTCAGTTTCGGGGACGCCATGCTGGTGAAATAAAATACGGATGGGATCAAGGGAAAAGGCAGGAGACCTTCAATTGCACCAGGGTGCGGTTGGAGGTTTTTTGCCGGAAAAGCCCAGGGGAATCCCTGTTACGGTTGGCGGAACTTGGCGAACATATTATATTTTGTCTTGTGGTACGCCCAAAGAAATGATATACTTAAAATATTCTAAGACGGATTCGTTCCGCCGGAAAGAAAGAGGTAAAAAATAATGGAAGACAGAAGAAAAAACAAAAGAACGGATATGGATTCCAAACTTGTCATTAAGCGGCTGGATGGAGATAGCGGGAAAGAAGCAACGATCAACATTACGGATGTGTCCAAGAACGGCATCGGCTTTGACTGCAAGGAGGCGCTGCAGATCGGGGAAGTGTATGAAGCCTACCTGACCATCTGGACCAAGGAGGTCATCCATGCTTTTCTGCAGATCGTGAGGATTGAGCTGAAAGGCGGAGAGTACGGCTATGGCGCGATCTTCATCGGAATGCCGGAGATGGATTCTGCAAGGATAGAGGTATACCAGACATTCAATGAACAATAGAGAGACAAAGGGGCGGTGGCGCAGAATCGCGGTGACAGGTGTGGCCGCTGCCCTGCTTTTACTGCTGTACAGCATCATTTTCCGGTTTTCCGCTCAGGACGGCCAGGAGTCCGGTTCGCTGAGCCAGTTTTTTTCGGAGAAATGCGTGAATATTCTGGATTCCCTGTCCGGCGCCAACTGGACCCAGGGGAGGAGGATGGAGCTTGCGGCGTATTTCGAACATCCGATCAGGAAGCTGGCCCATTTTTCCGAGTATGCCTGCATGGGAATTCTGGTATACACGCTGTGGAGCCAGTGGATGAAGCCCGGGAGAAAGCGCTGCCTGCTGACGGTGGCGTGGGTGTTTCTCTCCGCGGCCGGCGATGAGTTTCATCAGTATTTTGTGCCGGGCAGGTACGCCAGCATTGCCGATGTGCTGCTGGATACTTGCGGCGGCGCTTTTGGTATGCTTGTCTGTATCTGTATATCCGCCCTATACCGCCGGGCGCGGGAGAGGGGTGTGCGGAAGCGAGAAAGCAGAGGAATGTCGGAGAATTGAGCTCGGCCGCGGGCGAAAGGGCTACTGCCCGCGGATCTGCCGGTATTCCAAAAACAGTGAATCAGATGCGGATTTCGGCCCGATAGCCCTCTTCGGTCAGGATGTCCCTGGCCTTTTTCATTGAAGTCTCATCGTAAAACTCTATCTTAAGGACGCCGTCGTCAGCCTCCCTGTTATGTGTAATGCCAATATTCTTAATGCTCAGCCCATGCCGGGCCAGCAGAGCCACGACGCGGGCCAGGGCGCCGGACTTGTCGTCGATGTCCGCGCTGATGCTGTAGGAGCGCTTGATGGGGCCGCTGGAAGCGCCGATGAAAGAATCGCGGTAGAGGCGGGCGCTCTCGAACTGATCGTAGAGCGCCGGCCCTTTTTTTTCGTCCAGCTGCTGCCTGAATGCCTGCAGGGCACGGATGTAGTCGGACAGCAGTGAGGATATGTTCGCCGTGTTGGACAGGCAGATCTGCTGCCACATAAGGGCGGAGGAGGACGCGATCCTGGTGATATCCTTGAAGCCGCCGGCAGCCACCATTTTCATGATGCCGTCCTCGGAGTCATGGTCCTGTACCAGATTTACCAGAGCCGCCGCGACGACATGGGGCAGATGGCTGATGGCCCCGGTGACGTAATCATGCTTTTGGTAGTCCAGCACCAGAGGGATGGCCCCTGTCCTTTGCACCAACCTTTTGTAGTCTTCCACCTTTTGGGCAGGGACGCTGGACGTAGGGGTCAGGATATAATAAGCGTTCTCCAGCAGGGATGCTCTGGAATTCGCGAAGCCGATGCGCTCGCTCCCTGCCATGGGGTGGCCGCCGATGAAAGAGCGCTCCAGACCGGCCTCCCGCACGGCCTCGTGGATGGCGGTCTTTACGCTGCCTACGTCGGTGAGCAGACAGTCCGGCTTCATGACACGCTTCACCGCAGCCAGATTGCTGTCGTTTCTCTGGACGGGCGCGCACAAAAAGATATAATCGCAGTCCGAGAAGCTCTCGTCGATGGCTTTCGCAGCCACGTCAGCCACCGTCTCTCTCAGGGCCAGAGCCAGGGTCTTGGCGCTGACGTCGTAAGCTATGATTCTGATATCCGGGACATTCTGTTTCAGGGCTCTCGCAATGGAGCCGCCGATAAGCCCCAGGCCGATAAAGCCGCAGGTCAAACTGGGCATGTCTTTTCCTCGTTTCTTTTAGGGATTCTTTTTTCTACTATAGCAATTGAAAGCGTGAAAAGCAACAGAAATATTTTTCATTGTTTTCTCTTGTAAAAAATGCTTTTGTCTAGTAAAATAGTCTTATGGGAATTGAATTGATTATCAATGTCAGGTCGAAATACCCAAATTACATAAAAATTGGAGGAAAGTCAAATGAAAGTTTACACAACTGACAAGA
>JAAWOU010000004.1 GCA_022799755.1 Lachnospiraceae bacterium
GGAATTGGCAGACAGGCAAGACTAAGGATCTTGTGTCTGTATAGACGTGTGGGTTCAAGTCCCATCTTCCGCATTATTGCTTCAGGATAGCGTTCCTGGGCTCTTTGAGCACCTTTACCATCATTTCCCTGGTCAGCCCTTTCAGGGTAAAAATAATGGGTAGGCGGCCGATGAATTCCGGAATCATGCCAAACTTGCGGATATCCTCCACGGTGACCTTAGAGAGGATGTCCTTATCCTTGTCATACTTGTCCCTAAGCTCGGAGTTGAAGCCGATGCCCGCGGTCTTGTTCAGCCGCTGCTTGATGATCTCCTCCAGATCCGGGAACGCGCCGCCGCAGATGAACAGAATGTTCCTGGTGTTCACCGTGGCAAGGGGCACCATGGCGTTCTTGCTGTTAGCCCCCACGGGCACCTCGATCTCGGCGCCCTCTAAGAGCTTCAGCATCCCCTGCTGAACGCTCTCGCCGCTGACGTCCCGGCTGGTTGTGTTCTTTTTCTTCGCGATCTTGTCGATCTCGTCGATGAAGATGATGCCTCTCTCCGCTTTCTCCACGTCATTGTCCGCCGCGGCAAGGAGCTTGGACACCACGGATTCGATATCGTCGCCGATGTAGCCGGCCTCGGTGAGGGAGGTGGCGTCCGCGATGGCCAGGGGCACGTCCAGAAGCTTTGCCAGGGTCTTCACCAGATAAGTCTTGCCGCTGCCGGTGGGGCCGATCATGAGCATGTTGGACTTCTCTATCTCGATATTGTCCATGGTGCCTGTGGCGACACGTTTGTAGTGATTATAAACCGCAACGGAGATGACTTTCTTGGCATAATCCTGTCCCACCACATACTCGTCCAGGCTGGCCTTGATCTTGTGGGGCGCGGGAATGTCACGGATATTCAGCACAGGCTCCTCGGAAGCCTCTTTCTTCTTTTTCTTCAATTTCTGCTTGTTGGGGATGCCCCCGTCCCCCCGCAGATCCGCCAGGTTCACGAAGCTGATATTGGGGAAGCCCTTTTGCTTCGTCATCTGATCCAGCTCGTTCTGGAACTGGGGATTGTTCAGCATCCCCTGGTAGTCGAACTGGCTCACGGTCTCCATGGTCTTGTGCATACAGTCATTGCAGATACAGATATTGTTGGGCAGCTTAAACATTTTCCCGGCCTTGCTCTCCGGCCTGCGGCAGATGAAGCAGACGTCCTCGTAGGCGCTGTTGTCATCCTTTCCCGCGTTCTTGGTGGCAGAGGCGTCCGTATGGCCGTCTGTCAGATTCGACGTTCTGTCCGCCGTACCCTCCCCTTTTTCCTCTCTCGGGTCATCTTTTTCGTCATATCTATCGGACATGGTTTTGTCTCCTTGTGTTGTGTGTTTGCGCTTCTGTCTCCAGTATACTTTATAATCTGCCACTGTACAAGTGAACTTTTTCTAAAGGAAATATAACTTCCCTGCGAAACACGCAAAAAATCCGGGCAAGTTTCCCTGCCCGGAATCCTTTTACGTCCTATATGGAGATCTGTCTGCGTCACTGTCCGGGAGTATGGGGGCAGTTCCTATTGCCCCTCCGGTTGGCTCCCCAGGGTGATCTCCAGATCCACATCCTCATACTCTCCGTCCACAAAACGCTTCACCGTCACAGACACTGTCTCGCCTGCCTTATAGTACTCCACCAGCTTTTTCAGCTCTGTGCGCGTGGAGATTTTCTGGCCGTCGAACTTCACGATGACGTCGCCGCGCTGGATGCCGCCTTTCTCCGCCGCGGATTCCGCTGCCACCTCATAGACATACACGCCTCCCGGAATGCCCAGCATCTGGGTGATCTGATCCGTCACGTCCTGCATGGTGATGCCCATATAGCCCACCTCGCCGTCCGCCACCTTATCCGTCCTGGTCTGACGCTCCAAAAGGTCCGCGATGATAGGGCTGGCGGAGCTGATGGGAATGGCATAGCCCATGCCCTCTACCTGGGAAGCCGCTATCTTGTTGGAGTTGATACCGATGACCTCACCGTTGATATTTAACAGCGCGCCGCCGGAGTTGCCCGGGTTGATGGCCGCATTGGTCTGGATAAAGATCCCGGTGGAACCGTCGTCCATTGTCATCTCCCGGTCCAGAGCGCTGATGATACCATTGGTGACGGACTGTCCGTACCCTAACGCATTGCCGATTGCGATGACCGGCATACCCAGCTTCAGATTATCGCTGTCGCCCATGGTGGCAATGGCGATGGCTCCCCTGGTCTCCTTGGATACGTTCTCCAGGGGCACCGCGATCACTGCCAGATCCATGTCCGCATCCGTGCCCTTGATATAGGCCTGGGCCACGGAGCCGTCGATAAAAGTCACATCCAAACTGTCCATCCCCTGTACCACATGATTGTTGGACACGATCAAAAGCTCGTTCTCATTCTCGGCCACGATGATGCCGGAGCCGCTGGACGCTCCCTGCTGACTGTAGGTCTGGCCCCAGAAAGTGGTTCCGGTCTGGGTGTAGTTGTTCACGATGGATACCATGGCCGGCATGACTTTCTCCACCACATCGGACACGTCCGAATTCACATAGGTGATATTGTTCACATTCTTCAGGAACGAATCCGCCGTAGTCTCCGGCAGCTTAGGCTGCTGTGGCTCGTCTGCCAAAACTTCCTCCCCGCCGTTTATCCGGTCGATTCCAAACTGTACCGCGTAGAATCCTGCCCCCGCAAACAGGCCGAAGAGCAGGCCCATGGTCATGCTCAGCAGAACCTTTCGAAGCGCTCCCTTTTTCTTCTTTTGGGCTTTATCCGGAACCATGACGAAGTCCGTCCTCTGATTCCCATTGCCGTCTGTCTGATAAGTGGAATAACCGCCGTTGTCAGAATTGGAATAAATATCGTTTTCGTACATATCATTACCTCCTCGCTTCCGGTTTCTCATCCGCCCCTCAGAGTCATTTCCCTCCGGGCAGATGTTTTTTATGCTTTGTTGCTTTGTCTTTATGTACTTCAGTATATAGGGCAATTGTGATAAAAATGTGTTTTCTCCATGAAGCGATTGTGAAATATATCCGTAAGTCCGCGGACGGAAGCTGCAGCCCTCTGCAGCCTCATCCCTTTGCCCGGACAGGCGTGTCCCAATATTCTTTATTTGTAGTCAAAATATTGATCAGGCCCTCTGGCAGAGCTTTATAGTGCTTGCCCAGCAGATAGCCCGCGTATTTAAAGGCGCATTGCAGGCAGAATCCCGGGAAACGGTACAGCCGCTTTCTCGCTTTCAGGGAATTCCAGGTCTCTTTCACCAGACGCATTCCCTCAGACTCCGAGGCGGCCATCCCGAAGACCTCCGGATGGTCCGCCTGGGACACGCCCAGGTCAAAATTGCGGCGCAGCTGCTGCAGATTGGTGTAGTTGTGGGAGTGGATCACCTGCGCCCGGGCCTCATAGGCAATTTGGTAGCCGGCTTTCACTGCCTTTGCAGCGTAGAGCATGTCCTCATTAAAAATGGTATGCCGTTCAAACCCTCCCAGCTCGTCGTAAATATCTCTTCTGTAGGCAGCGCATACATTGGAGCAGAAGAAAGTCTTGATCCCTAATTCCCGCAGGTCCTCCATGCCTTTCACCCGGGAGTCCCCGGGATAGTTAAACTGCCTGGAAACTTTCTCCAGCTCCGAGGAGGCCGCGTCCGGGAGCTGTCTGGCATAGGCCGCCGCCGTTCTTCCTTTCAGGTTCTCCACCAGATGCTCCACAAGGTATCTGTCCGACGGCAGGGCGTCCTGGGTCATCATCACGAATATCCCGGCGTCCGAATGCCCTGTGGCCTCGTGTCTCGTCCCTCCGTGGTCAAAATCCTGCTTCTCCAGATGATGCACCTCCGCGTTGGGATATCTCTTGGCAAATTCCGATTCTTTCATCAGCTCTGTAAAATTTTCTCTGCCCGTGTTCATGAGAATGATCTTGCGGACAGCCACGGACTGTTGGTTCAGTCTGTCCAGCAGGGTGAAAAGTTCCCCGCCCGGTTTATATATGGGAATTATAACGTCTATCTTCAAGCGTCCGCTCCTTATCCTTTCCGGCACTCCGCCCGCAGCCCTCCATTGCTTTCGCCCGCCCGGCTCTATCCAAAAAAGGAGAGTTTAAAACTCTCCTTTTCAGACATGCGTCAGGCTTTCTCATTCCATATGTCCGGACGTGTCGGATTCGATTCTCTGGCTGTATTCTTTCACGCTTTCCGAGACCGTGTAGTCCATGTCTTCAAACAGGAACTGATGCAGCCATGTCACATTGGACTGCAGATCCGTGGGGATCACGCAGGCGCCCTTGGCACCCATTTTGGCGTTTCCGCGCATATCCGGCTGCGGGAATCCCTCCTCCTCCACAATCCTGTAGTTCATGATATTTTCCAGCAACTCCAGGATGTCCTTGGACTCCAGGTTGGTGTAGATATTGTCGATACAGTTGTTGAACACTTTGGTCAGCGTCACAAGGTCCTTTTTCTTTGCCTGCTCCTCAATGGCTTTGATGACCTCCCTCTGACGGGCCGTGCGCTGGAAATCATCCCCGGCCGTCTGGCGGATACGGCAATAGGCAGTGGCCTGAATACCGTTGAGCAGCTGATAGCCGGTCTCTGTCACCGGGGTGTACGAACACTTCAGCACTTCCGCAATGTTTATCTGATAATTGTTTATATGCTTCAGCTCCTCGCTGTCTATGTCCACGTACACGCCGCCCAGCTCGTCAATCACTTCGCTCAGGCCCTTATAGCCTACCGCCACGAACTTCGTAATATCCATGTCCAGGTTCATGTTCAGCATCTTCACCGCCTGCTCCGCTCCCCCGTATGAGTAGGCCGCATTGCACTTCTGATACTCGTCCGTGCCGATGTTCAAGTAAGTGTCACGGTATACGCTGACCAGCTTGATGTCGCCGTTGTCCAGATTGATACTGGCGATCATGGTGCTGTCGCTGCGGCTGCCCATGAACAACTGACTGTCTGTCTCCGCGTCCAGCCCGAACAGAGCGATGTTCATATAGCCGTGCATGACGCCGCCCTCCTCTTTCATCTCCTGTATATTTGAGGGTATCGCCAAATCCTCCTCGTTCAGGCTTGCCATCTTGGGCCCCTCGCTGGTCTTGTTCATCACCAGGTACAATACCGCCACCATCACCAGAATAATGATAATCTCAACCACAAAGAGGATCATCTTTCTCCTCCTCTTAGCGGCGCGCTGCCTTGCGCTCATTTTTCCTCCCGTAGCCATAAAACCGTCTCCTTATCAGTAAGCATTTTTATTGATAAATCCCGTAAAAAAGGTCATCAGGATTATTTTCAGATCAAACCATATGGTCCAGTTTTCAATGTAATAGATATCGTACTCAATCCGTTTCCGAATCGAGGTGTCGCCCCGCAGGCCGTTCACCTGCGCCCACCCCGTGAGTCCGGGCCTCACCTGGTGCTTTACCATGTACCTGGGAATCTCTTCCTTAAACTTGTCCACAAAGTGCGGACGCTCCGGCCTGGGTCCCACCAGGCTCATGTTCCCCTGGAGGATATTGAACAGCTGGGGCAGCTCGTCTAAGCTGGTGCGCCGCAGAAACTTTCCCACCGCCGTGACCCTGGGGTCATTGCGCACGGTCCACGCCTTTTTCTCCTCCCCGGGGGCTTGCCGCTCCATTGTGCGGAACTTGTACATATAAAAGGGCTTATTGTGGAGTCCCACTCTCTCCTGCCTAAAGATCACGGGCCCCGGGCTGGTAAGCTTTATCAGGATCACCGCCGCCAGCATGACGGGCGACGTGAGTAGAATGCCAAGGAGGGAACCTGTCACGTCCATGATCCGCTTTATGATGATATTGCCCATATTTGTCAGCGGCACATACCGGATATTCACCACCGGCAGCCCCATCAGATCCTCCGTGTAGGGCTTGCTGGGGATTAAGCTGTTGTAGTCCGGAATGAATTTCGTGTGCACGCCGTACTTCTCGCAGACAGCCACGATGCTCTCCAGATGCTCGTAATCCTTTAACGGCAGGGAGATGGCAATCTCGTCCAGCTTGTTCTCAGGCAATATGACGTCCAGATTTCCCAGTCGGCCCAGCACCTTGACCCCTTTGTACAGGGTCCCGGCCGGAATGTGATTGTCCAGGATCCCGCAGGCCACATAGCCCCACTGGGGATTGTCGAAAAGCCTGTCGATGTACTCCTCCGCCGCCCGGGAATACCCCACCAGCAGGATATGCTTCAGATTGTATCCTTTCCTGCGGATGGTCCGGAGCCCCCGGCGCAGAACCAGACGGAAGCAGGAGGTAATCCCCACATTAAAAATATAGAAGAAGCCGATCACCGAACGGGAGAAATTGATCTCACGGATAATCATGTACAGGACGATGATAAGAGCCATGATCCCTACCGTGTTCGCCTTGATGATTCCATAGATCTCAAAGCGCCGCCGCACTGTCCGCTTGGGCGCATACACGCCACAGAAGTAATAAATAAGCGCATAAAACGGCAATACAAAAGGCAGAAGTCTCATGTATTCCCTCAGAGGAAGCACACCGATTCCCGGCCCGTCGTTCAGAACATAAAATTTGAAAGTATAGGCCAACACAAAAGACGCCGTAGTAATACCGACATCTATAATCACCATCAACCGGTTGAATACTTTCTGATTATCCTTTATCATAAGCACCACCTGATGTATACCATACACCTTTATTATAAAAAGAACAACTTATGATTTTATGAAGCTGTTTCTTAAGTTTTCTTAAGAAACCTTAAGATATTCGCATACAGCTGTCCCTGAATCGCCAGGTAATTGCGAAGATGCCTCCAGCGAAAAGGAACTTTCTTCTCCCTGCCCTCTCCGGAAAGCGCTTTTTTGATTCCTTTCCGGATTCCTTTTAGATACAGTATCCCCATTCTTTTCCGAGCGAAAAATAAAAATTTTACCAAAAATCCAAAGACCAGAAACGGCAGGTTCCAAAGTCCCTGCACCAGGGGCATGTTCTTCGCAATCACATATACGCTGTTGCATGCCGCCAGCTCTGTCTTCCACTCGTTGTACCGAGAGCCGCTGGAAGCGCTGCCGTAGTGGATCACCTCCGCTTTCGGCTCGTAGAAGCTGCGGTACCCGTGAATCCGGGCCCGGTACCCGATATCCAGATCCTCCAGATAGGCAAAATGCGCCTCGTCGAACAGGCCGATCTTCCCAAATACGCTCTTTCTGTAGATGGCAGCGCCCCCGCAGGCAGAGAAGATCTCCGCGGGGCTGTCGTAACAGGCAGCGGGCCGCCCCTTTCCCCGGGCATAGGCCCAGCCCAGCGCGCAGTATCTGTCCCCCGCGTCGTCGAGAAGCTCCGGTGTGTCCCACATGCGCATGCTGGCGCTGACGGAAAAAGCCTCTTTCCTGGCGTCCAGCGCATCGCACAGCGCCCCTACAAAATGGGGATGGACTTTCGTGTCATTGTTGAGCAGGATCACATAAGGGGTCTTCGCCGCCCGGATTCCCACATTTACCGCATGGCAGAAGCCGGTGTTGACGGGCAGGGCAATCAGGGATACCCCGGGAAAGGCGTCTTCTATCAGCTGTCTGCTCCCATCCGTGGAGCCATTGTCTACTACAATTACACAATACTCATAGGGAGGAATGTCCTGTGCAAGAAGCGATTCCAGACATTCTCTTATGAATTTCATGCCATTGTAATTCGGGATGACCACTGTAGCTTTCCCCATGTTTTCTCCTTTCGCTCCTGCCCCTTATTCTATTCGGCCGGTACTTTTCAGATGCAAAATGCGGCGTAGAGAGGGACATTCTAAATTTAACCTGTTGTGCCACTTATAGTTAAAAATTGAGCTTTTAAATACTCACTAACCGGAAATCCGAGCCTATAGATTCGCTGTGCGATACCAGTATTACAGGCCTTTTTTCCTTTTTGAGCCTTGAAACAAGCACCTGCATGCCTTCTGCGTCCAAATGGTTCAGCGGCTCGTCCAGGGCAAGGACGGGCGAGGGATCGAGAAACGCTCTGACTAACATAATCTTCTTCTTCTCTCCGGGCGAAAGGTTCCCTCCCGATTCCGAGATTTGGTAGTCCAAGGGCTTTTCAAATCCCATTTCTTTCAGCATATTTTCCGCTTCGCCCAGCCTTTCGTCAGACACAAACAGGTTTTCTGCCACCGTCGCCGAAAATATGCCGCCGTCCTGCTCCTGCAGCGCAACCGCCCTGCGAAGCGCGCCGGAGGTTAAGGTGCTCCCGTTTTCATCGGTGACACTGCCGTCATCCGGGGAATAAACTCCCGAAATCAGCGACAGAAAAGTGGATTTTCCCGCGCCGTTGGACCCGGCAATCCGCACTCTGTCCGAAAGCGGAACGACAATGCTTTTACCGTCAAAAACCTTTGGCAGGTCCTCCGCATACGCAAAGCTGACGTTTTGAAGCCTGAGTTCTTTCGGCAGATCCGCCATGCCCTCAGGCCCGCAGGCTGAATCCTCCGGTTCATTTCCAGAATAGAAGATTTCAAGCCGTCCCCGCACCACGATTTCCTCGTGATGGTTTAAGATCAGGGACTCAAAATACCTGTAAAATTTGGTGATGGTAGGCATGATAAGATATCCCGCCAAAAGCGTGCCCACACCCATGTTCCCACCGGCAATCAGAAGCGCGCCCGCCGCGATAACCCCCAAAGGGACGCCGTATGTGCAAAGGTATTCAAACATGGCGTCCATTGCGTTCATTTTGTCCTGGGCGTTTCCGGTCTTCTCGGAGTAGCGGGCGTATTCGCCATGCGCACGGGATATGTATCTGCCGCCGATCTGAAAACCGTTTAAGAAATCACGGGCGCTGAACATGCCGTACTCCAGCTTTTCACGCTTTTCCTCGTAGTCAAGCCTGGCGTCCTTTAGCCTGGCCTTTGCCTTGCCGTTAAGAGCCGCACGGATAAGCGGTATTGCCGCAAGCGTCAGTATGACGGCAACGAACAGCGGGTTGAAGCTGTCGGTTATGAGCATGGTGACAAGCACCACCAGATATACGGCCATCGTAAGCGGCCTTGTCCACTTCTGCATCAGTAAAAAGTAGTAGTCGGTAGTGTCTGTGTCTATCCGCTGGACCACCACCGCAGTCTCCATTGACTTCGCATTTTTCATCGGCAGACGGAGGTATTTCGAGAACATAAAATTGCCGTAGCCGAAGCCAAGGCGGGTCAAAAGGAAGTTTTCCCACATCCGCACAGCCGGCTGCGCCAGCACATCCGCCAAAAACGCCACAATGAATACCGCCAGTCTGCCTTTTATTCTCTGCATGTCCAGATTCAAAAGAGCGTCCGCCATGCCGCCGATCATCCACGAGGTTATTACCGGCAGCGTGAGCTCCAGCATTTCGCGGAAAAAGTGGAGCGCGAAGCAGGGAAACATCCTGCGGACGCAGTCGCGCTCTATCTGTTTTGCTGTATTTTTATTCATGATGATAGCCCTTTCTTTCATCCAAGCATAAGCATTTTATCCCACTTTACAGGCATGTCTTTCTGGTGGGATACCGCCAGAACCGCACCCTTATAAGCGCTTACCAGCTTATAGAGATAATCAAGTGCCGCACTGTCCAAATGGTTTGCTGGTTCGTCCAAAATAAGCAGTTCGGCGGGCCTTGCAAACGCCGAGGCAAGGTAAAATTTCTTTCTCTGACCCATGGACCACTCCGAAAGCGGCTTTTCAAGGATTTCCCCGGCAATGTCAAAACCGGCAAGATGTCTGCGCGCAGCCTTGCCGTCAACAGCGCTTTCCTTTTCGAGATCCTCCAGAAGTTCAGCGCCGGAAAGGGTCAGGTCGGCCTCCTCCTGCAGGGCAAACGCCGTATTACCGGAATCTAACCGGATATGGCCCTTATCGGCAGACTCAAAGCCCAAGGCGATTTTTAAAAGGGTGCTCTTTCCGCTTCCGTTCTGGCCGCAGACCAGCACACGCTCGCCGCCGCGCACCGTCAGAGAGATATCTTTTAAGACATTCTTGTCGCCGTAAGTTTTGCAAATGCCTGAAAGCGCAAGCAGCGCGCCGTCAGTCTTTTCGGGCTTGGCAGTATCTGCCTCTGCAAGCTTACTTTTGGCAACGGTGTATTCAAACCGTTTCTGCATAGCCGACAGGATATTGTTGACCGAGCCGAAAAGATACCCACTCAGCACGATAAGCACCGGGGTGTCAGTGACTTTCAGCCCGCCATAGAGGACAAAAAGGCCCATTAACACATAGCTTCCGTAGCGCAGGAGGCCGTCCACAAGATGGAACACCACCGTTTCAACCGTTCCGGCCTGCTCTGCGCGGATGCCCGCGCGCACCATTCCGTCGGAGATGCCCTCCAGTTTCCGAATGAACCAGTTTTCCCGCCGGTAGGATTTCAGGGTGGAAAGACCGTTGCAGCCCTGAATCAGCCAGCCGTCATAAATCTCCTCAGCATCATCGGTCTGATCGTAGATGTCCTTTGCCCATTTTTCATAGACCACCGACGGCAGAAGCTGAATCAGGCTTAGCCCGAACAAAATAAGCCCCAGCCACAGATGGGACAAACATAGAAGCACCGCCGAGCCAAGCATGATCAGAGCTCCCTCAACCGCCGAGGGAATGGCAGTCTGATAGTATTCGGCGACGGTATCGGCATCGTTGGACAGCCTTACGTCAAGTTCGCCGATGCTTTCAATGCTGATTCTGCGCCCGATAATATCTGCATAAAGCTTCTCGCGGAAACTCTGGCGGTCGGCCCGCATAATGGCTCCAAGCTTTCTGCGCAGCACGAAAATGGCCGGCAGTCCGACCAAAAGCAACACCGCAAGTATCCCTGCGGTTTTGAGAGCGGCTTCCCCGTTTGACTCCATAGCAAAGTCCAGCAGGGACGAAACCAGCCAGCCGCAGGTCAATGTAAAGACAAACAGGAATATGTGATACAGCGTTCCCGCTATGCCTGATTTCTTGAATGCTTTCATCATGTATGATCCTCCAAAATCTATACTGATATATCCCAAAATATCCTACAAAAATATGAATTACTTCATCAAATCAGCCACTCTGTTTCAGAGTGGCTGATTCGTCACTTTGTTACTATAGGTGCGTAAAATGGGTATGCTTATTACCACATCTGTTCTCACCGCATGAATTTATAATTATAACACTATTGCGGTTTGAAAGCATTTTTACAAAAGCATCTCTGTTTTTCATAAGCAGCCTCCTTTCATATTTATTTATAAACAATGATGTCAATATCAATCTCCAATAAATCCAACAGGGCATATTGAATCTAAATGCTTGTCCTGCGAAATGAGATCTTTCAGACAGCTTGTTATACATCACGTATACTCTGTTGCTAACAGACCCATACATATCCCACCCAAATATATAATAGAATCGAAATATGCCGACTACTTCATTATAATATATTAAGGTTCAAAAGTCTATAGTTAAAGCAAAAAAGTAACTCTCCCTCATGCGGTTCATGACATTTTCATAAAGAATTGCCCCATGATGCCGATATTCTTGATATATGGACAGGGAAAAGAAAAGCATCCCGCGCAAGCTTTCCTGACAGTAAAACCACAAATGTCAGCAGACAGCGAAATGGAGGTTACTATGAACATCAGCTTACAGAACGGAAAACACGCGTTCGCAGGATTAAGCCAGGGCTTCGGCGGCGGCCTGATGAAAAGCACGGCCCAGAAGCTGGAGCGGCAGGCCAAGCGCGACAGCCAGGTGGCATTTTTCGAAAATCAGAAGAAGAACCTGAAAAACATCCAATGCTCCAGCCCGGAGGAAGTAGCCAGGGTGTTGGAGCTGCTGCATTCCTATGAAGACCAGATTGCCGCTGCCAAGGCGGAATACAACAATGCCCAGATGATGCATTTGATGGACGAGGCAAAGGAGCGGGGCGAGGAAATCGCCAAGGCCATAGAAAAGAGCGAACCCAAGACCGCGGAGGAACGCAAGAAAGAGGCCGTGGAGGAAGCCCTGGGCATTGATGAAGGGCAAGGGCTGCTTAGCGATATCCTGGATCAGGTTACTGAGGAAGCTGCAAAGGCACTGGAGGACATGTCCGAAGCGCAGGCTCCTCTGGATCAGACAGAGACACAGGCAGCGCAGGCCTCTCCGGATCAGGAACCCGCGCAGGCAGCGGAAGTGTTGGATGCGGCGGTTCTATTGGAGCCGCAGGATATTCGTGGGCAGGAGATGCTGCCAGAGTATCCTGCCGCATACAAGAGGTTCGATGCCTTTGCGTGACCCAAAACACAGAGTTTCACCAAACCACAGCCTGTCTGCCCACCGGCACGGCTGTGGTTTCCTGTCTCATCTTCCGAACATCTTTCCGTTCGTAAAAGCGCCCTCCTTACCTACTGTCCGCCATGTCCGGTAAGTACAGTATCCGGTATCCTGCCGCCCGCAACGCTTGGCATAATCTCAGGCTTAGCCTGATTACATCTTCATTTTCAGGAAGCAGTGAAGCATCAAACATATCCGTGCCCTCAATCACCTTGTACGGGACTCCCGTTATCCGCCGGAAAATCTCCCGGCATTCTGGCCGGAGCCTGATATTGCGCAGATCCACCGCCTCCGCATCCTGCGCAAGAATTGCCCGGTGGAGATACCCGCTGTAATTCGCCGGCAGTCCCTCATACAGCACCTGTCCGTCCCGGGTCATCCTGCCGCCGACAGTCATTCCTCTGCGCAAGGGCTGTCCGGCTGCAACTCTGCCCCGACCAACCACTCTCCCGCCGATGGCTGCGATATCCGACCTGCTGTCAAAGGGATCCCCCTGGTACCGCAGGGCGTAGAAGCCTACATGGGCCGTATCCACCGCTTTCACCGCCCAGCCTTTCCTGTCCGCGAAATCCTGCACTGCCCTGCGCCCGGCCTCATAGGCATAGCGCTTGCTCTCCGGATTCTCCGCGGTAGACCCGGCATGGCATCTCCAGTGATAAAGCACCTTTGGAATATGGAGCACAGCCTCCTCCCTCTTCTCTAATCTGTCCGCCGCCCGCAGCACCAGGTCGAAATCCTGAGCGCCGTCATATGCTGTACGGAATCCCAGTTCCTGCATCAGTTCCCGCTTCATCACAAGGAAATGGCAGATATAATTATTGCTCAAAAGCAAGTCCAGGTTAAAGTCTTCTTTCCAATTCGGCTCAAAGTATTCCGTCCGGTCCCCATTGCACTTGTCCTCATCCGAATAGAGCATCTGCGGCTCTGTCCCCCGACGATGCGCCTCCCGGATAGCGATCGCCATCTGGTAGAGCGCATCCGGCGTCAGCACATCATCGTGATCCAGCAGCCCAATGTAGTCGCCCATGGCATAGGGAAGCGCCTGATTGGTATTTTCGGCAATCCCAGCGTTGCGTTTCAGGTGCAAATAGCGGATTTTCCCTGGAGAGAATCCCGGAGCCGTCTTTAAATCCTGCCCCCCATGTTCTCCCAGGGCAGCTCCTCCCTGCCCGGCTTCCTCTGTTCCCAGGCTTTCCTGCCCAAAGCCGTCAAAGTCCGCCTCGCCAGGCTCCAGCATCCTCCGCAAGGCCTGTTCCACACTGTCGTCCTCAGTGGCATCTGCCAGAATCACCTCCCACTTAGGATACGTCTGGCTGCGCAGGGACTCAACCAGATCTTCCAAATACTCCGGTTTCGTCCGATACGCGGGGACGATTATGCTGAACGTGGCGTTAAGGCCCTGCCGCTCCCATCCCCTGCGCTGAGCCTCCAGTTCCTCCTCTGCAGGCGGCACCCAGACATAAGGAGTCTTCTTTCTCTCCTGAAGCCTCTCCCGGACAGCGTACCATGTCCTGCGGATGCCGTTTCGCTTGCAATAATATATGGTTTTTTTGAGATTTGCCCTGTTAATTCTGCCCAAGTCCGCCTCCTATACTCAAGACCGCCAGGATTTACTGTTCCGCCTGAAACGAACATACTTGGCTGGCGGTCTTTCGTTGTAGGTTACTGCAGACTTCAGTGGTGTGCAGTATAAATGCCATCCCATCTCCTCTAGGGAATCCAGCACGGACTGGGGCACATTTGACACGTCCCCCTTTTTCAGGCGTATGCTGAAATACACATTCATCTGGCCCGGATAGCTGAGCATCATGGTTCCATCGTGCAGGATGAGTATCCTGTCTCCAGTCCGGAAGTTCCCAATCCTGCCCCGAATGACCACAGGCTCTCCCGAGCCTCTGTTAAAGACAATAATGTCATCATTCGCATTGATATAAATACCGGTACTAAATGTAAAGGGGCTCAGCGCAAAAAGGCCGGCCGCTGCCAGGCATATAAGCGCAATTAGGCTAATAATAAATTTCTTTTTCATCCGTTCTCCTTTTCCTCCCATTGGGAACAGCCGCCTCCGCTCAGACAGATTCAATGCGGCACTGGTACTCCTTTGATTTTTTATTATAATTGATCCCTACCAGCAGTATTTTCCCCTCGTAATCTTCCAGTGCCTGCACATATTTCCTGTCCTTTACCTGTTCAATCGCACCCCGGGCTGAACGATTCCATTTCAGTTCCACAATCATGGCTGGTTTGTCAGAGTGCTTCCTGGGCAGAAATACGATATCCGCATACCCCTTTCCGGTGGGCATTTCACGGATTAGCATATACTCTTTCACAGCATTGAAATAAGCAAGGGCAATGACGCAGCTCAGGGAATTTTCATCGTTATAGTGCAGCACCGAAGCATTCGCCATATGCACTGCGCCTATCCTCTCCGCCACTGCCTCCGCATCCATGCGCCATGTGGCCTCAAGCAGCCTGTCCGATGCATTGATAGCGTCCATCACAGGCTTCCAACCTGCGTCTTCTATTGCATTGACAAACTCTCCCCTGACCTCCTCGTTAGGAATCCGCACGCTTGTGTTTTCTCTGTCATAGGTCAGGTATCCCAGATGAATCAGCAATGTCAAAATATCGTCTCGGCTCTTGAAAGACGTCATGTCATTCTGGAATTTTGCCGGATTTATCCTGCAGGAATCTCCGGCCAGCATTCTGGCTACAGCGTCCCGCAAGCCGTCAAAATTCATGCTGATATAGCTTTTCAGGGATTCGTAAGTCTCCGTATTTGTCCAGTAATTGCCGATTCTCTTCCTGCGAATGGAATCCACCACCGATTTCGGATTATAGACATGCAGGCCCTTTTCAAGCACATATCCGTCATACCACTGTGCAGTCTGCGCAAAATCCATTCCGTGTCTTTCGCACAGCTTTCGAACCTCAGCCTCCGTAAAACCCACATACTCGGCCAGCACATCCGCCTCCAGCATGGTAAATTCATCAAAATTATTCAATGCAGACTCTGTACCGTATTTTTTAATCGGGAGAATTCCCGTCAAATATGCCAGCTTAATGAATCTCTTGGCGGGGACATCTTTGAAAAGACCCCGCAGGAAATCGATATATTCTGTCTGGGCTCCGTCATCATCCTTATCCTCCCTGAAAACAGCATCCCATTCATCGATGATGACGATGAATCTCGTCCCTTTGGCCTTATTGATGCCTGCAAGCGCCTCCCGCAACGTGACCGCAGCTTCCGGAATACATCCGGGAAAGGTTTCCCTGAGTTCTCTGATTACAGCACCCTGTATTCCTGACACAATACTTTCTCCGGCTTTTCCTGTATTCCGAAAGGAATTGATATCTATATGGATGACATCGTATTGATTGAGATGCTCGGCAAAATGCCTGTTGGATGCAATTTTGCAGTTTTCAAACAGTCCTGCAGAATCGCACCCTTTGCCGTAATAAGCCACCAGCATTTCAGCCGCAATGGACTTTCCAAAACGTCTCGGCCTGCTTACGCAGAGACATCTTTGTTCAGTATCCAGCACAGAATTCGTATACGCCAGCATCTGTGTCTTGTCCACATATATCTGTGATCTTATGGCGCTCTCAAATCCTTGGTTTCCCGGATTTAAAAAAATCCCCATTCCCGGCCCTCCCAACTTTATCTGACTATCACCAAATGAAAAGCATTTCCTGTCTTCTGTTTTAGGAAAACAGGCAGGAAAACATCTGCTCCCTGCCTGTTCCTGCATTATTTATCCTGATGGTCACTAAAATTTGCCCTGGAATGCTCTTCTTCCATTATCCCCCGGCTCAACGGCGGCAGGCATCACGAATTGACTGCAAATTTCACTGCTGGTGTGTAGCTTACAGCACAGCTTTCAGATCCTCGGTCAGCTGCGCGAGCTTCGCGGCGGCGTCCTCTAAGCTGCTCCCCTTGACACCCATGTAGAACTTGATCTTGGGCTCCGTGCCCGAGGGACGGGCGCAGCACCATGCATCGTCGGGGAGTTCGAAATACAGTACATTGGATTTCGGCAGGCCGGTCTTTCCCTCTTCGCCGGTGGCCATGTCCACGATGCGGTCGGTCTGGTAATCCCTGAACTTCAGCACCTGATGGCCGCCGAATGCCTTGGGCGGGTTCTGGCGCAGCTTTTCCATGATCTCCGCGATCTGTCTGGAACCGTCTATGCCTTTCAGAGTGATGGTGTACTGGGACTCCTTGTAATAGCCGTACTTCTCGTAGGTCTCCAGCATCATATCCCACAGGGTCTTGCCGTGCTTCTTGCAGTAGGCTGCCACCTCGCACAGGCACATCACTGCCACGATGGCGTCCTTGTCCCTGGCGTGTGTCCCGGCCAGGCACCCGTAACTCTCCTCCAGGCCGAACACATAATGGTTGCTGCCTGTCTGCTGGAAAAGCTTGATCTGCTCGCCGATGAACTTAAATCCCGTGAGTACCTCGATGCGCTTCACGCCGTAGGCGCCGGTGATGGGGCCTGTCATGTTGGTGGTGACGATGGTGGTCACCAGAGCGGGATTCTCCGGCATGGTCTTAGTGGCAGTGCGCTCCCGCAGGATGTATTCCGCAATCAGCATGCCGGACATATTTCCCGTAAAGGAGACATACTCCCCTGTTTTGGAATCCTTGGCGTAGATGCCCAGGCGGTCCGCATCCGGGTCTGTAGCCAGGACGACATCCGCATCTTTCTCTTTCGCCAGCCGCAGGGCGTATGTAAATGCCTTGGGATCCTCAGGATTGGGATACTCCAGCGTGGTGAAGTTGGGGTCGGGATTCTCCTGCTCCGGCACCACATACACATGCTTGAAGCCCAGTTCCGACAAAATGCGCCTGGCAGGCACATTTCCCGTGCCGCACAGAGGCGTGTATACAATCTTGATATCGTCCGCCACCTCGGCGATGACCTCCGGATGGATGATCTGTTTCTTCAGTTCCGCCATGTAGGCATCGTCAATTTCCTTGCCGATGACCTGATACAGGCCCTTTCCTATGGCCTCCTGCTTATCCATGGTCTTCACGGTATGGTAGTCCTTGATGGCCTGGACTTCCTCGATGATCTGCTTGTCGAAAGGAGCCGTCACCTGAGCGCCGTCCTCCCAGTACACCTTGTAGCCGTTGTACTCCGGCGGGTTATGGCTGGCGGTCACCACAATGCCTGCCGTGCAGCCTAATGTGCGCAGGGCAAAGGAAAGCTCCGGCGTAGGACGGAGAGCGTCGAACACGTAGGCCTTGACGCCGTTGGCCGCCAGGCACAGAGCTGCCACATCCGCGAACTCAGGAGACATGCGTCTGGAGTCATAGGCGATGGCCACACCCTTTTCCTGCGTCCCTTTTTTCAGGATAAAATTGGCCAGGCCCTGGGTAGCCTTGCGGACCGTATAGATATTCATGCGGTTGGTGCCGGCCCCGATAATGCCCCTGAGGCCTCCGGTGCCGAACTCCAGCTCCTTGTAGAACCTTTCCTCGATCTCTTTCTCATCGTTGCGGATGGCCAGCAGTTCATCCTTTGTACCCTGGTCGAAATAATCGTCCTCCAGCCAGAAGTTAAACTCGTCCATATAGCTCATTTGCCTCTCCTCTTTTCTGCGCAGAGTTTTCAGGGTTCCCCTGTATCTGCATTCCGCGCTTCTGCAGATCTCTATGTCCCCCAATGTCTTACTTAGTCACCATTGTACCATATATTTCCAGACTATTCCATAGAAAGGATTGAATTTTTATTGATTTCCCCGGTCCTTATGTATATTCTCACACGCCAATCCAGCGAATCATTGCGGCAGTCAGCTGCGCAACGTCCAGGGGCTTGGCCATGTGCTCATTCATTCCCGCCTCTCTGCCTACAGCCACGTCTTCCGCAAAGGCATTGGCGGACAGCGCAATGATCGGTATGGACAGCACGTCTCTGCGGGGAAGCTTTCTGATGGCGCGGGTGGCTTCGTATCCGTTCATCACAGGCATCTGGATGTCCATTAATATCATGTCGAAATATCCCTCCGGCATGGATTCGAAGAGCTCCAGGCCCTTTTTGCCGTCCGAAGCGCATTCCACCGCTGCGCCGGTGGCGCCGATGATCTCCATGGCGATCTCCTGATTGATGATATTGTCCTCCACCAGCAGAATTCTTCTGCCCGTAAACCGGGCGTCGGCGTTGGTTTCCTCCGCTTTCTGCGCCACATCCGCCGTATCTCCAGCCCCTTTGTGCAGCTTCAAAAGCAATGTCACCGTGACTCTTGTCCCCTTGCCCAGGGCGCTCTCCACCTTGATGAATCCGCCCATCATGCGCACGATGTTCTGGGCAATGGTCATCCCCAGCCCGGTTCCCTCGATCCTGCTGATCCGGGAATCCTCCGCGCGGCTGAAAGGCTCATAGATATGAGGCAGAAATTCCTGGTCCATTCCGATGCCGTTGTCTTCGAAGACAAAGTCGTAAAAACAGCAGCCGTACTTCTTGGTCTCCCGCTCTACGACAGTCAGGCTCAGCCGCCCTCCCTCCGGTGTGAACTTGATGGAATTGCTCAGGATATTGGAGAAGACCTGGCTGATGCGCCCCTTGTCCCCTATGACCTCCTGATGCTCCACATCCCCGTGGGAGCTCCTAAGCTCCAGTCCCTTTTCCGCCGCCCGGGGCTGCAGCGCCGAAACCACATCCTCTATCAGCCCGGAAATCTTAAACTCATCCGCCACCAGATCCACATTGCCGGATTCCAGCTCGCTCATATCCAGGATTTCGTTTACCAGGGAGAGCAGGCTGCTGCCGGACACGGCGATTTTCCCCAGGCAGTCCCGCACTCTCTCGTGATCCTGCACATTTTCCGAGGCGATTTTCGTCATCCCCATAATGCCGTTCATGGGCGTGCGGATGTCATGGCTCATCCGGGAGAGGAACTCGCTCTTGGAGGCATTGGCATGGTTGGCCGCCTCGCAGGCCGCCTGGATCGCCCGCTGCTCCCGCATCTCCTTGCGCTTGCTCTCCGTCACGTCCTGGGCCGCATAGACGACCCCGCTGGCCCTGCCCTCTTCGTCCGTCCTGGCCAGCACCGCAGTGGCCCGTATCCAGCCGTAATCGTCCGGAGAACTGTCTGCCCTTTCCGGCATCTTGCGGTATGCGAAAGTCACGAACGGCTGCTCTCTCTTCAGCACCTGGCGCAGATTTTTGCTGCTCATGGTATAGAGATAATTGGCCCGGTCCTCCGGATGAACAAAGGTCTCCGCATAGGTCCGAAGCGCCGTATCATAGTCCGTTCGATCCCCCAGAACCTCCCGCACATCCTCCAGCTGGTTCATGCCCCGCATCTGATTCTGCTCCAGATCCCCGTAGTAAGTGGCAAAGAACATGCTGCTTAAGCTGTTTATGATACTGGCCTGTTCCTGCTCCAGCTTCAGGCGCTCCCGCTCCTCCAGCTTCTCTTTGGTAATGTCCCGTCCCAGGATATTCACCAGAACCTGCCCGCCGCTGCGGATATAGGTCACATGCTGCTCCAGCCACTGCTCTCTGGGGCCCTGCAGGCGGTAGCTGCAGATCTCCTCCGAGTAATCCTGGGTCTCTTCCGCCCGTCTGCGCATGTGCTCGGGGCTCATGCATTTCCGGAATTTATCCAGATCCTCCGGATAAACGGAGCTTTCCAGCGCCCGCTGGTAAAACTGGGTATACCGCCCCTTTCCGCCATTCTGGGGCTGTGCGCTCTCATTGAGCCAGAACCGCTCACACTGATCGTTCTCCAGATAGACTGTGGTCATCACATGGAAGCGGGACTTGAGGATGGCTGCCATCTGCATATCCCTCTGGGACAGAATCTGCTCCTGCCGCACGCGCGCGTCCACATCCTGAAGCGCCACCACCACATAGTTTCTCGTGCTCTGGTTGCGGCCGAAGTACGCGATGACCGCCACATACCGGTACTTGCCTCCCACCCTCCACTGGCACAGCATATCCAGCTTCTGCAGCCCCCGGTCTCTGGCCGAAAGCAGTCCCTCCAGGGAGAATTTCTTCCCGAATTGCTCCCGGTTCTCCGGATGGATCTGCCGGATCAGCCGGGACTGCATGACCACGTCCCACATCAATGTCTGGGAAGTCCACCCCTCCTGGCTGTATCCGCCCTCCCGGACCAGGTTGACATTCCCGTCATTTAATTCGATGGTATAGATGCCCAGATTCTGCTCTCCCAAAGTCCGGGTAACCTCCTGGAGACGTACGCTGGTCTCGTCCAGTTCCAGGCTTTCTTTCAGCATATCCTGCACATCCTTGATATAGATCAGAACCGTCTGATTCCGATCCGTGTATCCCGAGTCAGGCGTCACCTCCAGCAGATTCCAGCGATACCCTCCCGGAGAGCTGCGCCTGTAGCTGCAGGTCAGATGCTTGCGCCCGGTGCGCAGCACGCTTTTGAGATACTCCGGATGGGTGAAGCTCAGGAAGCGTTCCATGTCGTCCGGGTGGATGACGCCGTGTTGCTTAAACTGCTCCAGCCAGGCTCCGAACGTCTCTTTCCTGCTGTCAATGGCCCACTCCTCCGCCCCCGACTTGACCACCTCATAGCTGTCCTGGCTCAGATTCACCCGCAGTATCTTGCGGTAAATATTGCTGAACTCGTCCAGATGGGGCGTCAGCGTGATCATGAATGCAGGTATGTGGTCCTCCCAGAGCATCCGCCTGGCCTCCATGTCCACGGTGCCCAGAAGATTATCGTTGTTGATGGACTGGCTTTTCGGCTTATCGCCGATGTTCAGAAGCGGACAGTTGAGACAGGAATTCGCCCACATCCTGTCGCAGGTCATTCCCTCTCGCACATGAGGAGCCAACTCCCTGATCCTTTGATTCAAATACAGGATTTCGTGGTTATCCTCCCTGACCACATATATCCCTGTCTTCGGTATGGCGTCCAGTATGTTCTTGTAATCTTTGATATCCATGCACCTATCCCCTATCCCGATTCTGCAAATTGCCTGCTTCCTATTTTAGCACTAAACCGGAGAAGAATCAAGGTTCATCCTTGCCGCTATATTCGCTTAATCCCCTCCGTAATAGCCGTACACGGCCTCCTCGGAAATATAAGCAGTCAGCTCCCGCAGGCCCGCTACCGCCTGTCCCCAGTTCTCCTCGTCCACCCGGTTCTCCCCTGCCGCCATCCGCTCAAGCATGTACTGATTGATGTCCGGACTGTAGTGCACCATATCCATATAGTAATCCAGATTGCACACAATGGATTCCTCGTTCTGAAAATAATAGACCTCCGCATTCTCACAGGTAAGCAGCGCCGAGACCGCCTGGTCCAGGGCGTAAATCCGCATTTCCAGCTCTCCGTTCACATAGGCGCAGTCCCACCACAGCAGGGAGAGCGGCGGAATCAGAAACCGGTACCGGGTCCGCGGGTGGGACGTCACCTCCTCTTTCAGAAGCGCCACATTGCTCGCGATCAGCCAAGCCTCGTGGTCGTACGCCCTCTGGACAGGGGGCTCCTGAAGCGTCACGCTCCCTCTGTCGTACGCCCGCATGGCCCATTGGGCCCCGAACTGCTTGTTTCTGGCCCAGTTGTACGCCTGTCCCCCGGTATTGATTCCCTCATGGGCACTGGCCAGCATCACGGGAATCTTCTCCATGAGAACCTCCTTGTTGTACAGATAGGGCAGATCGTCCAGAATCGTATCCGTGTGGAGATACCGGGGAATATCCTCCCCGTACAGCGTCACTTCCGTAGGCGCACACACAGAGGCAATGTCCAGGCACCAGAACACATTCCTAAGCTCCCGCTCTTCCTGAGCCATCTCCAGATAGTAGAGCAGGTCCGCCACGGAGCCGGAAGCTCTCACCACTTTCAGCGTACTGCAGCCGTATGTGCCGTCCAGAAAAGCGCTGTCGAAATTCTCCGCCAGAGAAGACCCTGCCAGCACGGAATCGTACGCAAAATTCCGGATGGTCCCGGGCATCTGGTTGTCCCTGTCATTGAGCACGGCATCCATCCCGAAGAAAGGAGCGTGGTACTGGTAGAAAGGATCCATCAGCCAGACAAAAAAAGCGATCAGGATCATTTCAGCCCCTGTGAGGATCAGCAATCTTTTTAAAGCTTTCTTTTTTTCCGCCTCGTCCATACCGCCTTTTCCCTTTCCCGTCAGAAATTAAAATACAAGAATACGCTCACCTGGGACAGCGAAATAAAAGACCAGGTGAACAGCGTCGCCAAACAGAACGCTCCCGCCTTTGTGTGGCCGTTTCTTCGGATCCAATCTTCCGCTTTCTGCCCGCATATCAGGCCCAGGCCCACGGCGGACAGAAAGAGAAAGCATCCCAGGAAGAAAGCGTTTACAAGCCCCGGGGCTCTCATGCTCAGGAACTTAATGGCCGCGTAGTTCTCCGGGAAGACCAATGTATTGCATACGCCCAGAAGCATCCCCCGGTTACCCGCCGTAAAGAGCCTGTTCCACAGAAGTCCTGCAGTCTCCAGGGAGTCGCTGCGGAACACGGAAAAGGACAGGGTGACGAACACCGCCGTGGCCAGGCGGTTCATCCATTCCCGGGGAAACCGCAGCTTCGGAAACGCCGTCTCAAAGACCACTGCCAGACCATGCATCAGTCCCCACAGGACAAAGGTCCAGTCCGCGCCATGCCACAGGCCGCTGACCAAGAACACCGCCAGCAGATTCAGGCACTGCCTGGCTTTTCCTTTCCGGTTCCCCCCCAGGGGAATGTAGACATACCGGGACAGAAAGCGGGACAGAGTCATATGCCATCTGCGCCAAAATTCCCGCACGGAAGACGCGCGAAAGGGCGAGTCAAAATTCTCCGGGAGCCAAAAGCCGAACATCCTGGCAATGCCTCTGGCCATGTGGCAGTAGCCGCTGAAATCAAAGTACAGCTCCATCATGTACCATATGATTGTAATCCACGCCGTGGGCGTATCCAGGGCGGCAATGTTCCCGTACTCGGCATTCACCAGCACGGCCAGGGAATCCGCCAGCAGCACTTTCTTGGCCAGCCCCAGGATGAACAGCGTGATTCCGTCGTAGAAATTCTCCCAGGAAAGGCGCCGGTTCTCCCTGCCGATAAGCTGGGGCAGCAGCTCGCTGTGGAGCACGATGGGTCCGGCCACCAGCTGGGGGAAAAAACTGACGAAAAAAGCGTAGTCTATCAGGGAATAATGGGGCGCTCCCCCCCTGTACCTCTCTGCGACAAAAGACAGCTGCTGAAACGTAAAGAAGCTGATGCCCAGAGGAAGCGCAATCTTCTCCAGCCGGATATCCGTATGAAAGAAAAAATTGCAGTTGTCCAGAAAGAAATTGAAATATTTAAAATAAAACAAAAGCCCCAGATTCCCCAGAATGCCGCAGACCGCCGCAGCCTTTCGCTGCCAGGGCGAGCCTCTCCTCTCAAGCAGCAGGCTGATCAGATAATTGCCCGCCAGGCTGGCAAGCAGAATCCAGAGATAATACACATTGTAATATCCGTAGAACCAAAAGGACATCCCCACCACAAACAGCTTCGCGAAGAAAGGATTCCGAAGCCTCTGGAGCAGAAACCACCCCATAAGCCCCAGCGGCAGAAATAAGGTAATGAATATCACGGAATTAAAAAGCATATGGTTTTCCTTTCCCGGCGAAAGTCATGTCCTGATCTTCAGCGAATAATCGCTTCTGTCCAAGGAGAAATTGGGATTGTAATAGGGATCCCCGGCCTCCAGCTCTTTCTTCCACTTCTCCCGGAACCGCTCCGACTCCCTGTCGTAGCGCCGGGCACTCTCCCCGGTATCGTCCAGGCCCCTGGAGGCGGACTCGTAGTGGAACAGCTCCGCAAAAGGCGTAAATACGTTCAAAAGCCCCATTCCCCGCAGCTTCAGGCACAGGTCCACATCGTTGAGCGACACCGCAAAGCCCTCGTCCAGGCCCCCAGCCGCCAGATATTGTTCTCTCTTCACCATCAGGCAGGCCCCTGTCACCGCCGTCACGTTCTGGGCATAGCACAGCCGTCCCATGTAACCCAGATTCTGGCGGTGCTGTCTGTAATGGGTATGTCCGGCGGTCCTGTGGGCCCCCAGTCCGATCACCACACCGGCGTGCTGGATGGTATTGTCCGGATAGTAGAGCTTTGCCCCCACGGCGCCCACGTCCGGGCGCTGAGCATACATGAGAAGTTCTTCCATCCAGTTGGCGGTGATCACCTCGGTATCGTTGTTCAGGAGAAGCACATACTCTCCGGAGGCATATTTCACGCCCAGATTATTGACCGCGGAATAGTTAAACGCCCCTCTGTAGGTGACCACGGCAATCCTGCCGTCCCTGCCCCGCTGCAGAACATCCCCGCCGGACTCCCGCCCCGCCGTCTCCCGGCGTCCGCGCCCGCTACCGTCTCCCGCACGGTCCATGTCCGGGCTTCCCGGGTCTGCAGACCTCCCGGGCGCCGTCCTCTCAGCCGGTGTTCGCACGACTTCTCTGTAGTCCTCTCCCAGCAGCTCCCCGTAATAGCGCCTGATCTCCTCTGTGGTGCTGTTGTTCTCCACAATGATAATCTCGTAATTGGGGTATGTGGACTTCTCCGCTATGGAAGAGACGCAGCGCCGCAGATCCTCCGCATGATCCTTGTTGGCTATGACCACGGATATCTTCGGCGTACCCACAATATGATAGCGGATGCGGAATATGGTCTGGAACGCCCTGGTGCTCTCGATCCTGAAATGCGCAAAGCCGTGCCCCTGCAGATGCTCCGCCACCGCTCCCCTGGCTGCCTCTATGGCATAGGGCTTGGCCTCAATGCCTGATGCCACGCTGCCCGAGTGGCTCCTCCAGTAGTACATGGGTCTGGGCACATGGACGATTTTTTTGGCGTTGTCCGTCAGACGCAGGATCATGTCGTGATCCTGGCTGCCGTCGAATTTGGGCCGAAACAGCTCTCTCCCGTCCAGAAGCTCCCTGGAGAAGACGCTGAAATGGCAGATGTAATTGTTGGCCCGCAGATTGTCCGGCGCATAGTCCGGCTTAAAATGCATGGTCAGCATACGGTTGATGTCATCGTCCTGAAAGGTAATCTCGTCGCAGTACAGATAATCCGCTCCCTGCCCGTTGATGGCTTTCACATACTCGTAGAGCACGCTGGGATGCAGCAGATCGTCCTGGTCCAGCAAGCCGATGTACTCTCCCGTGGCCATCTCCAGGCAGGCGTTGGTATTGCCGGCAATGCCGCCGTTTTTCTCCAGATGTCTGTATACAATTCGTCCGTCCGCCCTGGCCGCATACTCTCTGCAAATCTCCTCCATATAGCCGTGGGCCTCGTCGGAGCCGTCCGCCAGACACAGCTCCCAGTTAGGATACGTCTGGTTCATCACGGAATCCAGCATCTCCCTCTGGAACTGCCTGTCATTGTTCCACAGGGGCACCAGGATGCTGATCTTCACCATGCGGGGGAATACGGTCCCCCTCTCTGCCTCGGCCTCCTCCTGTGAGGGAAAGCTCTCCGTGCCGAACTGCCTCATGGCCACCCGCTCCCGCCTCTTATAGGCCAGCTTCTGGAGCACGCCCTTTAAGCTGCCGCAGTTTCTGAGCCTGTCCCTCTGGCGCTTGCCCCAGCGCAGCGCCCCCAGGGCGGGCTTTGCAAGCTTCCAGAGGATACTGCCTCTGATGCGGTTGAGCTTGTGCTCCAGCGCCTCTTTCTCTGCCTCCAGCTCCGCCATCCGGCCGGCCATATCGCCCATCCGGCCCGTGAGCTCCGCGCATCTAAGGCGCTCCTCTTCATATGCTTTTCTGTAATCTGTCTCTTCCATCGTTTACCCCTTGCATGCTCCCCGCCATCCCCGCAGTCTCCGGGGGCTGAAAGCGTTTCTGCCGTCATGAACAGTCATTGCTCCGGTGCAGTCCCAGCTGCATAAAGCGGCTGCTCCAGTTCACAAGCCGGACTCCGCCCGCCCGGTTCCGGGCAGCCATGCCCAGCCGGTATCTCCCGGCGGGAACCGCCCTGTCCCCTATCTCCACATGGAAACCGCACAGGGCCACATTCCTCTGATCCGGCATATTCTCCTCCAGGTCGGGCCGGTACATCCCCTCCAGCTTCAGGGCATATATCTTTCCCGGGGTCTGGGAGTCCGCACTCTCCGTCTCCGGAATCTCCCCCAGCAGCAGCCATCTCTTGTAGCAGGCGTTGTCGTCCCCCAGCACCAGGCCATAGCCCCGCACCCTGTCCCCGCATATCTCCTCCACGCACAGGGTCAGGCAGGGATCCCTGCGATATCCCGCCAGGGACACCGGGTTTCGGCGCCCCAGGAGCCTCTGCACCCCGTTTCCCGCCGTCAGATAGGCCGGGCGGATCCCGGTGGTAAACAGTCCCTCCCTGTTCAGCCCCGGGGCGTAATAGGGATCCACACCCTCCAGATGGGGATGGCAGGCGTAGAGCCTCTCCCGCTCTCTGCCCAGCCGCCTTAAGTTCTCCCCGGACTCGTCGTCCCCCCTGCTCAGGGACTCATGGTGACAGCCGTGAAAATCGTTTACGCACACATTCCGGTAGCCGGCCTCGTACAGCCGAAAGCACAGATCCACATCGTTGAACGCGACCCTGAGCTCCTCCGAGAATCCGCCCGCTTCCCAAAACTTCTCCCTGTCCGTCATCAGGCAGGCCGCCGTCACCGCCAGCACATTGCGTTTTCCCCGGTTCGCCCCGTAGTAGTAGCATCTGTTATCCTGCAAAAAACGCAGCATATCCACAGGCCCCGCGGACAGATTTGTGATGCCTGCGTGCTGGATGCGCACAGAGTCCGGGTAATACAGCTTCAGGCCCACTGCACCCGTCCCCTCCCTAACCGCCAGCGCCGCCATCTCCTCAAAGGTACCCGCCTGTGACAGCGTCACATCGTCATTGAGGAACAGAAGAAGTCGTCCCCTGGCCCGGGCGGCTCCCTGATTGCACATCAGAGAAAAGTTGAATACGCCCGGGTCGTAAAGATACCGGATCTCACAGCCGCCCTTTTCCGGGCCGGACAGCCTCCCGGCCATGGTTTCGATGCGCTCTCTGTTCTCCCCGGTGCTGCCGTTGTCCACCAGGATGATCTCAAAGGAAACGGGCGGTCTCCCGTCCGGGGACTCCGCCGCCAGCATGCAGCCCTTTATACACGCTTCCAGGTCCTGGGGATGGTCTTTGGAGGGTATCACCACGGACAGAAGGGGAGCGCTCTCCTCCTCTGCCGCCGGAGTGCTCCGAAGCCTTTGCAGCCGCTGTTCTCTGAGGCTGTTCAGAAAGGGGGAGGGCTGCAGGAATCCGTCCTGCTGCGCCCCGTTCCGGCCATGGAACAGGATTCGCTCCACATGCCCCACGCAGGATGCAGCCTTTTCATACCCTCCGGCCAGCGTCACCCAGGCGTGCACGGCCCTCTCATATGCCGCGAAATCCGTCACCTGGCGGACGCACCCGCAGTCCTTAACCGGGACGCTGAATTCCTCCTGCCGAAAGCCCGCTTCCTCCAAAAGCTCCCTGTCCACGGCCGTGACGCTTCCGAAATAGAAAAAGCTGTCCAGCAGGTCCGGGGACCAATCCGGCTTGTACCAGGGGAGCTTTCGGTCCGCTCTCCGGGCCTTTCCACCGCCCTCCCAGACATCCTCGTCCCCGTACAGGATCCGCACGCCGGGGTGAGCCGCCAGGTAAGCTTCCATGGCCTGTAAGGCTCCTGCCGCCATCCGCCCGTCCCCCGCGCAAAACACCGCGAAATGACCGCCGGCACACACCTCCGTTTCCCCGGCACCCGGCTTTGCCTCCAGGGCCGCCGCCCAATCCCCATAGACGGTCTGCCTCTTTCGCAGCCGCCTCTCGTATTGTCTGTCCTCTATCCGGACCAGCGTCCCCTTTACCAGCTCTCTGATGCCCAATCCGCCTCCACTCCCTTTCACCCGGCCCGCAGCCGGCCTCCGCCGGCTCCGTCCGCTCCATAGCGGATGCCGGGCGGTTCCTATTCACCGGCCCCCGGCCAGATCCTCCGCCATGGAAAGGGGCAGGCGCACGATGTCCATCCGAAGATGCAGGATGTTCTCCTCTCTCCGCCCAAGCCTCTCCAGGCTGATGCACATGCCCGGATCCGCGGTGCCGAACACGATGCTGGGGCGGTTCCTCTCCTCTTTCCCCGCCGGGAACGCCACCCGCCCGTTGGCGCTTAGCACTTTTCTGCGGCTTAGGGGAACCGCCTCCCCGTTTAGGGTCGCCTCCCGCAGCTTCACCGCACAGGGCCCGAAAGCCGGATCCACCCGGATCCGCCGCACCTCCCCGCCAAAGCGCAGCTCCAGATCGATGAGATTCTCCCCCTGATAAGCATCCTCCGCAAAAAAGGACTCCGCCTCGGAAAATCCCCCGCCCCTGTCCTCATATACCTGGACCCGGTTCACGGCAGAGGAATCCTCGTACCTGTCGATCCAGTCCTGGGGTCTCATCATTCTGCGGCCGATTTTGTCCCGCAGCTGCGCCATGGACAGCCGGTTTCCGGTGACAAAGCTCTGGAACTGGGTTTCCGCGCTCCGATACGCCTCCGCCTCCTCCTGGGTGACGGACAATTCCCGCAGCACTCTATCCATCCCCAGGCTGCTTCTCCTTGCGTCCTCCAGCAGATAGCAGTACACGGCACGGAAAGCCAGCTCGCGGGTCTGAATGGACTTCCCGAAAGTCCACTCGTAGTCAATCAGCGTCCACCGGTCTCCCTCCACCAGAATATTGGAAAAAATAGGGTCGAAATCCGCCGCCGGGTACTCACAGTTGTATCCGATCCGATCCACGTATTCCCGAAAATACCTGTAGAACCCCTCCGTGTCCCCTCTCTCCAGGCATCCGTCCATCAGCTGGGAAAGCGGCACGCCTCCTATGAATTCAAACCGGACGCTCATACCCTCTCTGTCCTCCGGGCTGCACGCATTGATTTCCAGGCGCCCTCCCCGGTATCTCTCTCTGAGCCTGTCGCAGGAGACCTCCATCCCTCTCACATGCTCCCTGGCCGCTTCACTGAGGGCACATTTCCTGACATAAGCCTCCCCGCCCTCCATGACAATCTCCGTCCGGATGGCGTACTCCGGCGCCCGGTCATTGGAATACTTCACGTACTTTACGTCAAAATCCCTGCCGATCACCGCCAGATAAGAGTTGGAGAACAGGGGGAACAGCTCCTCCTCGGTCAGTCCGTCAAAGGCGCTCTTCTCGTCGAACAGCAGCAGCCTGTCTCTGTCGAAATTTCTCATATTGTAGGACAGCTCTCCCTTTCCCGGCAGATATTCGTCGCTGTAGAGCATCTTCATAAATTTATAGTCCGGATAAGGATAGTAGAAATGGTACTCCTCCACTCCGCAGCTGCGAAAGATCCGCTCCAGCCCGTTCCTGCCAAAGGTGCGCGCGCCTTTGGGCTCCCTGTAATTCTCTATACCTGAGAAGTAAGTCCCCAGATGATCCTCCTTGCAGCCCGCAAAATACTTCAGCCCGTATTTGTTCTCAATGGCAATGAGAATCCGCCCGCCCTCAGCCAGATGAGACAGCAGAAGCCTCAGGAAGTCCTCATAGGGCCTGTCCCCTCCGATATAGTCCCGGCCGTATTCAAAGACTCCGGTGAGACAGATGAAGTCAAAGTCATCTTCCAGGCAGGGCTCGATGTCCTTGAAATTCCCCACATGGATCAGGATATTCCCGCATTCCCTGTGGCGGTAGGCATTGATCAGGCTGCGCTTTCTGGACAGGTCCACGCAGGTCACCGAGGCTGCCTTTGCCGACAGTGCTCCTGTGACCGCGCCGCAGCCGCTGCCCACCTCCAGCACCTTGGCCGTCTTTCCCGCAGGAAAGGGAACCCACTCCAGAATATTCTCCCGCAGGGGCGAAAGATGATACAGAACAGGCCAGCTGGCCCTCTCTGCAATAATGTCCGCGAACTCCGAGGAGGGATGGTGCTTTACAATGTCCAGCAGTTCGTCCTCCACCTGGCCGTCGCTGTAGAGATCCTCCCCGGAATACCTGCTGTAGTCCAGCCGCACCTTTCCGATCTCCTCCCGCTTCGCCTGGTTTTCTCCCGCTTTCTCCTCATCCCCCTGTCCATATGTCAGCATTTCCTTATCCCGGCTCTCTCTGTCCTCTGCCATACCGCTCCTTACCGTCCGGTCCCCGGACCGCTCTCTGTCTCTCTCCTGGAGGCATCCGTCACCTGCACCACAGAATCCATATCATAATAGCCCACTGTATTTTTGTCCGAGACCACTGTGATATTCAGGGCGTCATACAGCCTGTGATATACCTCGAAAGTGTCCCCGTTGTATCCCGTGACCCCCAGGGAGAGCAGATATTCCCCGCCCTGAAGACTCATTTTCTGAGTGAACGTAACCTCTTTTACCTGTCCCGGCTCCACGCTCTCCAGAAAGGCCTTTTCCACCATGGAATTGGTCCCCGTGATCTCCGTGCCCATGACATTCTTAAAGGTAAATGCAAAAATAGGGGCCGGCACATGCTCCTCAAACGCCACGCGCATATGCAGCGTAAAGAGGCTCCCCTTGAGCACTGCGGCGGTGCGGACACCCGCGTCATCCGTCACATAGTACTCCACGATCCTGGCCTGGCCCGTGCCGTACTCCAGAGCCTGCGGATTGATTCCCGCCTCCTCCGCGTTCTGCTTTCGGCTCTCTTTTCCCCCCTGCTTTACATCCTCCAGAAAATCCGCATGCTCCTGATTGCCGTGAATCTCGTACTGGCCCACCAGCACCTGCTTGTAGATATCGATCATGGTCTTGGGCGAGCCCTCCCCCAGAAGCTCCCCCTTATTGAGCAGAAACACCCTGTCACAGTATTTGCTGATGGCGCTTAAATCATGACTGACAAACACAATGGTCTTGCCCATCTTCTTGAATTCTTCAAATTTATGGTAGCATTTTGCCTGAAAGAACACATCTCCCACGGAAAGCGCCTCGTCCACAATGAGGATCTCCGGCTCGATGTTGATGGCCACCGCGAAAGCCAGGCGCACGAACATGCCGCTGGAATAGGTCTTCACCGGCTGGTTCACATAGTCCCCGATGTCGGCGAATTCCAGGATTTCCGGCAGCTTTTGGTCTATCTCTCTGTCGGAGAAGCCCATCATGGTACCGTTCAGGTAGACATTCTCGATCCCGTTGTACTCCTGATTGAATCCGGCCCCCAGCTCCAGCAGCGCAGAGATCCGCCCGTTCACGCGGATTTCGCCCGAGGTGGGATTGAGCACCCCTGTGATGATCTTTAAGATGGTGGACTTCCCTGAGCCGTTGGTGCCGATGATGCCCACTGTCTCACCCCTGCGGATGCACAGATTCACGCCTTTCAGGGCATAGTGGAGCCTCCCGGACTGTCTTCTGCCCAGGCCAAAGGCGTCCTTTACCCGGTCCCTGGCCCTGTCGTAGAGCTTATACACCTTTACTACATCCTTGATTTCAATCGCAGGAAAGGCTATCTCCTGCACCTGTATCTGCTTGTTATCCATACTCGTCTTTCAAAACTCCCATACACGCTGCCTGCGCATGAACCGCCGCGCCCTTTACAGCACATCCGCGAAATGATTCTTCAGCCGCTTAAAGACCGCCACCCCGATGCCGAACAGCACCACGGTCACAATCCAGAAATACATGGTGGAAAAGAAATCCTCAAAGAACCACTCTCTCCCGCAGATGGCGCTGCGGTAGCCGTTCACGATATACACCAGCGGATTCAGCTTCAAAGCCACCACCCATTTCTTGGGCGCTGCGTCCAGATTCCACAGAATGGGCGTGGCCCAGATCCCGATTTGCAGCAGGATATTGATGATCTGGCTCAGATCCTTGAAAAAGACCACGATGGAGCAGGTGGTATAGCACAGCGCCAGCACGAAGATGAACAGGCAGACGCTGTAGTAGAGGATCTGCGTGGTATAAACCGTGGGATAGTACCCGTATAGCGCCGCCACGATAAGCAGCACCGCCACAAAGAACCCGTGGATGAATGTGGCGGCGATGATCTTGATGATGGGCAGGATACTGATCTTGAAGACCACCTTTTTCACCAGGTAATCATACTCCCGCAGAGCATTGGTGCCATTGTTCAGCGCCTCGCTGAAGTAGAACCAGGGCACCAGCCCCGCGGTCAGAAACAGTACAAAGGGCACATCCTCCACGCCCCGTCCCGCGCCGCCCATGAGCTTGTCAAAGACGATGTAGTACATGACCACGGTGACCACCGGCTGGGCCAGGGCCCACACCGCTCCCATGTAAGAGCCCGCGTAGCGCTTCTTGAAATCGTTCTTCGCCAGCTTCCAGATCAGATGCCTGCTCTGGTAGAGCTCCACCGGAATCGTGGTAAATTTTTCGTACCATTTGGCAAACACCAGGCAGGCGATGAGAATCATCCCGCAGGAGAGAATCTTTTTTAACAGTTCCTCCCCCGGGTCCGCGCTGGGTCCCAGGTTCCGATGGGTGATGATGATCAGGGCCATCAAAAGCCCTGTCAGGGAAAACAGGGCTATCCCGCCTTTTTTACTTATCTTCATGCGCCTGCCTCTTATAGTCCTGCAGACCGCCCCAGTTCCGATCCCGGTCGATCATCACCAGCTCCATGCCCTCCGGAACAGGCCACTCTATGCCTATGTCCGGGTCATCGTAGGCGATGCCGCCCTCGTCCCCGGGATGATAGAAATCGGTACATTTATAGCAGAATTCCGCATAGTCCGAGAGCACCAGGTACCCGTGGGCAAAATTCTTGGGCACGAAGAACTGTCTCTTATTCTCCTCCGACAGCAGAACACCGTACCACTTTCCGAAAGTGGGAGAGCCCTCCCGCAGATCCACCGCCACGTCGAACACCTGGCCGCGGATGGCCCGCACCAGCTTGTCCTGGGGGAACTGCTTCTGAAAATGCAGGCCTCTGAGCACGCCTCTCTTTCCGGAGGACTGGTTGTCCTGCACGAATACCTGGGGGATCCCCGCCTCCTTATATGCCTCGTAGTGATAGGATTCGTAGAAATAGCCCCTCTCATCCCCGAACACTGCGGGGGTGATGACCTTAAGCCCCTCTATCCCGCATGTCTCTACCTGAATCTTTCCCATTTTTCATACCTCTCCTTCTCTTATCTTTCCATGTGCTCTTTTTTATGTCCCGGACCTGCCCTATGTGCAGACGCCCGCCGGCCGCGCCCGTTCAGGGTACCAGATAGCTGATATTCATATCCACGTTCCCCGCAATGCCGTCCACGGCCCCCTTGGAGGTATACTGCCACATATGATAATACCCCTGATAGAGCGGGGCGCTGCGGTATTCCGCCAGCCAGATGCAGTAATTCTCAAGCTTCTGTGTGTGCAGATTGTTATTGTACCAGTTGCGGCTGGCGTAGACTCCCGCCGTGTAGCCCGCATTGGCAATGGTGCGGCAGAACGCTTCGCAAACCAAAGTCCTGGTCTCCGGATCCAGATTGTCCGCCCGTCCGTTCCCGCCGGCGCCCTCGGTATCAATGAACACCGGATACTCCAGATCATATTCTTTGATCAGCTGCAGCACCGCGGAGGCCTCCTCCACGGCCTCCACCTCGTTCACCGCCTGGGTGAAGAAGTAGACGCCCACGGGCATCCCGCTGGCGGCGGCGCCCCGCATATTGGCGGCAAAGCAGGAGTCCTCCACCAGTCCTCCCGTAGTGGAACCCCGGTAGCCCGCGCGGATAATGGCAAATTCCACGCCGGCGTTTTTCACCCGGTCCCAGTCAATCTCGCCGTTCCATTTGGACACGTCTATGCCCACTCTGGAATTGGCCGTGGATTTCTGAAGCTTCTGGATCTCGGTTCTGTCCGCATCCGCCACTGCGTCCGCCACTGCGGTGTCCTCTGCCGCCACATCGATGTCGTCCTCTGTCAAAAGCAATAGAGAGATGTCGTCAATGGCCACATACTCCACCTTGTCCTTGACCCGCACCTTAGTCTCGTTCACCGGCACCCGATAGCCCTCCATGGGCATCAATTCCACGTAGTACTCGCCGGCGGACAAATCTCCGATATAGATGACGCCGTCCTTGTCCAGGTCCTTATACTCTCCCAGTCCGTCCAGCTTCACGAAAAAGCTCTCCCCGGTGACCAGATTTCCATCGATATCCACGATCTGAATGCGCAGATCTTTCTCCACGGAGGTCACCACCATGGAAAGCCTGGATGCATTGTCCTTTGCGGCCTCCAGGATGGGATTCACCTCCGGGTCAAAGAAAGTGTCGTCCCTGAGGAAAGCGGACAAATCGTTTCCTATCTGTCCGTTCACCACGCCGTCCCGGCCCGGGTCCGGCTGGCTCTGGGCAGGTTCCTTTGTCTCCTGTGCCGTCCCCCGGGGAGGCTTGCCTCCGCCCGTGTCCCGATTGGCATACAGCACCAGCAGCGACACCAGAAGAATCACTCCCATGGAGGCCAGAATGGCCTTTCTGCGCATTTTAGAGTCCATTTGCTACCTCAACCAGATATTTTCCGTAATTGGTCTTCATCAGGGGCTGGGCCAGGGAAAGCAGCTGCTCCTTGTCGATAAAGCCCCTCTTGTAAGCGATCTCCTCGATGCAGGAGATGTACAGCCCCTGCCTCTTCTGGAAAGCCGCCACGAAATCCGCCGCGTCCAGAAGCGAGTCGTGATTCCCGGTGTCCAGCCATGCAAAGCCCCTGCCCAGGGTCTCCACCCGGAGGGTCCCCCGCCTCAGATATTCGTTGTTCACGCTGGTGATCTCCAGCTCCCCTCTGGCGGAGGGCTTCACGGCCTTTGCGATCTCTACGATTTCATTGTCGTAGAAATACAGCCCCGGCACCGCATAATTGCTCCTGGGATTTTCGGGCTTCTCCTCGATGGAGAGGGCTTTTCCGGTCTCGTCGAACTCCACCACCCCGTACTCCCTGGGATCCCGGACATAGTACCCGAATATGGTGGCCCCTTTCTCCCTGGAGGCCACTTCCCGCAGTACCTTTGAAAAGCTCTGGCCGTAGAAGATATTGTCCCCCAGCACCAGGGCCACCCGGTCCTTTCCGATGAAATCCGCACCGATCAGAAAGCTCTCCGCCAGCCCGTTGGGGTGCTCCTGCACCGCGTAGGACAGCTCCATGCCCAGCTGACTGCCGTCGCCCAGTAGCTCCTCGAATACAGGCAGATCCCTGGGGGTGGAGATAATCAGAATCTCCCGAATGCCGGCCAGCATCAGTGTGGACATGGGATAATATATCATCGGCTTGTCGTATACCGGCATGATCTGCTTGGAAACCGCCTTTGTCAGAGGATACAGTCTGGTGCCGGATCCCCCTGCCAATATGATTCCTTTCATAAAAAACTCCCTTCTTTGCTCCCGCGCATAAAAACGCGCCAAATGGGAACGATGCCACTCGTCCCCATTTTTCTCAGTTTTCGTACATGTCAGCGTAATATTTCTGATAGTCGCCGCTGGTCACGTTCCTCATCCATTCCTCGTTTTCGAAGAACCACTGGATGGTTTTGCGGATGCCCTCTTTGAACATGGTCTCCGGCTGCCATCCGATCCCGTCCCTGATCTTGTCCGGTGCAATGGCATATCTGCGGTCATGTCCCTTGCGGTCCTCCACATAGGTGATCAGGTCAGTGGTCACATGCGCCTTTCTGGGGTCGTCGTCCGGCAGCATCTCCCGCAGAGTCTCTATGATGATCTGGATGATCTCGATATTCTGTTTCTCGTTATGTCCGCCTATGTTGTAGGTCTCGAACAGCTCCCCTTCCTCCTGCACCATGTCGATGGCCTTGGCGTGGTCTTCCACGTAGAGCCAGTCTCTGACATTTTTGCCGTCGCCGTACACGGGCAGCTTCTTGCCCGCCAAGCAGTTGTTGATGATCAGCGGGATCAGCTTCTCCGGGAACTGATACGGGCCGTAGTTGTTGGAGCAGTTGGTAATGTTGGCCGGGAAATGATAGGTGTCCATATAGGACTTCACCAGCATGTCCGACCCGGCCTTGCTGGCGGAATAGGGGCTGTGGGGATCGTATGGCGTGGTTTCATAGAAGAACGCATTGTCGTCATCCGGCAGCGAACCGTAGACCTCGTCCGTGGACACATGGAGGAATTTCCTGTCCGGCTTGAAACTCCCGTCCGGAAGCTCCCAGGCCGCCTTGGCACAGTTGAGCATCACAGCGGTTCCCAGCACATTGGTGCGCACGAACACCTCCGGGTTGCGGATGCTTCTGTCCACATGGCTCTCCGCCGCGAAATGCACCACCCGGTGAATGTCGTTTTCCCGGAATATCCGGGAGATCGCCTCCTTGTCGCAGATGTCCGCTTTCACGAAAGTGTAGTTTGGGTTGCCCTCCAGAGCCTTTAGGTTCTCCAGATTCCCCGCGTAGGTCAAAAGGTCTACATTGATGATGCGGATTTCGTCCCCGTATTTTCGAAACATGTAATGGATATAGTTGGAGCCGATGAAGCCGGCGCCTCCTGTCACGAGATAAGTACGCATTTTTCTCTCCTTTCTGAAGCTGGTATTAGTATGGCATAAATGATGCCGATGCATTCTCTTTTGAAAACGCAAAAGGATGACCGAAGCAGCCATCCTTTCCGCAAATCTGCTCAATAGCCAAGGTAGCTGATATTCATATCCACATTGCCGCTTATGCCGTTTACGCTGCCGGTGGATCTGTACTGCCACAGATCGTATCTGCTCTTATAAGTGGGAGCGGCGGCATACTGAGCCATCCAGATCTTGTATGCGCTCAGGGCGCCCGCGTCTATCTTCGTCTCCAGCCAGTTCTTGTTGGAATAGACGCCCGCCGTATAGCCCGCGTTCTGTATCGTCTGACAGAATGCCTTGCAGACCGCAGTCCTTGCCTCTCTCGTAATCTTGTCCCCGCGGCCGCCGCTGGATTCCACGTCCAGGAACACAGGGTAGGAAATCTTGTAATTCCGGATCTGGTCCAGCACCATGGAGGCTTCTTCCACCGCCTCCACCTCGTCCACGGCCTGTGAGTAGAAGTAGACGCCTACTTTCAGTCCCGCGGCGTTGGCGCCCTGGATGTTCTCCGCAAATCTGGAGTCCACGATCAGCTTGCCCTCCGTGGAGCCTCTGTAGCCGCAGCGTATGATCACGTAGGAGATGCCGGAATTCTTCACCCCGTTCCAGTCGATCTTGCCGTTCCACTTGGACACGTCTATGCCTACCGTGCCGCTGCCCACCACCATGGAGCCGTCGCTGGCGAAATTGTACTTGGCGCCCTGGATGACCTGCTCCCCGGTGACTTTCTTCCCGTCTGCCGTGTAGTAATATACCTTTCCGTCAATGGTCTGCCACCCGGTATACCTGGCGTCCGCCTTAATGTAGAAAGCGGCCGCCGTATAATAGTCGGCGTTGGTGGCCTCTCTGTAATTGTCGTTCTCTTTCACGTAGACCTGCTGGCCTTTCACGTCTCTCAACAGCGTACCGGTATCCTCTCTGGGATTCTTTTTCACCGTGACCGCGCAGGTGGCGGTGACCGTCTCGGTTCCCTCCGTGTAGCTGATGGTAATGACTGCGCTGCCCTCCGCCACGCCGGTGGCGGTGACGATATTGTCTCTGACGCTGACGGCGCATTTCCCCGCGTCGGAGGATACGGCCTCCACTTTTACCGGCAAAGCCGCGTTGACCACTGTGGCGGTGATGTCCACTGTACTCTGGTTGAATACGGTCACGGCGTTTTTGTCCAGCCGCATGATCATGCTGCCCTTGATGATGACGGTTATCACGGCTTTCCCCGCGGTGTCGGGGGCGCCGTTCTTATAGTTGGCGGTGACGGTCAGATTCGCCGTGCCCACAGCCTTGCCCTGTATGGTGATATTCCCTCTGTCATCTATCGAAGCCGCAGCCACTGCCGCATTGTCCGAGCTGATGATATACTCCACGGTGCTGCCCTGGGGGAATCCGGAGGCGGACGCGATGGCCGCCATGGTTCCTCCCACGGTTCCTGTCAGCGTCGCCTGGTTCACGGTCACTGTCAGAGGAGCCGGGGTGGGCGTCGGCGTGGGTGTGGGCGTAGGGCTCTCCGTGGCCGGCGGTGTGGGTGTAGGGCTCTCCTCGGCCGGCGGCGTGGGTGTCGGACTCTCCGTGGCCGGCGGCGTGGGCGTCGGACTCTCCGTGGCCGGCGGCGTAGGCGTAGGGCTCTCCTCGGCCGGCGGTGTGGGCGTAGGACTCTCCGTGGCCGGCGGTGTGGGCGTAGGGCTCTCCTCGGCCGGCGGCGTGGATGTGGGTGCCTCCGTGGCCGGCGGCGTGGATGTGGGTGCCTCCGTGGCCGGCGGCTCGCCGGGCTCCGCGTCGGTCCCGGGCGCAGTCCCTGTGTCCGGCGCTCCCGTGGCCGTATTCTCGCTCATGCGCAGGAAACGCTTTGTCACCGCCAGAGTCATGGGATCCTGTATGGTGCTCTTGTCCACCTGGTCATAGGCGGTGGCGATGACCTTGCTCTCCACCCAGGCTACCGTATCCTGCAGGCTGGACTCCACCACCACCTCGTTTTTCTTGGTGTCCTCCTGCTTGGTGTTTACCTCGCTCTCCTGCTTGACCTCATTGGTTACATCCACTTTCTTGTAGGCGATCTCTTTCTTCACCTCCACGGACTGGGGATCCATGGACAGGGTGTAGCCGGCGTACTTCTCATCTGTCAGAGCCTCCAGGGCCACCTTGTATGTACCGGGCGCAATGTCCTTTTTGTAGATAATGCCGTCCATGTCGTCGTCGGACCAGATGTTCGTCTTGCCGTCCGGGTCGGTGATGGTCACGGAAAAAGGCACGTTTGCCACCAGTTTGTCCGTCTTCTTATTGATAAATTTAATCTTTAAGTCTTTCTGAATGGAGGTAAAGCTGGGCAGCACGGACACCTGCCTTTCATAGCCGCTTTCGTCGTAGTCCGGCTTATCGTCCTCCTCCGGCTCTTCGTCCACCACCTCAGACGCCGCCAGCTTATCCCTCTGGGCATTCGCCACGGCCAAAAGCCCCTGTTCTCCGATGACGGTAATGTCATCCAGCTGTGTACCCACATTCCTGAAATCCGCCACCTGCCTGTCCGTGGTCATAGTGCCGACGAAGATACAGCCCGTTATAATGGCCAGTACCAAAACGCCGGCCCCGGTAAACGCCATCACTTTGTCCATGGTGTCCATACGGCCGAAATACTTCCCCACCTTGGCCAGGAAGCTTTGCCTCGGCTGCTTTCCGCTCCGGGTCCCGCCGCCTTTCAAAGGCTGTGCCCTGCGGGGGGCGGCTTTCTCGGGGACAGCATCCTCCGGCCCGTAGCCGCCGTAGAATCCCCCGTCCTCATACACGGGCTCTTCCTCCCCGTACAGTTCATCCTCGTCGTCTCCATACGCAGCTCTCTCCCCGTACGGCTCATCGTCGTCCCTGTACGCAGACCTCTTCCTGTACGGCTCATCGTCCCCGTACACAGACCTCTCCCTGTACAGCCCATCCCCGTAAGGCTCATCCTTGTCGTCTCCATACGCAGATCTCTCCCCGTACAGTTCCTCGCCATCCCCGTATGATGACCTCTCCCTGTACGGCTCATCCTCATCCCCGTACACGGACCTCTCCCCGTACAGCTCATCCTCGTCGTCCCCATACGCAACTCTCTTCCCGTACGGCTCATCGTCGTCCCTGTACGCAGACCTCTTCCCGTACGGCTCATCATCCCCGTACACAGACCTCTCCCTGTACAGTCCATCTCCGTACGGCTCATCGCCGTCCCCGTATGAAGACCTCTCCCCGTAGGGCTCCTCGTCCTCATAGGCCGGGTCGCTGCTTCTGTCCCCGAACGCGTATAGGTTTCCGTCCCCCTGCGGGTCCTCCTCCGTCCAGCCGTCCTCTTCCTCTATCGCTTCCCCGTAAAAATCCTCCGGGTCCTCGTACACAGCGTCCTCGCCGCTGTCCCAATCATACTCATTCTCAGCGTATTCCGCCCATTTCCGGGTCTTTTTATCAGAACCACCGATTAATTTCTTCATTAAATAACATCCTCTCTAAAACGAAAACGTAATAATTCTGTAATAGTATAGCATCCTTTCTTTGCTTCTTCAAGTGACAAACCCATTTCTTCATAATTTTTTAAAACCTTTCTAAAAATCTTAAAATCTTTTAAAAAGTTTTAAAGTCCGGTTAATAATGTAGACTTTCCTCTCTCATAATAGTACAATGGAATGCAAAGCTAGAAACGGAGAACCTGTATGAAGAATAGAAACCTTTCCCCTGAAAATCCCCGGCAGTCCCACAGGATACCGGAACTGGACATCATAGACCTGGAGCAGGAAAGCGGCTCCCCCGCTCCCCCGGACACAGAATCCGACCCGGAGGACAAGCCCAAGAAACGCGGCTTTTTCTCCCGTATCAATATCCACCTGGTGCTGCTGGCCGTGGTATTGCTCTTCGTGGCCGGCATAATATACAAAATCATGAACTTCGGCGTGCGCGTGGATCTGGACGAAATCTTCGCGGACGGGCCGGGAGAATACAACGATTCCTACGATATGATCCTGCCCCTCCTGGACGACTCCCACAATCCCATATACAAGGACTTCAGCCAGGGCTCCAAGATTCTGGCCTTTGGGAACGCCCCCTTTGCCGACGACCGGGGGAGTGAGGACAGTCTCATAAGCCTGATGCAAAAGAAGACCGGCGCCACCATCTACAACTGTTCCGTCAGCGGAAGCTATCTGGCCACGGACTGGCAGGAGCGGGATCTGGAGGACGCCCCCCAGGATCTCTTCAACGCATACTGGCTGTGCAACATTGCCGTGGGCAATCAGGAGGTCCGCGATGACTATCTGCGGGCTCTGGAGATTCTGGGAGACCGGGCTCCCGGGGAGGCAAGGGAGGTCTATGACATATTGACCACCGTGGACCTGGCAGAGATAGACGCCATTGTCGTCATGTACGACGGCAGCGACTATCTGGCAGGGCGCGACATGTACGATCCCAATAATCCCACGAACATCTCCACTTTCGCCGGCAACACAGAGGCCATTATCGAATACATGAATTATCACGCTCCCCATGTGCGCATCATCGTCATGTCCCCGCCCTATGCCTTTGGCGTGGACGACAACGGAGAGTATGTCAGCAGCGATATCAAGCGCTACGGAAAGCAGGACGCGCTCAGCGTCTACGTAGTCCTGCAGTACGCTTCCTGCGTCGCCAGGAGCACTACTTTCGTGGACAATCTGTACACCACGTTCAATGAAGATACCGCGAAAAAATATCTCACGGACAACGTGCATTTGAACCAGAAAGGCCGGGAGCGGGTGGCCGAGCGCTTCGCCTACGCGCTCAACTATTACAGCCAGCCCCGGAATACGGATACCCCCGCCGACTGAAATCACTCCATATCCGGGATCATCAGCTCCTCATGAGGATCCCGGTAAATGGTGTATCCCTCCGCCTCTTTGAACCGTATCCAGCCGTAGTCCTCCGGATCCCCCATTACTTTCTGGCCCGGACGGAATATCACGTAATGGCAGCGGTATTCCCTCACCAGGGGAACCAGCGCCTCCATATCGATGACTTCTCTCTCCATCTCGTCCTTGAGGGGATGGAGGAAAAACCACTTCCCCATCGTCATCTCTCTGCCGTAGGGCATGCAGGTCACCGGCGAGTACTGGCGCACATGCTGGGTCAGTTCCAGCGGAAACACGGCCATGACCTCACGCCCGGGCACATTGATTGCATCGCAGATCTCAACCACCGCGTCCGGCACATGGTAGATATTCTCCGCCCGGGAGAAAGACGGGCTGGCATAGATAAAGCTTCCGGACACCGCGATCACCGCCCCCATGCACAGTCCCGCCGCCTCCGCGAAGCGTCTGCCCCGATTTCGGTTCAACTCCCCATATATACAGACGCAGCTGTAGGCAATCGTCACCGTCATGGGAAGCAGCCAAAGGACACGCCAGTATATCTCGTCCTCCGCCGTATAATAGACCAGCCTTGCGAACAGGGGATTAAAGAACAGCGCCAGAAGCGAAAGAGGCATGTAGAGAAAAAGAATCCTGACAGACTTCCTCTTTTCCGTCAGCCATAAATATACCAATGCACAAAGGTAACACGTTCCGATCAATCCGGTTCCCATATATCCCAGGAACGCCCTGCTCACTCCACTCCACATATCTCCTCCATCACTTCAGCAGCAAATACAAAAGCGCGCAGCCCCCGCAGGGAACGCAGCAGACCAGCATAGGCAGAAGCACCTTAATCCTTTTGTAGCACACGGCCGCGAACAGGCCGCCGCCCCCAATGGCCATGGATGCCAATAAGACGCCCAGCGTACTGCACAGACAGCCGGTCAGGCCGGCGGCTCCCAGCAGCACATAGAGCGGCGCAGGTATTTTTTCCTTTTCCTGCAGCTTCCGAAACAGCGTCAGCAGCAAAAACAATATAAAGGGAACCACGATACTCCCCAGCGTGGCCTTTCCCTGCCTGCTCCTGCCGATGAGAAACGTCTCCGATGTGTACACGGAATAATTCCCGAACAGTACCAAAATCTCCGTAAACAGCATGAACAGCGCCCGCTGCCCGCCCTGCTCCGGAAACAGAACCCGGCTGAACAGATAGTAAATCCCGTAGGCCATGGAAATCAGCACCACCGGCAGCACCACCTGGGCTACCACCACTGTCCGCACCCCTGACAGCCTGGCCAGAAAGGCGATCCAAATGGAAAAAGGCGCCAGCGCATGCCTGTAGTCCATCTCCATTCCCCCCTCCGCGTAAGGAGAGCGCTGGAACATTGCATCGGAGCTCTCAGCCAGAGAGGCCACCGAGACATAATATGCGTCGTCCGCGTCGTCAAAGACCAGCAGCACCGCCTGCGCCAGCTGAAAAGCCAGAAGCGCCCCGAAAACCGCCCAGAGCAGCGCGTTTTCCCTGTGCTTTCTGTGCTTTCCCTGCCTCCTCTCCGGCCGAAAGGCCCGGGGATCTTCTTTTTTCCTGCGCCAGATCTCCAGGGCCGCCCCGCCTAAGGCCAATACGGCCGCATACCCGGCGAACACCCACACAAGCCTGGTCAGACTCTGCTGTCTCAGAATCATGGGCACACTGATCACCTGGAAGCCCGCCCACAGCAGAAACTGTCCGCTTACCCAGCGAAAGATCAGGCTCTTGCCCTCATGGTACGCCCCCGCGCACAGTCCGCCTGCAACCGCCGGAAGCGCCAGCATCAGAAGAATCAAAATCAATACTTGAACCGCCACAGCACTCCTATTCCTTTCCGCCCGTCTCCCGGCCTGCCCCGGCTCCGCCGCAACGTCCGCTGCCCATGATGAGCAGAGGCCCTGCCAGCCATAATTCGTTGACGGCTATGGTCTGTCTGTAGTCCATCATGCCGGCTCCCCGCATGGTCAGCAGTATCACCAAAAGCCCTGACGCCAGGCAGCAGACCGCCGCGGCTCCAATGGCTCTTTTCCCGTTTCTCCCCCCGCGGGCCCCGCCTCTGCAAAACAGCTGAGCGATCCCCAGGAAAAACGAAATCACCAGCATCCACACAAACCACCAGCATCCGTAATCCACATAGTTGCGCGTGAGGACAGGGGTGTGTTCCCGCATGACCTCATAGTTCCGGCCGCTGTAGGAGTCATATGCCGCCCCTGCCATCTGCAGGGGGAAAATCACGGGCGTCACCGCGTATCCCAGCACATCCCAGCCCATCTGGCGTATGATCATAGGTCCATGATACTCCCATCCCACCTTTGCCATCTGCAGATAAAACTCTTTCGCTTTCTCCACACCCACCTGACTTTCCAGGCTCTCCTGGAAAAGTCGCATATCGCCGGGATGAAAGGTGGATTCCCACAATACCGAATCCGGTACGATCTGCATCTCCGGCTCGTACCGCTCATAGTCGTTCCAGAGGGTGGGCCATGCAAAGCGGGCGGCCAAAGCGCCCTCTATGCTGCGGCCCGGTATTTCCTCCCGGCCCGGATCCATGATTCCGGACAGGCCCGCCAGGACCCCTGCGCAGGCCAGCGCCGTCACCAGGGGAACCGCTGCCCTTCTCTTTCGGATATTCAGCAAAGCCCACAGCAGCAGGAGAAAAAGCGTACCCTGTAAGGAAAAAGGCTGCAGGGACAGATGACACTGTATGGCAAAAGGCATGGTCATAAACGCCAGGGCCCGCCACAGGGCAAAGACCGTCTCCCGGAGACGGAGCGCCTGGAGAAAAAGGTACCCCGCCGAAAATGCCGCCGCCAGCTGCAGGCAGTAGACCGCCCCGGCCTTCCCCCCCAAAAGCCTTACCAGCCCTCCGTACAGGGCAGACTCCGACTCCGCAAAGCTCGGAACCTGTCCGAAATTCCCCCATACCCAGCAGATTCCCAGGACAATCTGCACGCTGAAGCCTATGAATAGCATTCCTTTCAGCACCGCGCACACGTACGGCGCTGCCTTTCTCACATATCCCATGGGCACTCCCACCGCCAAATCCTTTACCGATAAAATTCCCCGACTTTTCCGCAGATATAGTCCACCTGTTCCAGTTCCAGTCCATAGTACATAGGCAGGCGCAGGAGGCGCTCGCTCTCCGCGGTGGTATATCTGTCCTCCCCGTGGAACCGGCCGAACATCCGGCCGGCCGGGGCCGTGTGGAGGGGTATATAATGGGATACCGCGTATATTTCATTCTTTTTCAGATAATCGATCAGCGCGGATCTCTCCTGGATATCCTTTGTCTTGATGTAGAACATATGCGCATTGTGCACGCAGCCCTCAGGCACCACGGGCAGCTCAATCCGGCCGGCCCGGGCCAGCGGCTCCAGGGTCTCGTAATACCGCTTCCAGATTGCCAGCCTGGCGTCGTTGATCTCCTCCGCAATCTCCAGCTGGGCGTAGAGATAAGCCGCGTTCATATCGCTGGGCAGGTAGGACGAGCCGTAATTGATCCAGGTGTACTTGTCCACCTGGCCCCGGTAGTATTTGGTGCGGTTGGTCCCTTTCTCCCGGATGATCTCCGCGTCCTCCACATATTTCCGGTCCCGGATCAGCAGCGCTCCGCCCTCTCCCATGCTGTAGTTCTTGGTCTCATGGAAGCTGAAGCATCCGAAGTCCCCTATGGTGCCCAAAGCCTTACCCTTGTATGAGGCCATGATTCCCTGGGCCGCGTCCTCGATCACTTTCAGCCCGTGCCTCTGTGCGATGTCCATGATGGTGTCCATCTCGCAGGACACGCCGGCGTAATGGACGGGCACGATGGCCTTGGTCCTCTCCGTCACCGCGTCCTCTATGAGCTTTTCGTCGATATTCATCGTGTCCGGCCTGATGTCCACGAACACGGGAACCGCTCTGCGCAGCACAAAGGCATCCGCCGTGGACACAAAGGTATAGGCGGGCATGATGACCTCGTCCCCGGGGCCGATCTCCGGCACCAGCAGGGCAGCCAGCTCCGTGGCATGGGTGCAGGAAGTGGTCAGCAGACATTTCGCCGTGCCGGTCTTTTTCTCAATCCACTCATTGCATTTTTTCGTGTACGGCCCGTCGCCGCAGATCTTCTGATTCTTCACACACTCCCGAATATAGTCCATGGCCTTATCGGCACAGGGCGGCACATTAAAGTTTATCATACTGTCTTCCTCTCTTCTTTCTTGTTTTTGCCCATGTCTCCCAGCGTCCTGCTGATGATATATTTGGGACGTCCCTTGACTTCCTCGTAGATTCTGGCGATATAGTGGCCTATGATCCCCAAGCTCAGCATCAGAAAGCCTCCGATGACCAGAATCAGCAGAATCACCGTGGTGAACCCCTCCACGGCGGTCCCCGACAGATATTTTACCAGCGTCTGAACGAACAGGACAATGCTGAACAAAAGCGCCAGCACCCCCATCACCGTCACCAGCTGCAGCGGCAATGTGCTGAAAGACGTGGCATTGGTGACGGCATATTTCATCAGGCTCAAAGAGGACCACTTGCTCTCCCCGAACTGCCTCTCCCTCACCTCGTAGGAGACATACTCCCTGCGGAATCCCGTCCAGAAGCTCAGGGCCCTGAAAAACGTGTTCCGCTCCGGCAGCCCCAGCAGCACATCCACCACTTTCCTGTCCAGAAGCTTAAAGTCCGAGGATGCGTTCATGTCCATCTTGATCAGCCTGCTCATGATCCTGTAGAACAGGCCCGCCGAAAGCTTGTGGGGCAGGCTTTCCTTTCCCCTGTTCTCCTTGATGCCCTCCACCACCTCCGCGCCGTTTAGCCACAGCTTCCACATCTGCGGTATCACCTCCGGAGGGTGCTGCAGGTCGCAGTCCATGACGATGACAGCGTCCCCGGTGGCCAGCTGAAGCCCTGCGAAGATGGCGGCCTCCTTACCGAAATTGCGGGAAAATTCTGCCCCTATAATCCTCGGATTCTCCGCCGACGCTTTCAGCATCTCCTGAAAGGTGGCGTCCTTGGACCCGTCGCTGATGAAGACAAGTTCATATTCAATAGAATGTTCGGCCAGCAGCCCTGCCAAAACTTCGGCGGTATTGGAAATATTCTGCTCTTCGTTGTAGGCCGGCAGTACAATGGATAATAGCATCTGTATCTCTCCCAAATATCATCGCTGTATGTTTTCCGTCTTGATATACATGACTCCGTCCACCACGCGGACCGAGTTCGGCCCCGGAAAGCTGTCCATGGCCATGTAGGCCTCGGATTCGTAGATATCAGCCATGACCTCCGCGGGCAGAATGTTCAGCGTGGCCCCCAGGTAATGCCTGATGAACAGCTGGTAATTCTTTCCCGTGTACAGGAGGCTGTCGCCGTTCATGCCTATCATGTTAGACGTGACGGCTCCCGTGATGTCCGTCAGGGGGAACTGTTCCTGGGATACCACGCCGATCATGGCGATGGGTATGCCCGGATAGTACCCTTCCGTCTGCTCGATTCTGTCCAGCAGCCGCACGCAGTACGCGTAGGTCTTCTCATAGCGCTTCTGCAGATTGGAGTAGGCGATATTGTCCGCGACACTGTAGCAAAAGATCAGAACCCCTGCCGCCGCCAGCCCCAGCCATTCCACCCAGGCGCTTTTTCCCGCCCTGCTGATCAGAGCCACCGCTCCCACCGCGTACAGAACCCACTGATAACGCATCAGCAGATGGTAGTTCACTTCGGGTGAGATCAGCAGTATCACATTGGTGATCCCGGGCAGCAATACAAGCATCAACCCCATTATAGCGAATAGCGGCGGATTCTTCCAGCATTTTCTCTTCCCAATGGCAAAAAAGGCACAAAGCCCGGCCAGAGCGGCCAGAACGCAGCAGGCCGCCAGCGAAAACACATTGGTGAACAGCACGTTCCCCTTGAGGGAGAAAGCGAAGAAATCCCGGTACATTCCGCCTATGCCAGAAAGGAGTCCCCCTGACAGAAGTCCGCCCCCGCCCAGGCCGTCGATTCCCTGATAGTGATCCAGCTCTTTTCCCTGTATCCTCAAAAGCACCTGCAGGATGCCGAAGTAGAGTCCGGCCCCCAGCGCTCCCATGATAAGATAACGCATAGCCCCCCGCAGCCGCTCTCCCGGAGTCCGGCCCTCCTCCGCCAACAGCATCCACACGGCGTACACGGACAGTATCATGGCAAAGGACAGATACCCCTGATAGGTTCCCATGCTGAAAGCCAGACAGAAAGCCCCGGGAACAAAGCCCCACCTGCTTTTTTTCGTAAAGAGCACCGAAAGCACTGCCAGCAGCAGCGCAAGCATATACCCGTCCAGGGTATATACATAGGCAAAGGTGGAGGCCAGCGCCGGAAAAGAAGCCAGCAGGCCGCCCACGAGCATCACCGCCCAGGTCTTGCGCACCTCCAGAATCTCGCACACGGCAGCGGCCCCGCAGCTTAAAAAGCCAAGCCCCAGAATGCCGATCAGCCAGGGCAGCGTAAAGTACGAAGAAAATCCGCAGGCCACTGACAGAAACCACCTGCCCGAGGTGATCATGTTCTGGTCAAAATACATGCTGTCCAGACCGTCATGGTTGGGAATGTCCGAGAGCAGGACCGGCATGTGGATCAGCAGTCCCAACACAAAGCAGGTGAAAAAAGCCGTCTTCCACTCCCGCCTGATTTTGCCATACCATATTCCGAATGCCTGTGCCGGCGCCATCTCTCTCCACCGCCTTTCGCTCTATTTGTGATTTTGTGATTGCGCTGCTCTACCGATTGTCCCCCGGTTTCAGGGTGTCTATGATCTTTTGTACGATTTTCTCCCGGCCCGCCTCGTTGGGATGGAGCCCGTCCGCCGTGTACAGCTCCCAGTCCTCCTCCCTCTCATGGGGGTAGAAATCGTGATACAAATCCACCGCCTCCACCCCCAGCTCCCGGGCAAGCCCCAGCTCCGCGTTCACATAGTCCTCCAGAAACCCGCCGCCGTATTCGATCTCCTCGCAGGTCACCCCCTGGGCCGTATACCAGGCGTAGGCAGGGGTCACAAGCACGATCCGCACATCCGGATTCCGCTCCCGCAGATCCTTTACCGCGCTGCGGATAGCACCCAGAAAGCTGTATTCGTCGTAAGGGTCCAGTGGATTGTCAATGACCGCGCCCCCGTGATAGTCATTGAGGCCTTTTCCGATCAGTACCATCTCCACCCGGGAGAAGTCGATCTCTGCCAGCCCTGCAATGATTCCGGGGAAAGGCTCCGTGTTGCTCTCCCGAAGCCCGGCAGTCTGCTGTACCGTGAAATCCATCCCGCGGACGGCTTTGGCCAGACCCGCAAGGGACATGGAACCCGTGGCGGAATCCTGCCGCCTCTCTTTCTCCAGCCTTGAGGCACAGGTCCCCCCCATGGAGGCATTGTAGACCGACATGTCCAGCGCCTGCGCCAGTCTGTCCGGAATGGCTTCCATGCCGCCGATGTCCGTGAACACGCTGTCCCCGAAGACCACTATGTCCGTCACCTGTCGGCCTCTCTGCCCACGGCCCTGAAAGGTGGCGCCGAACAGCAGCCCGAAGCCCAGCAGCGCCCCCAGCCCGCAGAAAAGCGTCTTTTTCGTCAGGGATTTTCTCAGGCTCCGCGCCAGGCGTTTCAGCCTGTAGTACCAGTAGAACCCCGGATCCGACTTTCGCTGCAGGGCGATCAGCCTCTGTTCCTCTTCTCCCACCCGCTCCTTGTAATAAGGGTTCTCCCAAAACTGCGGCCATCGCTTTGTGACCCCTCTGCGCAGTTCCCTCACAAAGGAGAGCTTCGGGTTTCTCACCCCCTGGAGATAGGAGAAAAGCGTCACCACATAGTAGAGCAATGTGTAGCAGTATTCGATCTCGGCCCCATATCGCTCCAGGAAGCCGCGCCTGCCGCACTCTTCGTAAAAAATTTCCTCCGCCCGCATCCTGTCCCTGCACCGCTCCGGAGTGATGCGGTGCACCGTGGAGGCGTCGTGCTGATAGTAGTAGTACAGCGGCGCGTCCACCCGCTCGAAACGGGTAAAGTACAGAGACCACAGGGCCCCCGCGCAGTTGTCCTCATAGAAGATACCCTCCGGAAAACTTAAGCCGTTTTCCTGTATGACGCTTCGGCGGTAAATCTTCACCACCATGCTGCCCGGGCGCAGCAGGAGCTTCCTGTGCTTTTCCTGGTCCAGCGGGCCCGTCTGGTCCGCGGTGTTGTTCTCCACCGTCTCTCCCGGCTCAAAGCCCTGCTTGGAGACCATGGTGTAGTCGCAGCCCACCATGTCGGCCCCGGTCTCCTCCGCTTTGGCAAGCAGCCTCTCGTAATAGTCCGGCGTCACCCAGTCGTCGCTGTCCACAAAGCCGATCCACTCTCCCGACGCGGCTCTAAGCCCCTCATTCTTGGCGCCCCCCTGGCGTCTGTTCACAGGATAGGTGATCACTCTCACCTTTCCAGGGTATCTCTCCTGATAAGCCCGCAGGATTTCCAGGGATCCGTCCGTGGAGGCATCGTCCACAGCGATAATCTCGTAGTCCTTTGTGGTCTGGTTCACCAGAGAGTCCATACAGAATTTCAGTTTTCCCTCAGCGGCCATGTTATAGACCGGCACAATGACGCTTAAACGCATTCCAATCTCCTTCAGGGCATTCCCTCCATCGCCTGCGCAAAATGCATTGTCAGGGCGCGCTGCCACGCTCCGGCAGGATTTTCCCGTCCTCCACCCGGTACACCGCGTCGCATTTCTCAATGGTCTGCAGCCTGTGGGCGATGATGACCAAAGTCTTCCTGCCCTGGAGCCTGTTGATGGAATCCATGATGGCGCTCTCGGTGTCGTTGTCCAGGGCGGAGGTGGCCTCGTCCAGAATCAGCACCTCCGGGTCATAGTACAGCGCCCGGGCAATGCCGATCCGCTGCCTCTGTCCGCCGGACAGCCGTATGCCCCGCTCCCCGATGCCGGTGTCCAGCCCCTCCGGAAGCGAGCGCACGAAATCCTCCAGCCGGGCCTCTCTGAGCACCTCCCAGACCCTGTCCTCGTCTATCTTGTCCTCGTGGACACCGAAAGCCACATTCTTCCGGATGGTGTCGTCCAGCATGAAGATCATCTGGGGGATATAGCCGATGTTTTTCAGGAAAGCCCGGTAGCAGGTCTTCACATCCTTTCCGTCCGCGCGGATGCTTCCGCCTTTCACCTCCAAAAGCCCCAGCAGCACGTCCACAATAGTGCTCTTCCCCGCGCCGGATGCGCCCACGATTCCCACGGCGGACCCCACCTGTATGGTCAGATCCGCATGGTCAAAGATGAGCTTGTCCGTGTTGGGATACGCATAGGTAATGTCTCTGAGCTCTATGCAGCGCTCCAGCGGCAGCTTCTCCTGGTCCCGGGCCGCAAAGGACATGTCCACTTTATTGTCGTCAATCTCGTCCTGGAGATTGTCGCTGACCCCCATGAAAAAGGGCTCGAAAAAGGCAATGGAATTGATCTGGTTGTTGATCCGGTTCACGGCGGGAAGCAGCACGAAAGCCGCTGCCGCAAGGGTGGAAAACACCTCCAGCATATTCTCCGTGGAGGCGCCCGTGACGGTGAGCACGATCATATATCCCATCATCACGGCCACGCACACGGTCTCGATCAGCAGCTTCGGCACATTGTTGTACAGGCTGTAGCGCTGGACCGCGTTCACATATCCCCTGCCGCATTTCTGATACTCGTCCACAAAGTACTGCTCCTTGCAGATGATCTTGATCTCCTTGATGCCCTGGACGGTCTGGGAGATCCATTTGAAGAGACTGCTGTAATAGTTCTGATTGTCCTCCCCGGCCTTGTGCATGATGGGTTTGAGCACCTTTTTGACGGCCGCCATCACCACCACCAGCGCAAAGGCCAGCAGCATGGTCATGACTCCGTTGGTCATCAGACAGTAGCTCACCACGAACAGAGACACCACGCCGTCGGACAAAAGCTGCAGCAGCGCCAGAATCAGCGCGTACATATTGTTTACGTCCGAGGTAATGCTTCTCTGCACCACGGCCGTGTCGGCATTCAGATAAAATTCATAGCCCCTGCGCAGATAATTGCGCAGCATCCGCTCCGAGGTCCGGAACTGATTGGCATACACAAAGGCGAACGTAAGCTTCTGCTGCACGAAGAGAAAAGTATTCTTCACGGCAAACACCGCCACCAGCAGCACCATCACCGTGACGGAAAAGCTCTTGAAATCCCGGCAGCCCAAAAACGCATAGAAAGCCTTCACATAGCCGTTCTTTTCCACGGCCCCGGGGTCGATGAGCACATTGACGGCCTGCACCAGCAGCCCTACCCCCGCGGTCTGCAGGAACGCCCCGATCACCATCAGGACCATCAGCCCTGCCATGGCCGCTTTCTGTTTTTTGTCCAACAGCACTTTCAGCTTCTTAATAATCCGCGCCATCCGCCGTCCTCTCCTGTCCAAAACTCTTCCTTAATTGTACCATAATCTCCCCGTTAAGAAACAATTATCATAAACTCTTCAAAAAAACTTAAGAAAATAAAAGATAAATCCCCGCTACCCTGCCATAAAATAAGTCTCCCCGGAAAGAAGCCTCGCAAAGAAATACACGCCGCCCAAGACCTGATAGACCAGCACGCATCCGCAGACCCAGAAGCCTGCCCGGTAGAAGAGCCCCTCCCCTCTCCGCTTCAGGAGGCGCAGCCATTTCTCAAAGCTTAGGACGAATATCAGGAAAATGGCTATGCAGTACCCCCAGAGGAAGTTCCCGTCCCTGGAACGGCTCCCTGTCTCCACCAGGCACAGCGCCTCCAGGAAGCCCAGCCCGGTCATGCCCCACACAAACCGATACCGCCCGTCCCGCAGAAGCTCTCCCACCGAAAAGAACAGCACCGCCAGCGGAAACGCCACGGAACAGACCACCGCCAGCTTCGTCCTGTTGGCATGGAGGGAGAAAGTGTACCAGGGGGCGAAGCTGATTCCGTTGCCGGTCTCCTCCCCAAACAGCACTATGTTCTGCCAGAGGACCACCCCGCAGGCGGGCAGCACCGTGCTCCCCAGGAGGAAGACCTGCCTGAATGGCACTTTCCGCCGCAGATCCGCCAGCAGCTTCAGCGCCAGAATCGGCGCAAATACCGTCAGAAAGCTGGGCTTGATGCCGGTGCACACAAACAGAGTCGCCGCCAGCGCCGTCCACTGCCCTGCCGTCATCCGCTCCCTGTACCCGGCCTCCACTTTTATGTAGCAGATAAAAGCGGCAAGGGCCGCCAGCTTCATGCACTGATACGTGGAGTTATGCCAGAGATTGCCGGACTGATAGCTCACATAGCGAAACTGTCCCGCATAAGGCCAGAAAAAGGCCATGGCAAAATTCAGCGCAAACGCGCCGGCCAAAGTCACCGCGTCCGTCCCGTCCCTGTCCAGCAAAAGCGCAAGAAGCCTGTCCGTAGCAACGATGCACAGGACCCCCGCCGCCGCCAGAAAGACAGCGATCAGCGCCGTTCCCCCCGCTATCCGGTACAAAAGCTGATAGACATACGCCGTAAAGCTGTAGTACCAGCCGTCATCCACAATCATGCTGATATGATAGGGCAGATCCGACTGGAAATACCGATTGTTGTAATCCAGCGGCTGAACGGACTGCATATAGAACAAGTACAGACACAAGCCTCCGTAGATCCCCAACCCGGCCCGCAAAGCCCACACAATCCATTGTCTCTTTTTCCCGTTCTCCATCTTCATCCCAACTCCCGTTCCGTCCCCGGCAGAATTCTATTGTCATGTATTCTATCAACCCTCTCTTTCCTTTGTCAAGCAAAATAGGTAATTCTTCCCTTGTCTTTCCGGCAGGGTTGATATAAAATAAGGAAGTAGCTTTACTTCCATCAAACAAGAGGAGCATCCCATGAGAGAAAATGCATCTTCCCGGCCGAAAGCTGCCTGCCTGAAGATATTCGTCAAAAGCTTTCTGACTGCATACGCCCTGTGCGCCGTATTCCACGCTCCTTTAGAGCTCTCACAATACGATACTTTCATCGACTATGCGATTGCCTCCGTCTATGAACTGCTGGGGGATTACGACCTGAAGTTTGTCCTTTTTCTGATCCTGGCCGCCCTCTGCTACGGCTATGGGGACAGATTCGCTTCCCGGGAGCGTGCTCCCCGGATTCTGGCAGGCTTTTTTTCTCTGTGCCTCCTTTTGGGCCAGAGCTGTCTCCAGACCGGAAATACGTCCTTTCTGCGGGGCAGCTGGGTCAACGCTGTGAAGTCCGCCCTGTCCTTTGCCGGCTTCGCCTGCCTGTTCCACGCCTTGATCCTGCTGGCCTGTCACGCCCTTGCGTCCCACCGGTTCCAGAGTGACGACACGCATTTCTTCACGGAACACGCTTTCCGGAAATCTTTCCTTATCCTGCTGGGCGTCTATCTGCCTTTCCTGCTGCTGGCCTTTCCCGGCAATCTCTGCTGGGACGCTATCGGTCAGATCGAACAGGTGCTCGGCGGCACGGACTACAGCACCCATCATCCCCTGTTCCATACCCTGATCATGGGCGGCTTCGTAAAAGCGGGGCAGACGCTCCTCCATTCCCCGGAGCTGGGCCTGTTCGGGTACATGCTCTTTCAGGATGCCCTACTGGCGGCAGCCCTGGCGGCCACCCTGGCGGTCCTGGCCAGGCGCAGGGCTGCTTTCGGTCTGCTGTCGTGCATATTGCTGCTCTATTGCCTCACCCCCGTGTACTCCAACCTGGCTTCCACGGCCCTAAAGGACGTTCCGTATTCCGCCTTTGTAGTAGTATATGTGGTCTGGCTGGCCCTGCTTCTGGAAAAGCCGGACCGTCTGAAAAGCAGACGCTTCGGGGTGTCGTTCTTTCTGATCCAGCTGGGCGTCATCCTGTTTCGCAACAACGGCCTGTACGTGATACTGCTCACGGGAATCGCAGCCTTTGCTTTCCTGTATCGGAAATACAGTCCCCGGGAGAGAGTCCTGCATCTGTCGGTCTCTTTCGGCGGCAGCATCCTCACCGCAAAGCTGATTTTGGCCCTCTTGGCCTCGGCCTGCCATGCGGCCCCCGGCAGCATTGGCGAGATGATGTCCCTGCCTTTCCAGCAGACCGCCCGGTATCTGCAGTTCTATCAGCATGAGATCGACGACAGCGAGCGGACCGCCATCCAGGCCGTGCTGGGGGATGTGAGCACGGTGGCCGCCGGCTATGACCCTGCCACCGCCGACCCGGTAAAGGCCCGGTTCAACAAAGCCGCCTCCCCGGGGCAGCTGGCAGCCTATGTGAAAGCCTGGTTCAAAGGCTTCCTAAAACACCCCGGCGTGTATTTCGAGGCCTTTTTCCTCCATGTATACGGGTGGTTCACCCCTGCCGTGAGCAATTCCATCCGCTATGAGACGGAGGGCTATGACCTGATCCGAAGCGGGGGACTGTTCCCCAACGCGGAGAAGCTGCTGATCTTCTATTACCGTTTCGCGGGCCGGACGCTTTTGGGATTCCTGGAAAATGTGGGCGCCGCCGTATGGGCTCTGTTCTTCCTGGCCTTTTATCAGAAAAAGCAAAAACAAGCCGCAGGCCGCTGCGCCAGTGTTCCTCTGTGGGTGAGCCTCTTGATCTGCATGGCCTCCCCCTGCTTCTTCGGCCATCCCAGATACGCACTGCCCATCCTGTCCGCACTGCCGTTTCTCTACGGTTTTACATTGACGTCCGCGCCGTGCCATCCGGCGCAGAAATGAGGGAACTATGCCAAAGCAATTTACCAAGTATCATTCCAATATGGCAAAGGGACTGGCCATCCTGTTTCTGTTGTTTTATCATCTGTTCGAGAGCGCGGAGCTCCTTGTGTCCCTGGAGGTGAATCACGCCCCCTTTTCCCAGGAAAGCTTCCTGCGCTTTTCCGGCTTCGGGAATATCTGCGTGTCCGTGTTCGTATTCCTGACCGCTTTCGGCATTGCCTCCGGACTGTTTGGCGAGTCCCTGCCGGAAGCACTCTTTTGGAAAACCGCCTACAGCCAGGCGGCAAAACGCTTCTTTCGCCTGATGCTTCATTTCGCCATTCTGTATCTGAGCGTAAATCTACTGTGGGGTACCAGATTTGACTACAAATCTCTCTACGGCCCGGGGATTCAGGGCATACTGCTCATGGTCACCGACGGCCTGGGATTGTCCATGTTCTTCGGCACCCCCACCCTAAACGCCACCTGGTGGTATATGGAAATCGCGTATCTTCTGATCTTCCTGATTCCGGTCCTTGTACAGCTGACCCGGAAACTGGGCTGTCTGGTGCTGCTGCCCGGCTTTTTCCTGCCCTATGCCCTGACGATCCACCCGGACTTAGAGCGCTATCTGTTCGTGGCGTTCTTCGGCGTCTGCGCCGCCCGTGAGGGATGGCCCCAGAAGCTGTTAAACCTGAAGTTCCATCCGGCCCTGCAGTGGCTGGCCGGCATAGGCGGATTGGCGCTGTGCGTTCTGGTCCGGCAGAATTTCATGGTACACGAATACTACCTCCATCTGCTGGACGCCCCCATCGCCCTGTTTATGCTCTATCTGGGAGCGGGACTTTTGGGCTCGGTTCCCGTCCTGGGGAAAGCGCTCGCCTTTGTGGGGAGGCATTCCATGAATATCTACATGGTGCACACTTTCTTCTACATGATCCTGTGGCGGCAGTATATCTATCATTTCAGATACGCGGGGATCACTTTCCTGCTGCTGTTGGCCGTTTCCCTGTTGTATTCGGTGATTTTGGAGGCTCTCAAGAAAGTTACGGGACTGCAGAGGCGCCTCTCCCGCTGAGCCGGGAATTGTGTGTGAGTTCTGTGCGAAATTTTCATTTTCGATAGAAAGGAATTGCCATGAAGAAAACTCCTGCGAAGCCCCTCCCTTTCAGGCTCCTGGTTCTGCTGCTGGCCGGCGCTGCGCTGACGCTCCTTTTCCTGGCGCTTAGAAAGCCTGCGGCACAGAGGGAGGACTACAGACAGATTGCCTCCCGGACATATGACACTGCTTTCCTCTCCATGTACCCCACCCAGTACTACTCCGACGAGGATTTCCGGCATTATCTGGGCCTGGAGGTCTTTCGGGCGTCCTATTGCATGCCCGGGATTTCCGTCATGGAGGAATACCTGGAGAAGATAGCCGCATCCGGCAATGCGGTCACTACCGTATATCTCGGCATACGGCCGGACAAGACAGAGCTGTCGGACTTCCGTGCCCTCACGGCCAAATATCCCTCCGTGGCCTTTGAGATCATCCTTTCCTATCCCTCCCTGGACTACTGGACCGGTCTGTCGGAGAAAGCTTACGCACAGGCGCTCGCCGGCTATGCCGCTTTCCTGTCCGAAGCCTTGGACATCCCCAATGTGCACCTATTCTTTCTCGGCCATCGGGAATGGCTTGTGGCCAATCCGGGCTGCTACGAAGACAAATGGACGGTAAAAAGCCCCATTGCCAAGACCATTCTCCTGGAAAGCACCATACTGGGCGAGCATTTTGTCACCGCGGAAAATGCGGCGCTTTTCTATGCCGGTCTGGAATCCCTGACCCGGAAAGCCCGCACCGCACCGGAATCCTTTCCGGATCTGTCCGATTATGCATTTGTCTTCTTCGGTGACAGCGTCATAGGCAATTACACGGACAGCGCCTCCATACCGGGCGTGGTCTCCGGTCTGTCAGGCGCTGCGGTATACAACTGCGGCTATGGCGGCAACAGCGCCGCCCAAAGCTCCAAGTTCCCGGTCTTCCTGCCGGGCATTGCGGATGCCTTTGTGAGAGGGGATCTGTCCCTGCTGCCCCAGGGGGAGGTGGTCCGCCAGGGCGTCTCCTCCTATCTGCGGGACTATCCCCCCGGAGCTTTCCCGGAGAACCTGGTCTTCGTCATTAATTACGGTCTCAATGATTATTTTGACGGCCATAGGGTGGATTCCGAAAGCGACCCTATGGATACCGCCACCTACAGCGGCGCCATCCGCACCGCAGTGGCCACTCTGCGCACGGCTTATCCGGACGCCCGGGTCATCCTGTGCACTCCCTCCTACTGCCGCTACTATGAGAACGGCACACTGCCCCACGGAGAGGGCGGCTACATTCTCACAGACTACGTGGACGCCATCTTGTCCCTGTCTGAGGAGCTCCACACGGACGTCCTGGACACTTATCACGATCTGGGGGCGGACAGCGGCAACTGGGACCAATATCTGTCTCCGGACCAAGTGCATCCCAATGCCTCCTACCGGTATCTGATAGGAAAGTCCCTGATCCGTCTCCTCCCTTAGGACAGGCGGACTTAAGTTATTGTTCCCGTATTCGCCCCTCACAGGCGCCTGCGGGCTCCTCCATGTTGATCTTCTCCCGGATCACATACTGCGGGGAATTGTTCAGGCTGATATAGATCCGCCCGATATACTCTCCGATCAGCCCCAGCATCAGCATGATCATACCGCCGAAGAACACCAGCGCGGACATCAGGGAGCTGAAGCCCATGGGGACGTCTGGATTGAGCAGCCGCTTGATGACGGTGTAGAATCCGTACAGAAAGCCTGCTCCGGCGCTGAGGCCCCCTAAGGCCGTGGCGATCCGCAGCGGTTTTACCGAAAAGGCCGTGAAGCCGTTGAACCACAGGGTGAACAGTTTCTTGAACGTGTAGCCGGAGGTCCCCTCCTCCCGCTCTCTGTGGTCCACGGAGACATTTACAATGTTCCTGGTGGCCCGCAGCACCAGCCCGATGATATAGGGATAGGAATTCTCGTAGCGGATCATATCCTCCACCACAAAGCGCTTCACCGCAAAATAGCTGGAGATATAGAGCTCCGCCGGCTTGCCCAGCATGGAGCGGGTCATTCTCTCGTTGACCTTGCTGCCCAGGTTGCGGAATGCGGAGTGCTGCTTGTGGTCATATTTGGCGTACACGGCGTCATATCCCTCTTCCAGCTTGTCTATGAGTCTGTCCACCTCATCGGCCGGCGTCTGTCCGTCGTCGTCTAGGCATACCACATAGTCCCCGTCCGAATGCCTCAGCCCCGCCATCAGGGCGGAATGCTGTCCGAAATTCTTCGCAAAGTCAATGCCTCTGATATTGTCGCTGGTCCCGCAGAGCCTGCGGATGGTCCCCAGCGTATCGTCCGGAGAGCAGTCGTTCACCAGAATGATTTCATACCGGTACTGCTCCATTGTCTGCATTTTTTCCTGAATTTCCGCTGTCACATGGGGGAGCGTATGCTCCGAGCGATAGCAGGGAATCACAAAGCTGATTTTTTTCATTGGTCCGGCCCACTCCTTATTCTGTCCCGTCTCTGCCGCGCACCCTGATCCGGTTGGTCCTCAGTATCTGCGGTAAAGCACGGCATATTCATTTCCCGCGATCTTTTCATATTTCATCCCGATGCATTTCTCCTCCACAGGGCCCCCGGGCACCACACAGAGATACTTGCTCTGCAGCAGGTCAAAATGTTCCGTCACATATTCCGCCGTACAGCAGCTGACGCCGAATCCTGCCGGCAGCGAATACAGATACTGCCATCCCGTATAGACCATGCCCTCCGGCAGCTCGTCCGCCAGCACCCATATGACAGTATTGTCATAGTTGGGTCCGTCCCCCGCCACGGTCAGTTCTCTCTCCACGGCCTCGGAAAAGCGCTCTAACCGCCCGGCCACATCCTCTTTCACAAAGTCCGGCTCATAGGCCTCGAAGCCTGCCTCTTTGCCGAAAAAGAATGCCGCGAACACCGCCCCCGTCAGGACGGCTTTCTTGAAATACCGGGTTCTCATGCCGGCGATCACCAGAGTCCCCACCGCCAAAAAGCCCAGCAGATGCTTGCACCCGTCGAAAAAATTGCACATCAGAAGCAGTGCCCCAAGCATCGCCCCAAAGGACAGGCTCAGATGCGCCTCCAGCACCAGCCGGCCCCCCAGCGCCTCTTTCTCCTCCCCCTCTGCCCTGCGCCAGGCCGCATAGTCTATGACGCTCTGGCACAAAAGCACCAGGAACACGACAATATAGCAGCAGAAAATGGAGCCCGCGGCAAGTCCGCTTTCCGCCCCCTGCCGCATATACCGCAGAAATTCCAGCCCGGAATAGTACAGGGTGCCGAAGAAATTCCGGATCCCCCCTGCCAGCCCTCTCTCAAAAAAGGCCGTCAGCCACTTCATGTCAAAAAGGGGTCTGAAATACGCCGCCGCCAGAAAGTGACTGATCCAGGCGTAAGCCCCGAACACTGTGGCGAAGACAGCCGTGGTCCCCGCAGCGGCTCTCCACCTGGCCGCCCTGTTCTCCTGCCCGGAAATCCAAAGGTACGCCGGCAGCAGCAAGAAGAGGAACAGATAGGGCCGCATCATGGTCAGCAGCCCTGCCAGCGCGAACATGACGCCCAACAGCGGTCCGCTCTTTTTCCGCAAGTAACCCGCCGCGGCCCCGTAGAAGACGATAAGCAGACTGAAGCAGGCAGTCTCCGGCATGCCGCAGAGCATGTACCAGGAAAAGGGCATGAACAGGAAGAACAGGAAAGCCGTGACACCAACCTGCTTCCAGCCCGGCTTTGCCAGCAGCCCGAACAGAAGCATGGCCGTAGTCAGCAGAAAAATATTGCACAGAATCGGCGACATCAGATTCCAGCCAAACAATAGCCCCCACAGCACCCACGGCAGCATCAGAAGCGGGCTCCAGGCCGCAAAGGAAAGCTTCAGGGCATGGCTTTCGTTGAATCCGAAATATCCCTGGGGATAGCCGTAGCGCAGTATCGCCTCCACCTGCTTATAATAGATCAGCTCGTCGTTGCGCCCCGAGGAGGGCAGATAGATTTCGCCGATGCTTGCGCCCTTGGCGGCGCAGTAGACCAGGCAGGCAATGAGGGGCAGACAGGCCAGAATGACCGCTCTCAGGCATGTCCCTTTCTCATGTTCCCACCATGTCTTCAATCGCTTCTCTTTCATCCTGTCTTACATGACCTCCCGTCTCCTCCCGCACCTCACCCCCGGGTACGCCGAAATGTAAAGTCCCCTCACGCTCTGGGCCCGGTCCCGTCCGCCGGATTCAGCGCCGCCATCCAGATAATATCCCGGTATTCCCCGTCAATGCGCACGTCATCCCGCAGGCAGGCCTCCCGCACGAATCCGGCCTTTTCATAGCTTCGAATCGCCTGCCCATTGTCGGACAGGGCGCGCAGATAAATCCTGTGGAGCCCCTCCTCCTCAAAGCAGTAGCGCAGCATCAGCTTCGCGGCCGCAGTGCCGATTCCTCTGCCCCTGGCCTCCTCCTCGCCGATGAAGATGCCGTACTCGGCCTTATTGTGCTGCCTGTCGATGTCCCGTATATATACGCTGCCCAGAGGCTTGCCCTCCGGCAGGCCGCAGATGATCATCTGCACCGCCCTGTTCGTCTCTATCATGTCTCTGATCCAGCGCTCATGCCCCTGTCTGGTGAAAGGCTCCCGGTAGATAAAGTTCCTGCGGACCGCATCCCGATTGCGCCATGTCACGATCAAATCCGTATCCTCATATGTCATCCGGCGCAGGAAAATGCCCACCGATCCGTCTTCGTATGTTCCCATGTCCGACTCCTCTCCGTCTCCTCAAATGTCCCCGGCGCTTATCTCATGTTCCTGTCTCTTTACCGCGCTGACCTTTGTGAGGCGATATTCGAAATCACGCTTGTCCTTGGCTGCCAGAACCTCTAAAATCATGCCTGCAAAAAAAGACTGGATGCCCGCAAGAACCATAAAACCGCACACGATCAGCGTGGGGAACCGGGGCACCAGCCCTGTTTCCAAATACTCCCTGAGGATGGGAAACATAAACAGCAGCGCCGCCGCCACCAAAACCAGGCACAGGGCCCCAAAGAACCGGGCAGGCCTGTAATTGCGGTACAGCTGCAGCATCTTCCGTATGACTCGGAACCCGTCGCTGTAAGTGTTCAGCTTGGATATGCTGCCTTCGGGCCGGTCCCGGTATTCCACCACCACATTCTCCACCTGCATATTGTAGTTCACGGCATGGATCGTCATCTCAGTCTCTATCTCGAATCCCTTGGAAAACACGGGAAACGTCTTCACGAACTCATAGCTGAAAGCCCTGTAGCCCGTCATAATATCCTTGATATCCGTGCGGAACAGGCCGTTGATGCCCGCGCGCATCAGACTGTTTCCGAAATTGTGAAAGGGGCGCTTGTTCTCGGTAAAATAGGTGGAGGAGAGCCTGTCTCCCACCACCATGTCCGCGCCCCGGGCAAGCACCCTGTCCGTCATCTCCCTGGCACAGTTCAGCGGATAGGTATCGTCCCCGTCGATCATCAGATAGCACCGGGCATCGATCTCCCGGAACATCCTGCGGATCACGTTTCCCTTGCCCTGCTTGTACTCGCGGCGGACCACTGCCCCCTGCGCCCTCGCCAGCTCCGCCGTCCGGTCCGTGGAATTATTGTCATAGACATAGACCACAGCTTCCGGCAGAGCCGCTTTCGCCTCCTCCACCACTTTCGCTATGGTCTGTTCTTCATTGTAACAGGGTATTAATACTGCTATTTTATCCATCTGCAACTGCCTCTCCAATCAGCAAATCCTATCTGCGGTAATACGAGACGATCTTCTTCACGGCCAGGATGACGCTGTCCACGTCGCTGTCCGTCAAGCCGTAGTACAGCGGTAGGCTCATGGCTTCCGCGTAGTACTTCTCCGCGTTGGGACAGATCCCTTTTTCATACCCCAGCTTCTCATAATAGGAATGCCAGTAAACCGGCAGATAATGCACCTGGGATAAAATATTTTCCGCTCCCAGGGCGTCAAAGAACTGTCTTCTGTCACATTTCAACCGCTGGGGCTGCAGCCGCAGAATGTACAGATGTCTCACCGTATCGGACTCCGGTATCTCCCGCTGCAGGACGATTTCCGGCATATCGGCAAAGGCCGCGTCATACTTTTTCACGATCTCCCTGCGCCTGGCCGCGAACCTGTCCAGCTTTCCCAGCTGGCTTTGCAGGAGCGCCGCCTGAATGTCCGTCATCCGGTAGTTAAAGCCCAGCTCCACCTGCTCGTTGTACCACGGGGCGTCCGTAGGATTGACCATCTCCTCCCGGTTCCTTGTAATGCCGTGGGCCCGCAGACGCCGCAGTCTGCGGCAGAGTTCCTCGTCATTCGTGGTGACGGCGCCGCCCTCGCCGGAGGTGACGGTCTTCACCGGGTGGAAGCTAAAGCAGGTCATATCCGCAATGCTCCCCACGGCTTTCCCCTCATAGCGGGTGCCGACGGCATGGGCCGCGTCCTCTATAAGCTTCAGATTATGCCTGCGGCAGATGTCCCCTATGGCCTTGTGCTCCACGGCCTGGCCCGTGAAATCCACCGCCACGATGCCTTTTGTCCGTGGGGTGATCAATCTCTCCACGGACGCCGGGTCGATATTGTAAGTCTCTGGATTGATGTCCGCGAACACCGGCCTGGCGCCGCAGTACAGAATGCAGTTGGCCGACGCCGCAAAGGTGATGGAGCTGACGATGACCTCATCCCCCTCCCCAAAGCCCGCCGCCATTGCGGCCAGATGGAGCGCTGCCGTGCCGTTGCTCACCAGCACCGCGTACTTCGCCCCCGTGACTTCGCAGAGCTTCTGCTCCGCTGCCGCAATCCCGGGGCCGCAGGTTAAGTCTCTGTGGCGCAGAGTCTCGGACACCGCCCTTATGTCCTCCTCGTCAATGTACTGCTTTCCATAATGAATCGGCGTCTCCCGCACGGGAGTTCCGCCGAATATCGCCAGCTCCTCCACTTCCCACATCCCCTTTCGCCCGGCCGCCCCGCAGAAAGCGCTTCTGCGGCCGACCCTTTTATCCTGTCAGTCCGGCCTTTCCTGCCTTGCATAAGGTCATTCTACCATATCATCCCAAAAAAGGCAATTCATACTTCTGCTTGTCTTCCACGGAGATGTTCCTGCCCAGCTGTACCTCTATGATTTTCAGCTCGCTGCAGGCCTGCACGGTGTGCCTGCAGCCCGCGGGCATGGAGATCACATCCCCCGGAGCCACTTCTCTCTCCACGCCGTCAATCACTGCCTTGCCCCGTCCCCCCATCACCGTCCAGACCTCGTCCCTGTGCTCATGGCTGTGGTAATGCAGGGCATGTCCGGGCAAGAGCACGATCTTGATGGTCAGGCTGTCTTCCTGTACGTCCAGCACGGTAAAGCTCCCCCAGGATTTCTCCGCATACATGACCTGCTGCTCTATCTGCTCCACAAAGGGTTTGATATAGCTGCTCTGCTCCTTGTCCGATATCAGGATGCCGTCGTTGCTGGCCGCAATCACCATGTCCTTACAGCCCATGCACAGGACGGGGATATTCAGCTCGTTCACCACATGGGTGTTCTCACAGGTCTCGTTCAGGGCCGCCCGCCCTAAGGTATAGTCGGCCATGGCCTCGCAAAAGGTGTTCCACGTGCCCAGGTCTTTCCACTGGCCCTTGTACCGCAGCACACGAATCTCCTTTTCCCGCTCTGCCAGGGCATAGTCGAAGCTGATCTTTTTCATCTCCGTGTACCGGGCGTACAAATCCCCATAGTCCGAAAATTCCATCTGCTCATGGGCCTTTTCCAGAAGATACCCCAGTCGAAACGCGAAGACGCCCCCGTTCCACAGCGCTCCCCGGGCAATGTATTCCCGGGCGGCCGCAGCGTCCGGCTTTTCCCGAAAGGTGTCCACCCCGCTGACGCGGTCGGAAGACGTGGGGATGATATATCCGTATTTCTCGCTGGGATAGGTGGGCTCGATTCCCATCAAATACAGATTCGCGTCCCCGGTCTCTGCCATATGGGCCATTTCTTTCAAAGCCTCGAAATAGGAAGTCTCCACATAAGGATCCACAGGGCATATTACCACTGTCTCGTCTTCCCCCACTCCCTGTACGTCCCGCAGATAGCTGGCCGCAAGACAGACTGCAGGGAAAGTGTCCCTGCGGCAGGGCTCCACACAGACGCCCACTCTGTCCCCAAGCTGATTCTTGATCAGGCTCACCTGCTTTTTCCCGGTGGCAATGGTTATCCGCGCCTTGGGATCCACCTGGACGATCTGGCGGTAGACCCGGCCCAGCATGGACTCAAAGCCGCCGTTTCCGTCGGAGAGCATACGGATGAACTGCTTGGAGCGAATGTCGTTGGACAGGGGCCACAGACGCTTGCCGCTTCCCCCGGATAGTAAGATTAGATTCATTTGTTTTGTCTGCCTCCTATTTCAGTTCCTCGTCGCACAGCCGAAGCGCCGCTGCGATTACCTTATCCATATCGTAGTATTTATATTCGCCCAGTCTGCCGCCGAATATGACTTTGTCCTCCCGCAAAGCCCTTGCCCTATACTGCTCATACAGAGCATTGTTCCGCTCATCGTTCACCGGGTAGTAGGGCTCGTCGCCTTTCTGCCATTCGCTGGAGTACTCCCTGGAGATGATGGTGGTGGGCTGTTTGCCGAATTCGAAATGTTTGTGCTCGATGATTCTGGTATAGGGCACTTCCCGCTCCGTGTAATTCACCACCGCATTGCCCTGATAGTTCTCCGTCTCAAGCTCCTCTGTTTCAAACCGGACGCTGCGGTAGGAAAGGACGCCAAGTTCATAGTTATAAAACTGGTCGATCATGCCTGTGTAGATGATCTTGTCCGCCACCCCGTCCAGCTCCTGCCTGTGTTCCAGATAGTCCGTGTTCAGACGCACTTCGACGCCCTCCAGGAGCTTTTCCACGATTTTCGTGTAACCTCCCATGGGAATGCCCTGGAAGCGGTCGTTGAAGTAATTGTTGTCATAGGTGAAGCGCAGGGGCAGACGCTTGATGATAAAGGCAGGGAGCTCCCGGCAATCCCGGCCCCACTGCTTCTCCGTATACCCCTTGATCAGCTTCTCGTATACATCCCGCCCCACCAGGGAGAGCGCCTGCTCCTCCAGGTTCTTCGGCTCCTTTATCCCCAGATCCGCGATCTGGGCCGCAATGATGTCCTGGGCCTCCTTGGGGCTTGCGATTCCCCACATCCTGCTGAAAGTATTCATATTGAACGGGAGATTGTAAAGCTCTCCCCGGAAGCGGGCCACGGGGGAATTGATGTAATGGTTGAATTCCGCCAGCCGGCATACATAGTCCCAGATTCTCTTGTCCGAGGTGTGGAAAATATGGGCGCCGTACCGGTGCACCCGGATGCCGTGTATCTCCTCGCAGTAGATATTGCCGGCAATGTGGTTTCTACGCTCCACCACAAGACATTTTTTGCCTTTTTTCTTCGCCTCTGCGGCAAAGACCGCGCCGAACAGACCTGCGCCTACAATCAAATAATCGTATCTCATTTTGTTCCTCCTAATTAAGTCGCTGCGCGACGGCTCTGAAGGGTAAAGTCACTGCGGCGCCTTTGTGGCTTTACTGTTTTAAGTCGCTGCGGCGCCCTCTTTACGCCCCCTACAGGTGAAGTTCCTGCAGCAGGGGGACGAACTGGAATCTGTCCAGAAAGCCCTCGATTCCTTTCGCCAGATAATTGTGCTCGTAAATCCATGTGAGGAGCTTGCTCTTCTCCGTGCAGGTAAGAATGAGCTGGCCGATGGAGCCTATGTCCATCATCATCATAAACGCGTAAAGCGTCCAGAGCACCAAGACCACCTCGAACACACCGAAGACTATGCCGCACAGCTTGTCCACAAAATGTATCACCGGCAGCTTTGTAGCCAGCTTTGCCGAGAAGAACACCAGCCCCAGCAGGTGATGGGCCGTCAGCAGCAATATCAAAAGAATTATGATCACGACCACATTGAATACCTTGCCGTCGTGGTAGCTGTTCACGCCGTACGCCACCAGCGCGGCCACCACACTGAGCACCACCAGGGAAACCAGGGAGATGACCTCTTTCACGATCCCCTTTCTGTAGCCGTCCACCATTTTGATCAGGGCCGCGATCACCGCAATCGCCAGCACTATGTTCAGGTTCCATTCGTTCATCTCTTCTCTCCTCTTATGCCTGTTATTTTAGTTGTATGGTGTCGATGGAGTCATCCGTCATCAGCAGATATTTGTATGTATTCCCCACCGGCGCCATCAGCCGCACTGCTTTTGAAAAGTCTCCGTGAAATTTCTCCGTCCCGCTCATGGTCAGGATCTGGCATTGGGTCTCGTTATATATCACAAAATTGTCCTTGCCGAAAAAGATATCCGTGTAGTCAAGATCAAAATAGAAATCACTTACCCTGCCGGATTCGGTGTCATAGACCTTGAGCTGATATCTGTTCTCGCTGTTGTCCGAAAGGAATACAAGTCCAATGTATTTTTCTCCATAGAACACAGACCTGATCTCCCTGTCATACAGATGCCCTGCCTCCTCCTCCGGTATATGGGCCCCTGTGTAGATGGTCAGTCGGTTGTCCCCCACCGTAAATGCCGTATCATCGTCCAGAAATCCCACGCAGGGAATCACCATGTCCGTGTAGGAATAGGTGCTTACCAATCCGTCGCTGTAGTTGGCGCCCACTAGTCCGAAATTGTAAAAAGCCACGTTGGTCCGCAGAACTCCCGCATCCACATACACATAGGCCACCATAAGCAGCTCTCCGTTGGGGGAGACGCTGATGGCCATGGGGTAGCCGGAATCGTCCATGTGGCTGCGGCCCTCCCTGGTCATCTCACCGCTGCTCTCGTATGTGTTGATCCATGTGATGTCCGTGTCGGCCAGCACTGCCGTCACCTTGCCTGTCGCGGAGACGGCCAGCTGTCTGATGGGCATGGCTGTGGAAATCTGCCCCAGCAGCTTTTCCGAATTCGCGATGTAAATGCTCCTGCCGTTGTATTCCCCGATGGCCACGGTCTCGCCGTTTCGGGCCAGTATCACGTCCTGAATCTCAAAAGTCTGATTCCAGGTGACGTTTCCTCTGGCATCCGTGCAGTGAGCGCCGTCCTTACTGTAGGTCAGGATGGAGCTGCCCAGCTTTACATCCGTAGTACCGCTTATGGCTTCCCGGGGACTTGTGGCGACGATGTCATAGTCCGTGTAAGTGCGCCGTCTGTATTGTATCACCGCAAAGACAACGAAAGCCGCCACAAGAAGCAGAATCAGCAGGACTCTGTATACCGAGGCCAGCCTATGGCGCGCTATCATCTCTTTGTAATCTACCTGCCGCCTCTCCCGCTTCTCTCTTTTCTCTTTTTCTTTCATGTAGCTTCTGATGTCTGCCATGGTTCCTCCCGGCTGTTGATGCAGTGTCTTTCCATTGGCTGTCTCCTGCCTTGCGCAAGGTCATTATACCGCAATTCCGTGGGCTGCGGCACACATGAAATCAGAAAGCAGTCCAATCTCTTCCTGGGTCGTCACACACATACAAAAGAACTCAAAAGCGGAATTCTAATGTTATGAATTGAGCAAAGAAAGCTCGTTTCGGCACCTGCGGTCTGTAACTCTGGTTCACCATTATACCACAGATTTCTCATTGTGGCAGAAAAATTTTTTCCCCTTCCTTGATGTCGTCCGGATTGCTGATATTATTGAGGGCGCATACCTCTGCCACCCGGGCGTCGCTGCCGTACTGCCTGATGCAGATATCCGTCATGGTATCCCCCCTGCGCACAATGTAAGCTGCCATCTCAGCCACGGGCGCATTCGTCTGGGCAGAGTCCGGCGGGGCTGCGGACTGATTCTGGTCCGATGCCCCCTGGCCGGTGGTGGACTGGTTCTGGTCCGGTGTCCCCTGGCCTGCGGACTGGTTCTGGTTCGGTGTTCCCTGACTGGTGGACTGGTTCTGGTCCGATGTCCCCTGGCTGGTGGACTGATTCTGGTCCGATGCCCCCTGGCCAGTGGACTGGTTCTGGTCCGGTGCTCCCTGACCGGTGGACTGGTTCTGGTCCGATGCTCCCTGGCCGGCGGACTGGTTCCGGTCCGTTGTCCCCTGACCCGTGGACTGGTTCTGGTCCGATGCTCCCTGACCGGCGGACTGGTTCTGGTCCGGCGTCCCCTGACCCGTGGACTGGTTCTGGTCCGATGCTCCCTGGCCGGCGGACTGGTTCCGGTCCGGCGGCTGCTGCCCCTCCGTCCCCGACGCCGTCTGGCCAGTCCCGCCTGCTCCGTCCGCCCCGCCGGCCTCCGGCGCGGTTCCGTCAGACCCCACTGCGGGCTGCCCCTGCGGGTTCCCGGCCTCTGCGGCCGTGTTCTCCTTTCGGATGGCGTCCGCCAGCTTGTCCTCCGCAACGATCGTCCCCACCTGGGCATTGCTCCCTGACACCTCCACGGCGTCCGGCAGCTGCTTCTGGGAGATATCCTCCATCCAGTCTTTCATATCCGTGCGCAGACGATCCAGGCCATCCCCGCCTCCCATGGCGGCAAAGCCTGCTCCGCACAGCAGGATAAACGCGGCCGCCACGGCAAGCCTCCCGCTCCCAAGCGACGGCGCGGTTTTCTCTCTGCGCAGGCCGGATTCTCTCCGGCTTCCGGGCTCTTTCCGGAAAGCATGTCCCGGTTTTTCCTCCAAAAGGGCCCTGCGCTCTTCCTGCCTTTTTTTCACCATGTCATACTTATCCTGGGATACCTCCTCCGGCTTTGCCTCCCCCTGGCGGTCGTCCAGCATAAAGGCCAGCATCTGATCGTTTTTCTCATAGAACTGCGCATAGCCCTCCACGTACCGGCATACGCCCTGTTCACAGATATGGAAGCCCTCCACCATCTCCCCGTCCAGCAGGCGATATCCCAAAAACACATAGCCGGGGAAATATTTTTTCCGCTGTTTCTCCGCCTCCTGGGTGACTGCCTGGGACAGATGACGGCATTCCCGCTGCAGAAAGTTCAGCTTACAGGCCCCATAGAGGAACAGATATGTAATCTCGTTTTCTTCTTTTCTCGTGCCGTACAGCGCCACTGCCAGTCCCTTTTCCCCGGCATACTGATTCAGCTGCCTGATATACGAAATGACATAGTCCTCCACATAAATCTTGCAGTGTGGATTCGTTTCTCCAATCTGTGTAATGTTTTTGGGCAATTCCATACAAAAACACCTCCCATACCGTTTGTACTAATCATAGCATCGGTATGCGAGGTATTTTAGCGTTCTTTGTCGCGCCCGAAACAGAACTCTTCGACAATCTTCGCAGACTTGTTCCGTCCGTCACTGCGCGCCGAAACGATAGACCGTCACGGAATCATATTCTTTCTCTCCGCCGAAAATACAGGGGGGAAACGCCGGTTTGTTGACAGAATCCGGGAAATATTGGGTCTCCAGACACAACCCGCCTCGTTTTCTGTAAACCGCCGCGCCTTTCCCTTTCTCCTCCTGGATAAAATTGCCCGCATAGAACTGCACGCCGGGCAGCGTGGTATAGACCTCCATGAATCTGCCGCTTACAGGGGCCTTTACCGTGGCAAAGCGGCGCAGCGTGCCGTCCCATCCGTCGATTACCCAGTTGTGGTCATATCCTCCCGCAAACTGAAGTTGCGGGAATTCGGCATCGATCTGTGCCCCTATTTTCCCGGGCGCCGTAAAGTCCATAGGCGTGCCCTCCACCCCGGCAATCTCCCCGGTGGGAATGGAACCCGCGTCCGCCGGCGTATAGCATGACGCCCCCAGCCAGAGCTCATGCCCCTCTATGCTGCCGCTGTCGTGGCCCTCCAGATTGAAATAGGAGTGATTGGTCAGGTTCAATATAGTCCTCTTATCGCTGGCGGCGTGATAGTGAAGCCGCAGCTCGTTCTCGTCATTTAGGGAATAGGTGACTTCCGCCGTCTTGGCGCCGGGAAATCCCATATTGTCCGGCCCATCTTCCAGACGAAATGTGACGCTCTCCTCCCCCGGATCCGCCTCCCAGAAGCGTTTGTGCCAGCCCAGATTCCTGTCGCTGTGCAGATTGTTGACGCCGTCGTTGGCCGCCAGCGAATACTCCGTCCCGTCCAGACAGAAAGCGGCTTTCCCGATCCTGTTGGCGTTGGGGCCGATCACTGCGCCGAAAAAGCAGCCGTTTACCAGATAATCCTCCGCCCTGTCAAAGCCCAGCACCACATCCGCCATGCGCCCCCGGCTGTCCGGAACCTCCACCCGCACAAGCGCGGCACCGATGTTCGTCACTGCCACCCTCATGCCGTTCTTGTTTTCCATGGTGTAGAGTTTTACCTCTCTTCCATCCGGAAATGTTCCAAAAGAGCTGATTCTAACTGCCATATTCTTCCTCCTCATCTTGCGGTTTCCCAAAAGGCCGCCTCCCCACATGCAGACCCCGGCGGCCACTGCGCGCTTATATTTCCACGCGTCCCTCCAGCGCCCGCAGAAGCGTCACCTCGTCAATGTACTCCAGATCTCCTCCCACCGGGACGCCGCTGGCGATGCGGGTCACCTTGATGCCCGTGGGTTTGATGAGCTTGGCAGTATACATGGCCGTGGTCTCTCCCTCTAAGCTGGAGTTGGTGGCGATGATGACCTCCTCCACCTCCCCCCGCAGCCGCTCCATCAGCTCTTTGAGCCGGATATCCCCGGGGCCGATGCCCAGCATGGGGGAGATGGCGCCGTGGAGCACATGGTACACGCCCTCGTATCTGCCGGTCTTCTCATAGGCCGCCAGGTCTCTGGTATTCTCCACCACCATGATAAGCCTGTGGTTGCGCTTACTGTTGGCGCATACGGGGCAGACTTCCCTGTCCGTCAGGGTAAAGCATTCCCTGCAGTAGCGGACGTTCTCCCTGGCCTCCACGATCACGTCCGTCAGGCGCTTTACCTTGTCCTTTGGCATGTTGATCAGATGGAACGCCAAGCGCTGGGCGGATTTGCTGCCGATACCCGGAAGCGCCGCCAGTTCCTCTATTAATTTGTTGATATGCCCGCTGTAAAGATCCATCAGAACGGCAGACCTCCCAGGCCCCCTGTCATCTTGCCCATCAGCTCACTGCTGGCCTCATCGGCCTTGCGCAGTGCCTCGTTCACTGCCGCCACGATTAAGTCCTGGAGCATCTCCACGTCATCCGGATCCACCACCTCCTGAGACAGCGTCACTTTCAGAAGCTCTTTCTTGCCGCTCACCGTGGCCTCCACCGCGCCGCCTCCCGCTGCGGCCGTGAATTCCTTTGTCTCCAGCTCTTTCTGGCCCTCCTCCATCTGACGCTGCATCCTCTGGGCCTGCTTCATCAGATTCGCCATGTTCCCGGGCATACCGCCTCCGGGAAATCCTCCTCGCTTTGCCATTTGCTATTCCTCCTCTTCCTCTATCTCCATCTGGATCACCTGGGATATATCTACATAATTGTCTTCAAACTCCTGTATCCCGCCCACGGTCTGGATATTGATCTCTATCTCTTTTCCGGAAAAATCCCGCAGCAGTGCCTCCAGCTGCTCCTTATGTTCCGGCTGCTTCGTGAAATAATCCGATGCCATGCCGTCCGGGAACACCACCATGAGCCGATTGTCTCCGCCAAGGCTCAATCTGGCGGACTTCAGGTATACGCGCATGGGGTTCTCCGCGCTGCCTACGATTGCCGGCCATTTGGACGCAACCTGCTTTACATCCTCGGGGATGGCCTTGGGCAGCTCCGTCTTCCGCGAACCTCCTGCCCCGCCGGACGATGCCGCTATACCGGCCGCCCCTGCGCTCTGTCCGCCGCCGTCTGCCGCCACCACCACGCCTTTCTCCAGCTTGTCCTCCACCTGCCGGATCCGGTCCAGCACAGCGTCGGTCTCCACCTCCATCTGGGGCCTGCACAGCTTGATCAGGGCTATCTCCACCAGAATCCGCTTCTGGGCGGACTGCCGTATCTGCCCTGACAAGTCGGAAAAAATCCGGATGAAGCGGATGATCCTGTCCATGTCCGTCATGGCGGATTCCTCTTTCAGCCGCGCCAAATTGTCAGTGGACATGTCGATGACATCCTCCAGATTGTCCGAGGCCTGCACCAGCATCAGGTTGCGCAGATACCAGGTAAAGTCCGTCACGAACTGGGTCAGCTCCCTGCCCTGCATCACGATTTCCTCCAGCAGCTCCACACATCCCGTCACATTGCGGTCCAGCACATGGCGCAGCAGCCTGCTGAACACCTCTGTGTCCACGGCCCCCAGCACGTCCAAAACCTTGTCATAGGTCAGCTCATGTCCCAGATGGAACGCAATGCACTGATCCAGGAGACTCAGGGCATCCCGCATAGAACCGTCCGCTGTCTTCGCGATATAGCGCAGCGCCCTGTCCTCCACCTGCACGCCCTCTTCCTTGGTGAGTTCCTGCATCCTGTCCGTGATGGTATCTATGGGGATGCGCTTGAAATCATATCTCTGACACCGGGAGAGAATGGTGATGGGAAGCTTGTGCACCTCTGTGGTGGCCAGGATGAAGATCACATAGGAGGGCGGCTCCTCCAGCGTCTTCAAAAGGGCGTTGAAAGCCCCCGCAGAAAGCATATGCACCTCATCGATGATATAGACCTTGTACTTTCCCTCCGCCGGGGAGTAGGAAACCTCCTCCACAATCTCGCGAATATTGTCCACGCCGTTGTTGGAAGCGGCGTCTATCTCAATCACGTTCATGCTGGCTCCCGCGGCGATGGCGCGGCAGATACGGCATTCCCCACAGGGTCCCTCGGTTGAGGGGTTCTCGCAGTTCACTGCCCGAGCGAGAATCTTCGCCACGGTGGTCTTGCCTGTGCCCCGGGTGCCGGTGAACAGATAGGCATGTCCGATGCGGCCTGCCGCCAGCTGGTTCTTCAGCGTGGTCACGATATGATCCTGCCCCTTTACGTCCGCAAGGGTGTCCGGGCGGAACTTCCGGTATAGCGCCATGTATGACATAGAATTCTTCCTCACTTATCCAGATCTCTCTCCGCTTCCATGGGGGTGCCCTTTCCAGGGCCCGCCTGCTTCCCGCCGCTGCACAGCCCATCCCTTACGCCCCTCCGCGCAGACAGGCCTTAAGGGCGAAGCCGTGAACAGCAACCTTTTTTGCCCTGTCAACCCCGGAAAGCCGAATATTTATGGAAGGCATACTTGCGCATGCCTTCCATTGCCGCAAGCCGCCTCTCCCAAAGCGGCAGACCCGCCCCGGGAGAGGGGTTCGCTTTCTCATATAGCCATAATCTGATTCCGTCTTTCCTGTCAGTCACCGAAGCAGATGCCAAGAAGCTTGGCCTCTTTCACGATGGACGCATCCGGGGATACGGCCTTTAATTTGCCTGCCACATCCTCCAAGGGAACCCGCACCACTTCGCGGTTCTTGTATCCTACCATAAATCCGTACTGGTTGTCCAGTATCAGTTTGCCTGCCTCCGCTCCCAGGCGGCTGGCGAACACGCGGTCATAAGGGCAGGGGCTGCCGCCGCGCTGCATATGTCCGGGAACGGTGACGCGGACCTCTATGCCTGTCTTCTTCTGGATGGCCTCGGCCAGCTCGTAGGACACCGAGGGATGCGTCATCTTCTCCAGCTTTTTCTTGTATTCTTTCTTGGAGAGCTTCGCGTCGTCCTTGGAGATGGCACCCTCCGCCACGGCAATGATGGTAAAGCCGCTGCCGCGCTTGTTCCTGTCTTCGATCTTCTCCACCACTTTCTTGATGTCGTAGGGAATCTCAGGGATCAGGATGATATCCGCACCGCTGGCCATGCCGGCGTTCAGGGTCAGCCACCCCACCTTATGGCCCATGACTTCCACGATAAAGACGCGGCTGTGGGACGCAGCTGTGGTGTGGATATAGTCGATGGCATCTGTGGCAATGTCCACCGCGCTCTGGAAGCCGAAAGTCATGTCCGTGCCCCAGAGATCATTGTCGATGGTCTTGGGCAGGGTGATGACATTGAGCCCCTCTTTGCTCAAGAGATTCGCCGTCTTGTGGGTGCCGTTGCCGCCCAATACCACCAGGCAGTCCAGCTGGAGCTTGTAGTAATTCTGCTTCATGGCCTCCACCTTATTCAGGCCGTTCTCGTCCGGATCCTGAATGGTCTTGAAAGGTGTCCGGGAGGTGCCCAAAATGGTACCGCCTTTGGTCAGGATGCCGGAGAAGTCCTTGCCGGTGAGCATCTGGAACTTGCTGTAGATCAGGCCCTTGTAGCCGTCCTTAAAGCCGTAGATCTCCACCTGCTCGTCACTGTTGTAAAGCGTCTTTACCACGCCCCTCATGGCCGCGTTCAGCGCCTGACAGTCTCCGCCGCTGGTCAACATACCGATTCTCTTCATGTCTCATATCCTCCTATCATTTTTATTTGCATGTTTCGCTTTTTACACTTGTCTGTATAAAATTTTACCCTTTTTGGAAACATTTTGCAACCTTTCTGTAAAAAAACTCTATCTGGCTCTTGCAAAAATTGTCCGAATGCTATAAAATGGGGGATGTGGGTGGAAATCCGTCGGAAGAGGGAGTCACTCTCCGTCAGCTCTCTCCTTTTTCAAAGGTCTTTTTGGGGCTGATGTTGCAGATATGACACGGAGAGTTATCGAAGCGGTCATAACGAGCTGCACTCGAAATGCAGTTGTCCTTTACTGGGC